>JANXQJ010000006.1 GCA_025356865.1 Deltaproteobacteria bacterium | reverse complement strand
CAGGATGTGGATTCCCAGGAGGATACTGACCCAGGCGGCCGTCAGCATCGTGGCCCGGACACCGAGCCATGCGGCCGCGAAAAGAATCGGCAGGTAATAAAGCTTCTGGAACATGAGATGGAGCCAATGCAGCGTATGAGGCCCTGTCGGAGTGATCCAGTGCAGCGCGAACAGAATAGCCGAGCTGCCGACGATGGCCGAAAGCACGGTGCGGCGTGGCGGACCGTTGCCTCTCATCTCTCCCCCCGTTTCAAGGAAACGGAACTTGCCGTTACGTGTCTTCCTGCCTCCCGGCGGGAAGGCAATCGCTCAGCCAGACACATTCCGCTTGATCGCAAACCCCGCCCTCGGTGCTTCCGAAACAATCGAAGTTCCCCTCGGCCTTCTGGATAGCCCGGATGAGATCCGCCTTCCGCGCGGCGGAAACATTCGGGATGCCCATCCCCTTCGCGATCGACTTGATGTCCTGAAGACGCATGTCTCCTCCGATTCCATGCCGGGGGAAGCAGGATGTCCTTCCCCCGGCGTCCGGTGTCGCTTTCCGGCTACTTCACCTTGTGGGTGAAGGTCGTCGTTGCGGTCTCGTCGCCCGAGGTGATCTCGACCTTGAAGCTGTACTTGCCCGAAGCGGGCAGGTTCACGTCCGCGCCGAAATGCCCCTGCATCACCATGAAGTCGGATTAGACCGCCTTGCCGTCCGGCCCGGTCACGGTCACCGTGCCCTTTCCTTCCGTCACCGTCTTCTTCGACTTGGCGTCGGTAACCGTCACGGCGAGGTGATGGGAATTGGGCATTGCGCCTTCCATCTTCATCCCCGACGGCATGGCGGCCATGTGCGCCTTCATGTCCATGAGGCGAGCCTCGGCCTTCCACATGCCCAGCTTGCCGTCGTACAACTTGTCGCCCATCTTCGCCATGTCGTGACCGCCGGCCTTGGCGTCGTGCTGCATGCCGCCCATGTCCATGCCGCCGTGATCCATCGCCATGCCGGCGACCGGCATCGCCATCAGAGTCAGCCCAAGCAGACAGGCCGCCACACGTCCCGCTTTTGTTCCCTTGCGCATTGTCCATTCCTCCCTGCGTGATGTTGATCGGCGCATCGCGCCGTCAATTCCTGCCTTTACTATTGTTGACGTTGACGGACGGGTCCGGATTGACGGACCGCTTCGAACCGATGACTCCGTAGAGAACAAACACCAGAATGATTCCGGCGAAAACCGCCCATACCCATAAAGGCGTCTTGCAACAGTTCATTCGACACTCCTATCCTTCCGCCGAAAGCGCGGTCGATTCCGGAGGCAGTTCCTTCCGCTTCCAAAGCTTGTAGATCGCCGGGTAAACGAGCAGCTCGAGCAGGAACGAGGTGACCAGCCCGCCGATCATCGGTGCGGCGATCCGCTTCATCACGTCGGCACCGGCCGAGGTGGACCACATGATGGGCAGCAAGCCCATGAACGCCGCCGCGACCGTCATCATCTTCGGGCGCACGCGCTTGACCGCGCCGTGGATGATCGACTCGTCGAGGTCGTGCTCGTCCCGCATGAGCCCGCGTTTGATCGCATCGTCGTGCGACAGGTCCAGGAACAGCAGCATGAACACGCCGGTCTCGGCGTCGAGCCCCATCAGCGCGATCATGCCGACCCACGCAGCGATCGAGACGTTGTAGCCCAGGATGTAGAAGAGCCAGATCGCCCCGATCGCCGAGAACGGCACCGCGAGCATGACCAGCGTGGCCTTGAAGGCGCTGCGCGTGTTCATGTAGAGCAGCACGAAGATGAGCGCCAGCGTCACCGGCACGACCAGCTTCAGCCGCTCACGGACGCGGATCATGTTCTCGTACTGGCCGCTCCACTGGAGCACGTAGCCCTGCTTGAGCTGGACCTTCGAGGCGACGACCTTCTTGGCCTCCTCGACGTAGGAGCCCACGTCGCGCCCGGCGATGTCGACGTAGACGTATCCGGCGAGGAAGCCGTTCTCGTCGCGCAGCATCGCGGGGCCGGAGACGAGCTTCACGTCGGCGAGCTGGGCGATGGGCACCTGCGCCCCCATGGCGCCTACCGGGACCAGCACCCGTCCGAGCCGGTCGAGATCCTCCCGCAGTTCCCGCGGATAGCGAAGGTTGACCGAATAACGCTCCCGCCCCTCGATCGTTGTAGTGATGTTCTCGCCGCCGATCGCGCTCATGATCACGTCCTGGAGCTTTTCGATCGTCAGGCCGTAGCGCGCAAGCTGCTCCCGCTTCGGCTCGATGTCTACGAAATAGCCGCCGGTCACCCGCTCGGCAAAGACGCTGCGCGTGCCGGGGATGTCCTTCATCACGTGCTCAAGGTGCTCGCCGATCCGCTGGATCTCGTTTAAGTCGCTGCCGTACACCTTGATCCCGACCGGCGTGCGAACGCCGGTGGTGAGCATGTCGATGCGCGCCTTGATCGGCATCGTCCAGGCATTGGTGACACCGGGGAAGCGCACGACCGAGTCCATCTTCGCGACCAGCTCGTCCCACGAGATCCGGTCAGGCCAGATGGGCCGAAGGATCGGCTTGATGAAGTTGGGCGCCCACTTCGAGTACCAGCGCTCCTTCGCACTCCATTGCGACTGCGGCTTCAGGACCACCGTGGTTTCCATCATCGAAAACGGCGCCGGATCGGTGGAGGTGTCGGCGCGCCCCGCCTTGCCGAAAACCCGCTCGACCTCGGGGAAGCCTTTGAGCAGCTTGTCCTGACGAACGAGCAGATCCTGCGCCTGCGCGACCGACAGACCCGGGAGAGTGGTCGGCATGTAGAGCATCGTCCCTTCGTTCAAGGGGGGCATGAACTCCCTGCCCAGCTTCAGGTAGACGGGGATGCTGAGCAGCACCATCCCGATCGCCGCCGCGATGACCGTCTTCGGGCGCCGCAGCACGAAGCGGCACGCCGGCTCGTAGATCCTGAACAACGCGAGGCTGATCGGATGCTTTTCCTCGGAGTAGTACTTTCCGACGAGCGCGTGCGACGCGAGGTTCGCCAGGAACTTCGGCTTGAAGGTGAACGGGTCGATCCGGGCGAACATCATCCGCAGCGCCGGGTCGAGCGTGATCGCGAGGATCGCGGCGAGCCCCATCGCCAGGTTCTTCGAGTAGGCCAACGGCCTGAAGAGGCGCCCTTCCTGGTCGACCAGCACAAAGACGGGGAGGAACGCGACCGCGATGACGAGCAGCGAGAAGAAGACCGAGGGGCCGACTTCCTTCAGCGCTGAAAGCCGCACGTGGTGGAAGTCCTCTTTCCGGCCGGCCGCGTCCCAGTGATAGATCTTGTTGTACGCGTTCTCGACCTCGACGATCGCACCGTCCACGAGCACGCCGATCGAGATGGCGATGCCGGCGAGGCTCATGATGTTGATGGTCACCCCCATGTAGTAGAGCGGGATGAACGAGAGAAGCACCGAGATCGGGATCGTGATGATCGGCACCAGCGCCGACGGGATGTGCCACAGGAAGAACAGGATCACCAGCGACACGATCACCATCTCGACGACGATCTCGTGTTTCAATGTGCCGATCGCGCGGTGGATGAGGTCGGAGCGGTCGTAGGTGGTCTCGAACACGACGCCCTTGGGCAACGACGGTTCCAGATCCTTCAGCTTCGCCTTGACCCGTTCGATGACGTTGAGGGCGTTCTCCCCGTGGCGCATCACCACGATGCCGCCGACGGTGTCGCCATTGCCGTCGAGATCGGAGATGCCGCGGCGGATCTCGGGGCCGAAGGCGACGCGCCCGACGTCCTTGATCAGCACCGGCACTCCGCCGGGTCCCGTCTTCAGCACCACGTTCTCGAGGTCGGACGGCTGCCGCGCGTAACCTCGGCCGCGCACCATGTACTCGGCGCCCGCAAACTCGATCAGTCGCCCGCCCACCTCGTTGTTCGAAGCCCGGATCGCGTCGACCACCATGTTGAGCGGAATCCCGTACGACGCCAGTTTGTTGGGGTCGACCGTCACTTGGTACTGCTTCTGGAAGCCGCCGATCGAGGCGACCTCCGCGACGCCCGGCACCGACTGCAGCGCATAGCGGAGCGTCCAGTCCTGGACCGACCGAAGCTGGTCGAGCGACTGCGTGCCCGACTTGTCGATCAGCGCGTACTGGTAGACCCAGCCGACGCCGGTCGCGTCAGGCCCCAGCTCGGTCTGAACCCCCTGCGGCAGGCGCGATTGGATCTTCGAGAGGTATTCGAGGACGCGCGAACGCGCCCAGTAGATGTCGGTGCCATCCTCGAAGATCACGTACACGTAGGAAAATCCGAAGTCGGAGAATCCGCGCACCGCCTTGACGTGCGGCGCGCCGAGCAGCGCCGTGACGACGGGGTACGTGACCTGGTCTTCGATGATGTCGGGAGAGCGGTCCCACTTCGAGTAGACGATGACCTGCGTATCCGAAAGATCGGGCAGCGCGTCGAGCCGGATTTCTTTCAAGGTGTAGAGCGCGAAGACGCACGCCGCGACGACGGCCAGCAGCGTAAGGTACCGGTTGACCGCGCAGAAGCCGATGACCCGCTGGATGAACGATTCCTTGCCCGGCTCGCCGCCCGCGTGGGGGTTCATGTCAGCCTCCATGCCCAGCGTGCCCGCCGGCGGGAGGCGTCGTCTGCCCCTTGGGCTGCCCCGCCGGAGCGGTCATCTTCGTCAATGCCGCCCGCAGCTTCGACTCGGAGTCGAGCAGGAAGTTCGCCCGGATCGCCACCTTCTCGCCTTCCTTCACGCCCGAGAGCACCTGCGCCTTGCCATTTCCCCGAACCCCGATCTTCAGCTCCCGCGGCTCGAACGTCCCGTCGCCGCCGTCCACGAATGCGACCGTGCGCGTCCCCGTCTCGATCAACGCGGAATCGGGCACGACCACGCCCGTCACCGCGTGAAGGTCGAGCGCGACGTTGGCGTACATCTGGGGTTTGAGCCGAAGACCCGGGTTGGGAAACTCGAAACGGACCTTCAGCGTTCGCGTCTCCGCAGAAAGTGTCGGATAGATGTAGGTCACGCGCCCCCTGAGCTTGCGATCCGGATCGGCCGCCGTCTCGAGCGTCGCAGCCTGCCCCACGCGGACGGCCTGTGCCTCGTACTCGTAAAGATCGGCCTCGATCCACACCGAGGAGAGGTCGGTTACGGTGAGCAGTTCCATGCCCGGACCAACGCGCCCGCCCTCGAAGATCTCCTTGCCCGTGACGTAGCCGCCTACGGGTGCGTTGATCGTCACCGCACGCTGAACCTTGCCGCTCTTTTCCAGTTCCGCGATGAAGGACGGCGGCACGTCGAACAGCTCCAGCCGACGCCTCGACGCCTGCAGCAGCTCCTCGCCCAGCTTCCGGACGTCTTCGCTCGGGGAGGCCGCGAACTTCGCCGCCGTCTCCCGGCTCTTCAAGTATTCCTGCTGGGACGCCAGCAGCTCGGGCGAGTAGATCGACATCAGCGGGTGTCCCTTCGAGACGACCTGGCCGGTGAAGTTCGTGTACAGCTTCTCGACGTAGCCGTCGACCTTCGACTGGACGCGCCGCACGCGTCGCTCGTCGGGCACCACGAGCCCCACGGCGCGCACCGGGTGCGCAATCGTTTCACGCACTGCCGGAGCGCTCTGGATGCCGGCCAGCGCCACCCGCTCGCTCCCGACGTTCACGTTGGCATACCCTTCCGGCAGCGCGGGTCCGCCGCCCGTTCCCTGTGTCTCGTCCTCGTAGACGGGAACGTAGTCCATCCCCATCTCGTCCTTGGCCGGCGTCTGTGAGGTGACCTGCGGGTTCATCGGGTTGCGGTAGAAGAGAATCTTCCGAGGGCCGCTCGGCGCCTTCGCAGCTGTCCCCGCCGCGCCGCCGGCCGGCTTCCCCTCGATCTTCGTCAGCGCCATCCCGCAGATCGGGCAGTTGCCCGGCTTGTCCGAGATGATGAATGGGTGCATGCCGCAGGTGTACTTCTCGCCCTCGACATGCGCGGCGGCCGCGTTGTCGGCATGAGGGGCGTTGCCTTTGCCGGCACCGCGTCCGCCCAGCCAGTAGCCACCGCCGACGCCGATCGCCAGTGCGACGAGCGCGACGAGCGGGACCAGAAACCCTTTGCGGCCAGAACGCCTCTTTGGCGCCGGGCCTTCGGGGATGTTGATGTTCTCGGTCATTTCGATCCTCCCGAAAATGCGTTCATCGTTTGTCGGCCGGAACGATCCGCTTCCCGACCCCGTCTTCCAGATCCGCCAGGGCGATCGACCGGTCGGCCCGGCTGCGCGCGAACGCCAGGTTCGCTTCGAACCAGCCCCGGTACGATTCGATCACGTCGGCAAACATCACCTTGCCCGCCGAGTAGCCGAGGGTAGAGGCTTCCAGCGCGCTGCGCGACAGCGTCACGACCCGGTCGCCGTAGAGCGCTCCTTCCCGACTCGCCTTGTCGAGCGCGAACCAGGCGTTGCGGACGCCGAGGAGCGTCGCCGCCTCCTCCATCCGGAGGTCGGCCTTCAACCCCTCGATCCGCTGGCGCAGCTCGCGCAGATACGCTTCCTGCGTCCCGAACATCGGCGTCTTGGGAAGCCCCTCGCCGACGGACGCAACGGTCGTGGTCGGGAAGCTTTCCTTCGCTTCGCCCATGCCGCCCGCGCCGATCCGGGACACCTCGTCCCGGTCGTATTGCGACAGGTTCAGGCTGAAGCCGGGATGGACCATCGTCTCCTGCATGAGGAGCATCTTCTCCATCTTCCCGACCATCGCCCGCATCGACCGCAGCTCCTGGCGACCGGCCAGCGCCATCGACTGGAGATCGCCGAGTTCGGGAACGGCAACTTCCACGTTGTCGGAAACCGGCGCCCCGATCCGGATCGACGGCGGGAGCGCCAGCGTCTCGCGGATCATCGCCTCCGCATTCCGGCCCATCTCGACGATCGTCCGGAGCTCCTCCTTCATCTTTTCCCGCTCGATCCCGATCTTCAGGACATTTTGGAAGGATGTCTCCCCGGCCGAGTAACGGGCCGTGGCGGCGCCTTTCAGGTTGTCGAGCAGGTCGAGCATCGACTCGGTGTTCTTCCTGGCCTCCCCGACATAGATCAGCTCCCGGTACGCCTTGTTCACCGACGTGACCGCCTTGCGGCGGGCGGCCTCAAGGTTCTCGCGCGCCGCGGTGGTTTCCATCGTCACGACTTCGCCCTTGAGCGCCAGCACGCCCGGGAAGGGGAAACGTGAGCGCACCATCGCCTCGGGGGAATCCATGGGGCCGACGCCCGTCATCAGGCTCGCGGTGAACGCGCTGTAGCGCCGCAGGATCGTGTCGAGGTTCTCGACCTGGGAATAGCCCTCGATCGCCGCACGGACATCGCGCGCCTTCGAGGCCACGCCCGGGTTGCGCAGCAGCGCCAGCGTCTCGTGGTCGGCCAGAGCGAAACCATCGGCAAGCGCCACCTCCGTCGCGGCGTTGTCGGATGCCACGTCTTTCAAGCGGGCAAGCCGCGCCGGATCGGGCACGAGGAACGACTCGGAGGCGGCGGGGGCGGAAAGCGACTTCTCCCACCGCGCCGAAAGCTCGCGGAGTTTGCCGATCTGCGCATCGAACTCATCCGCGGTCGCCGGCGCGTTATCGGAAACCGGGGGGTTGGACACTTGGGAGCGGTAGAGCGCCGGGGGCTGGTACCCTTCGATCTCCTTCGAAAGTTCCGAATATCCCGCCAGCGCCCGGGCCGCCCAAAGAAGCACCGCCGATGCGGTCAAGACAATACGTGTGTTCATTTGGCCACCTCCCGGTCGGCCAACGATTTGCCGGCGAGTTTTTCCAACCGCGCGAGCCACTTCCCGTAATCGGCCTTCGCGCGCGCCAGCGAAAGCTGGAAGGAATAGAAAGTCGACTGCGTCTCGACGTAATCGCTGAAAGCTCCCTGTCCCTGCTTGTAGAGCGTCTCGGCACTCTCGATCGCCCTCGAAGCTTGAGGAACCAGGTCGTCCCGGTAGAGCCTAACCAACCGGTCGGCATTCTGGAGGCGGAAGAACGTGTCACGAACAATCGTGCGCGTCTCGTTGACCTGGGAAGTCTTCATCGCCTGCATCGTCTCGACATCGGCCCGAGCCGCGCCCAGGCGCCCCGCGTTCTTGCCGTACCAGATCGGGAGCATCACGCCCACCTGGACGCCGACCTGCTTGTCGCCCCGATCGGTGCCGTAGGAGCCGCCGAGGCTGAACTCGGGCAGCGTCTCGTACCGCGTGAGCGACAGCATCGACTGCGCCTTCTCGACATTGGCTTGCGCGATCCGGTTCTCCTCGAGGTTCGTTCCCGCGGCGGACTGGATCTCGTCGATGGTGTAGGCCAGCGGACGGACGGGGACGTCGGCGGGAGGACCGATCGCAGCCTCGGCGGGACGATTGAGCAGGCCGTTCATACGCGTCTTCTCTGTCTTTTCGAGTTCGTCGAGGAGCAGCCCGTCGTAGAGAAGCTGCCCGGACTGCGCCTGCGCCTTCATCACGTCGACCAGCGCGGCCCGGTTCATCGCATAGGCGCCCTCGCCGACCTTGCGCAACTGATCCAGCAGTTCCTTGTTCTGCTCCGCGATCCGCTTCGCATCGCGGAGGTAGAGCAGTTCGTGATAAGACTCCCGGAGCTGGACCAGAACGTCGCGGACCGCCGCGTCGAGCTGAAACCTCGCGATCCGCGCGTCGGCCTGCGCGATGTCGCCTGCGCGTCCCAGCTTGCCGGGCAGAGGGATCGGCTGGGTCAGCCGGACCGTCCAGTCGTTCTTCGGGGAGGAAGGCTGGCTCCCGGCAACCGGCATGCCGTTGGCGTCGGTCGCGGTCGCCATTCCCTGCGATCCGACCATGCGCATCCCTTCGACCATGAGTTCGGGGTTGTCCCAGGAAGTGTCGATCCGGTACTTCTCGGCCGTCGCGCGCCAGCGGGAGCGAGCAGCCTGGATCATGGGGTTGGCCTGGTATGCATAGGACGCGATGTCGGCCGGCGTCGGCCCCTGCGCGACCTTCCGGTCGAGCGCTTCCGTCGGACCCGTCTCCGCAGCACGGGCACCTCCGCCCATCGAGATCAGGACGAGGGCGGCCAGCGCCGCAACCGTGAAACGCGCGACGATCCTCTCCGGACTCGGACCCCGCGACTTGTGCCTATCATTGGACATCGTTTTCGTTCTCCTCTCCATCGCCGTCATCTCAACGGGCGGATCGGTGCTGGTCGTCATAACGTTTTATTCGGATTATCCATGACAATTCTTTAACCACCATCCGAGTGATCCGGTAATTTCCACGCGCCCTTAAGGGGCTCCGATCCCTGATATATCCCTTACCGGGAAATGATCGTGATCCTGCCGAACGACAATGTTGTTTCTTCCGTTCTCTCCGTGTCTACAGGGTGTTCCGGGACGATCCGGATGCATTCGTCATCGTCCAGACCGAAAACGCTGCGCGCCTCGACGGCCAGTTGCGATCGGAGGGGACGATGCCTGTCCTTGTCTCGCCGTTCGAGGATGCATCCGACGGCTTCCGTAAGACCCGTTGTCCGGTCCACCCGGTACACCGAAAATACCCGGACCATCCGTGGGTTCCTCCAGGCAGCATTTTCCTCGACTATTCGTGGACGTTCTGCTCCTTTATGTCGGATGGGGATTCCGAGTCTTCATGCGGCCCCATCTTCATCGTCTCGGGATGAGGGGCAACTTCGGAGCGCGATGCCTTTTCCGGTTTCGTGCTTTCGACTTGATGGTGCGTTCCGCCGCCTGTGTGCATCATATAACTATCGTGCCCGAATAACCACATCCCGGCCATTCCGAGCATCATGACGCCCATCAGAACCAGGAGAACCGCCTCTCCCCTCTCGTTGCGCACCCTCATCGCAGATTTCTCCCTCACTGTTTTCCCCAGCAGGGGAATGCAGTCGATGCGGTTTCTTCCCCGGAGGTGATCTCGACCTTCACGTCGTAACGAGCACCCGGAACTGACATATCGAGATCGGCTCCGATCCGTCCGTCATTTCCCGAAACCATCGGATACGCCTGCGTCCGCCCGTCCGGACCGGTTACGGTGACCTTTCCCGCTGCGCCCTTAAGCGGTTTGCCGTTCCGGTCGTCGCGCAGCGCGAAGGAAATGTGCCGGGAAGTCGTCGGAGGCGCTTCCATCGACTGCTCCGAAGAATGCGATTCCCGCCTGTGATCTTCTATGATCCCTTCGGCATGCCAGGGACCGAGGGTCCCAAAATAGACGTCGGAATATCCGCGAGATACGGTCGGTTGCGGGTCGTCGGTTGCTCCATGTCCGTGCCCGCCGAAGCCCCCCGTGTTCATCCCGCCGGATCCGCTCCCCCCATGACCACCGTGATCCATTCCGGACATGGCAGACGCCGGCACGACGCTCAACAGGAAGGTGATGAGGGGGATGCCCGCATAAACCGATGCCTTTCTAGGGGTCGGGGTCATTTGGCCACCGTCCCGGTGCTTGCATTCGCTTCCTTATCGGTATCGGCTCCGCAGCATCCACCGCCCTGACAGCCACCGACAAGTGCGGCATTGCCGATTGTTACAGGACGAAACGCCTTGCTCAGAAACCAGGTCATCGTGACGGAAAGAAGAACCGCAACGAGGATGGAAAGGAACCAGCTCCGTGTGGTTCTGACCGGCTTGCCCGTTTCAACTTCCATGATCTCGCTCCTATGCTCCCGCCTGGGCCGGGACGGCCAGGCGACTCGCCCGATGAACCGGCCTGAGCGGGTTGTCTTCGGCGATCCGGCCGTCCCGCAGGAGGACCGAACGCGTTCCGCGCTCGATATTCCAGTGGTTGTGCGTGACCATAAGGATCGTCTTGCCTGCGCCGTGCAGTTCCGAGAACAGGTCGAGAATCTGGTCGCCGGTCGCGCTGTCGAGGTTGCCGGTCGGTTCGTCCGCCAGCAGGATCGGCGGATCGTGAACCAGCGCCCGGGCGATCGCCACGCGCTGGCATTCTCCGCCGGAGAGCTGCGAAGGCAGCCGTTCTTCCTTGCCGGAGAGACCGACCGATTCCAGGAGCACGTCCGCCCGCTCGACTTTTTCGCGCGATGACTTCTTGTCCGTCGCCATCGGGACCATCACGTTTTCCCGGGCGGTGAGGTAAGGCAGAAGGTGATAGGCCTGGAACACGAACCCGATGGTCCGTCCGCGGAACCCGGCCAAGCTGTCTGCCGAGAAGGTCGAGAGGTCGGTCCCCGCGATGACGAGCCTGCCTTCCGTCGGCAACTGGAGCCCTCCCAACAGGCAGAGCAGCGTCGATTTGCCGGAACCGGATTCCCCGGTGATCACCGCATACTCACCCTCGCCGATCGAGAGCGATACCCCGCTCAAGGCCGTGGTGCGGGTTCCGTTCGAACCGTAGGTCATCGAAACGTTTTCGAGCGTGATGAACGACATGGATGTTTTCTCCCTCACAGGCTTCGAATGGCTTCGATCGGGGAAAGAGACGCAGCGCGGCGCGCGGGAGGCACCGTCCCGAGCAGCCCTAGCGCGAGACCGATCGCCGTTCCGACCAGGATGGGGACAACCTCGATCCTGCCCCGCTCGGCCCCGAATAGCGGTGCTCCCGCGAAAGCTGCGACCGACCCGAGAACCCCTCCCGAAACGGATGCGGCGAGCGCGATCCATCCCGTTTCCCAGAACAACAGCGACTGGATCGACCGGCGGCGGAAGCCGACCGCGCGCAGGATGCCGATCTCGCGCGTGCGTTCCTGCACGTTCCCCATGATCGTCACGAAGACCATGAGCCCCCCGATCGCGAGAACGATCGCCGAGACGCCCAGACCCAGCCGTCGGAACTGATCGACGGCCGCCTTCCGGCTCTCCACGACCGAGCGGATCGCGGACACCTTGGCGCCCGGCAGCTTCGTGCTGATCTCGGCGACGATGTCCTCGACCGGGCAGTCCTTGCACAGCGCGGCCACCTCGAAGAAGGTGACGCCGTCGGGGGAGCCTGCGAGCGAACGGACGTCGTCGAGCCCGGCGATGATCATCCCGTCTTCCTTTTCCCCGGTCGGATGCAGAACCCCCGCGACCCGGAACGTCTTTCCGCCCGCTTCGACCGTTCCGCCGGGCCCCTTGTCGAGCGCAACCGCCGCCTCGGAACCGAGCAGGATCTCGCCGGGGGCGGACAGTTCGGCCCCCTGCACTTTCCACCAGGGCCGGGACTCGGCGATATCCTTCGGCCGGATCCCCATCCACACCAGGTTCTTTCCCGACGCGTCGGCCGCAGTCAGAAAGTAGGGAACGACCATCCGGAGCCGCTCCGAAAGCGAGATCGAACGGATCGACTTCTCGTCGGTACCGGTCAACTGCGCATGCGCCACCTGGGTCCCGCCGAGCGAGATGTCGCCGAACCCCAGGGAGAGCTGTTCCGTGCGCGGCGTGACCAGGATGTTGGCGCCGAACTTGTCGAGCTTGTCCCGGACGGCCCCTTCCATGCGCATGGTGATCGACGAGATCGCGACGAACGTCCCGATTCCCAGGAAAATGCCCAGGCCGGTGAACAGCGCACGCGACTTGCGGCGGAACAGGTTTTTCCAGGCCAGCTTACGGATGTTCATGAAGATGCCCTCTCGCCTTCGTCCGGTTCTTTCAGGAACGCTTCCGCTGGAAGTAATTCTTGCCGGCGAGGATGTCCGCCTTCCGGATCACCATGGACTGCCCTTCGACCGTGTGCTGGAGCGCGTGGGGATTGCAACCGCCCTTGGCCTCGCCAAGCTTCACGGCGGCGAACTTCTGGTTGCAGTTGTTGCACACGAGATCGTCGCCTTCCTGCCGGTAGCCCCGGTTCGCCCGGAAGCAGACATCGCAGGCGTCGAGCGAGGCGTGATACTTGCCGTCCTTGCTCTTGAGCGCGAAGTAGTAGTAGGGACGCCCTTCGGACTCGATCTGGAGGAAGAGCGCCTTGCCCGAATCCAGCGTCTTCAGCGGGATCTTCACCGCGTCGGCCGTTTCGACCACGCCTGCCTCTTTTGCGGCTTCGGCCGGCGATTTCTTGAACAACCCGTCGAGGGCGCCGGCGTGAGCGGATACGGCGAAGCCGATCATGAGAAGCGCCGCGACGACCATGAACTTTCTCTGAACCTTGACTCCGTGCATCTTGGGAATCCTCCCCGACTTCGTTTTCCCGGGATCATTGCACCCGGCGTGCCATTTATTCGTTCCCGTACAACACGCGTATTTACAGTCAGTTACGGACAAGCATGAGCTGGTGAAGCCATCCGACTGAATGCGCATTGAAGGATAATCTTCATCAAGCTGCCGGATATTCCCCGGAAACAGCGACGCCGGATGCTCCCGATCCATCGCATCCGGCGTCGCCGTCAACCTCGCGAGGTCCACTACCGAACGGTGTATCCGAAGGTCGACGTCCCCGCCTGTTCTCCCTCGGTGATGCGAATGGCAAACCGGTAGTCACCTGCCTGCGCCATCGTCAGGTCCGTGCCGAGATGCCCATCTAGTGAGGCAAGCTCATGGCTGATCTGCTTCCCGTCCGGAAGCGTGACCATGACCGTGCCCTTCACTCCATGGACCGGAAGCGGCGTCTTCGGGAGAAGACGGGCGACGACCAGATCCAGATGGTACGTTCCGGGAGAGATCGACCCCGTCTTTCCCGCCGAGCGCGCTTCGGCCGTCAGCGCCTTCGAATCCTGCAACCTGGCTTCCGAAATCCACGGTCCCGTTCGCCCGTCGAAGAGCTTCACGCCAAGCGAGACGGCGGAACGGTTGCTGCTGGCAATGCTGGATGGCGCGGCGACGATCGACGCGAGTGCGACGATTCCAGCGACGACGATGCCTTTGATCCAAGCTTCCCTTTTCATGGCAATGCCACCTTCGGATGTCGGTATGAATCCAGCTATCAGGAACAAAAGCAACCGACATGCCAAGGAAACAGGTGAGGCAACATCGTGTGATATCAATATGTTGCGACTGATATTTCGGGCGGATTCCGGAAAGCGGTTTTCCCTTTGAAGAATATCCTTCGACAGGGCAGAAGAAACTTCTTTGGCTGGCTGACCGATGCCTCTGTTCGGAAACCACCTGGGCGTTACGACTGCGGGTAGCGCCGGCCACGGCGCTGCGGGTCAAGCCTGGCACACGAACAAAAAGCCGGGCTCCGCCACCCGGCGAAACCCGGCTTCCACCGATCCCTACCGCTCGTCGCTACTTCAGCTGCACCGTCAGCCGATGGCCTCCCGTCCCGTCCGAGTACGTCGACACCAGCAGGGTTTTCGAAGGCGACATCGTGGCGTGGTACGTCTGGGTGACTGTGGAACCCATCATGCCGCCCATGCCGCTGCTCATCCCCGTCATCGTAACCGCGCCGCCGGAGTTCATGCTGAGCGTCGACTGCGCCATGGACATCGCGCCGCCGTGCCCCATCATCTGGGGAAGGGTCATCTGGCCCGCGGCGGTCATGACCGACTGGCCGTTCATCCAGTCGCGCGAGCCCGCGTTGCCGGCAATGAGGCCGTTCATCATCCAGTCGCCCGCCATGTCCGCCATCGTGAAGGAAGCGCCCGACCGGACGAGGATCCACATCTCCGGCCCATTTGCGCCGTTGTCCGTCGAGACGATCATGTCCTTGCCCGCCGACATGGCGCCGTTGAAGGACGCATCCCCGGACTCGGTCATGACGCCGCTACCGTCCATGGAGAAGGTGAAGGTGCGGCCGATCTCCGCGCTGCTGCCGTTGCTGGTCGTAATCGAACCGATCAGCCCGCTTCCGGCAGATATGGTCATGCTTCCGTACGCCCAGCCGGAGGTCAGGTTGTCGGACGCCGCGGTCATGCGGTGGAACTGCCACGTGCCGTTCATGTCGGTCGACGCAAAGGAACCGCCGCGCTTCTGGGCGATCATCATGCTGTATCCGCCCGTGTTGTCGGTGAACGTGGCCATGAAGAGGCTCATGTCCTTCGACATCACGCCCTGGAAGGTGTTGTCGTCCGACGAATGGAGCATTCCCCCTTGCGACATCGTGTAGGGAATGTTGTCGAGATTCGGCATCGAGGCGCCGTTGCGCACGACGCCGGTCATCGTTCCTATGCCCGCATTGTCCACCGCAAGGGAACCGTGGCTCCAGCTCATCGTCCCGGAACTCGAAAGGACGTTGTAGTGCCATGTCCCCGCAAGGTTGTCCATCGCGTACATCGCGCTCGAGAGCGACGCTGGCATGGCCGCGCTCGCCCCCATTCCGGTGACGCCGGCGTGGGTCATCGGACTGCTGGTGGACGACGCGTTGCCGGTGGTGAAATCCGGAGCTACCGTACCGAGGTTGATCGTCTGCCCCATGACGTTGTCGCTCATATTGAAAATGTTCGTCGCGCCGACAAAGTAGGGGTAGACACGAGCGCCGGAGCCGGCGGATTCGTTCTCCATCAGGTAGAAGCGGTACTTCTTCCCTGTCGGGATCGTCATCGAGAACGTCTTCGGCGTTCCGGAGGCGGTGGCGCGCACGACTTCCGTGTTCGTATCGTTGTCGACGGCCACGAACACCGACCCCGGCACCGTGCCCTGGATCGTGACGGTGCTTCCGGCCGGAGCGGTCCCCCCTCCGCCACCGCAGGCGGCGAGCCCCGATGCGATCCCTACGATGAGAATCGCGCGCATCACCCATTTCTTCACAGCCATTACCATCTCCTCTCCACTTTCGCGAGCCCATCGCCCGCCGGTTGGGTCGTTATTACGGGTTGCATTCATAAGAGCTGACAGGCCATACGTCCAGATGGGTCGCGCTCCTTAATGCAGCGCACCTTCCTCATCCTCAACCTTCGTTCGACTATTCAGATGATCGACTTGGGAGTTTCGTTCCGAGCGGATCGAGAGTGGGACAGAAATGTAATTTCGATCAATCGAGGTTTCATACCGCGGGGAGCGTGAGCGAGAACTCGACGCCGCTTCCCGGGAGATTCCTGACGGCCAGTATCCCTTCGTGCTGATCGGCGATACGAGAACAAACGGACAATCCCAATCCGGTTCCGTCATCCTTGGTCGTGAAGAAGGGGTCGAAGATCTTTTCGAGCTGGTCTTCCGGTATGGGCGGTCCGTCGTTCGACAAGGCAAGCGTGACATATTTCCTGCCCCCCTGCCTCTCCTCCCGGATGGCGAATCGAAGACGCCCTTCGCCCGCCGGCGCCATCGCCTGGATGCCGTTGAGAGCGATGTTGAGGAAAATCTGGGTCAGCTGGTCCACGTCCCCCATCACGACCGGACTCGACTTGTACTCGCGGTTCTCCGGTTCGATCACGATCCCTGCTTTCCGGGCCTGCGAGTCAACCAGGGGAACCACGCGGGAAACGACATTCCGGAAATCGAGCGGGACCCGATCCGAGGGCGCCGGTTTCGCGAACGACAGGAATCGCTCCGCCACGTTGCCGAGCCGGTCGATTTCCCCGATGAGGAGATCGAGCATCCGGCTCTCGGGAATGTCGCGCGGCGTCACTTCGCGGACGATCTCGGCCGTCCCTTTCATCGCATGGAGCGGATTCTTGATCTCGTGGGCGATCCCCGCCGTCATCTCGCCCAACGCGCCGAGCTTCCCGGCCCGGATCAGTTGCGCTTCCATCCTTCGCTGATCCTCCAGCGACTCGGACAACCGGGCTGCGAGCTTTTCCTGCTTCTCCCGTTCCCGGCGCTCGCGATCGACCAGCAGGCCAGCCACGACCGCCACGATGTTCAGCAGGACGATCTCGAGACTCTTCTCGATCATCCCGCCCGGATCATGCGCCATCAATCCGCCGAAGGCGTGCGGGAAATAAGACAGGGATGCGAAGACCGAAAGGGCGATCGCACCGGGCAATCCGGTCGAGAATGCGGCGAACAGGATCGGGAGGTAGTACATCCTGCGCAGGATGTCGTGGGCCGCGGCGAACTGCGGGGGAACGAGGTAATGCAACGTCGTGATCGCCAGGCATGGAAGCCAGGCGGTCACGATGACCCGGGCGGAGAACACCGGGCGAAGGTCTTTCTTCAACCCCTCGAGCGTCTTCGAATCAGACATCGCGCCGGATCCCGAACTTCTCAAGGCGATAGACCAAGATATGCCGGGGGATCTGCAGGAATATCGCCGCCTGGGTGATGTTATTCCCCTTGAGGCGGAGCGCCCGCTCGATGACGCGCTTCTCGAGGTCGATCAGCGAGATGCCGGTTGCCGGCAACGGCGGCCACTCGTCGTCGACGGCGAACTCCGACGGACCGGGAAGTCCCGAACTGCCGGGGCGGAGCGGAAGGTCTTCCAGCGCGACTTCGGTCCCGCGACACAGGATCACCATCCGCTCGCAGGCATTCTTCAACTCGCGTACGTTGCCGGGCCATGGACGCGCCTTCATTTCGTTCATGACCGGTTCCGGGACCGTTACACCGCGGTCTTCGCCCAACTCTTTCACGAAATGCTCCACGAGGGGCGGGATATCCTCCGGGCGCTCGCGCAGGGACGGAACGCGTATATCGACCACGTTCAACCGATAATACAGATCCTCGCGGAACGTCCCTTCCCGGATCCGGTCCAGGAGATTGCGGTTGGTCGCACCACGATCCGGACGTCCACTGGCACGGGCTTGTCCGCTCCGACGACATCCACGACTTTCTCCTGGAGCGCCCGGAGCAGCTTGGCCTGGAGCGACAGCGGGATCTCGCCGATCTCGTCCAGGAAAAGGGTCCCGCCCTGCGCCTGCCGAAATCGACCGACCCGGTCCTTGACCGCTCCCGTGAATGCCCCTCGGGCGTGACCGAACAGTTCGCTCTCGAGCAACTCCCCGGGAATGGCAGCGCAGTTCACGGCGACGAAAGGCCCTTCCGCGCGGTTCGAACGGACGTGAATCCGGCGGGCGACCACTTCCTTCCCCGTGCCGCTCTCCCCGGTGAGCAGGATGCTCGCGTCCGTCGAGGCCGCCCTTTCCGCGACCTCGAGAACCCGCTTCATGGCCGAGGAAACGTATACGATGTCGCGCTCTACCCCGCTGGCGCGAATCCGCAGCGTCCGGACCTCCTTGGTCAACCGTCGCCGTTCCATCGCCTTCTCGACACACATCAGGAGCTGGTCCCGGTGGAAGGGCTTCCCGATGAAATCGTACGCGCCGGTCTTCATCGCCTCGACGGCCGCCTCGACGTTCCCGAATGCGGTGATGACCAGCACGGGAATGTCGACATCCTTCTTCCGGATCCGCTTGAGGACTTCGATCCCGGTCATGCCGGGCATCTTGTAGTCGGTGACGACCAGATCGAAACCGTCGGGATTGAAAAGCGACAGGCCTTCCTGCCCGTCCGACGCAACGGTCACGCCGTAACCCGCTTTCTTCAGGTTGAAGAGGGCGACCTCCCGTCCGGCAGGGTCGTCGTCGATGAACAGGATTCGCCCCTTCATGAGTCGCTCCAACATATGGGATCAACGACCGACAGGCGTCGAGTGCGGCGCTTCTATCCGGTCCAACGTCACGTCCGTCAGAGTCTTCCCGATGCCATCGACGCCGGAAGCGAAATTCCTCGGCCGCTTGGGCTGCTTCGCGTAGAGCGGATTGAAGTCCAACTCGTAAATTCTTCCGCCCTTCAGTGCCACGTCGAATTCGCTCAAGGCATCCTCTCTTGGGAGCCCGAAAAAGACCTTGTGGGCACCCGCAGAAAGCCGGATCCGGCGGGCAAGGCGATACTTCACCCCCGTGCCCCGCTCCGGGTTCCTCGTTCCATTCGCGAAATAGGCGCCCGCGGTCTCTTTCTGTCCGTCGATCGTCCAAACGACTGCCTGCCCGTCGATGTTCAACAGAAAGGGATATCCGGGCTTCCCGTGAGGCGACGAGGCTGACTCGAGAAGGAAGTGTCCCTGCGGGGGCGTCTTGACCGATGCAACGATTTCCAGATCGGTGGAACCGACCGGAACCGCGGGCGCATCGGCGACCTCCACGAAGATGTCGGTCCGTCCCGAAACCGAGTTCGCTTTCATGAGTCCCGCATTGCTCGCGCAGGCGGAAGCCGAGAGGCCGAGCGCGATCAGGAGTGCGAATCGAAGAGTGTTTGTCCGGCTCATGACATGCCCTCCATTCCTCTTGCCCTGAGGACATGCAAAGCACCCGGCGTGCCACTTTTCAAGCGACAGGTAACATGCTGTAAACGTTCATGTCTTTTTGAGGGAGGCAAACAGCGGCAGGCGAATCGTAGAGAATATTCTGGAGGATGTCGAAGAATACTCTTCAGGCGGGGCGGAACGGCTGAAGGTCCACCGACTCCGCCCCGCCTCGAAATCGCTATCGACGATCGGTGTACGTAATCCTGTAACCGATGTTGAATCCGTACAAGTCCTCGTTGAGCGCTCGACCATCGGCTTCCGCGTAGGGGTACATGAAGTAGTTCAGCGGAGGGCCGTCCTGCGGCGGATTGAGGACCAGATCCCTCCCCGTCCCGAATGCGATCCGGTTCTGGTCCACGGAGCCGAAATAGTACTCCCGTAGCGGCTTGGCTTCATCCGCGGCGAGTTTCTTCTCAAGAATGGCTTTCCGGACGTCGGCAGGATCGGCGACGATCCAACCGGTCCCGGGCTCGAAGAATTCCGCCCAACAGTGTTGCGCCTTCGTCATTTCCCCCGCCTTGTCCTTCGGGATGCGGATGCCGAATATCTCTCGGGCTGGAACGCCTGCGGCACGGCACAATGTCACGAAGACGGAATGGATGTCGGCGCATTTCCCGCCGAGCTTGTTCAGAAGAATATCCACTTCGCCGATACCGCACCCCTTTACGTTCGGATCCCGGTACATGTTCTCGACGATCCAGTCGTAGATCGCCCGGGCCTTGGCCGTGTTCGTCTTCTTTCCCTTCGTGATGCGATCCGCATATTCCTTTGCGGGGCCAGCGGTCGCCCTTAGGCCAGTAGGTCCAAGGAACCGGGAATACTCGGGCGTTGGAATCGTTCGCTCGACCTCGACGATCTCGTTGATCCGGACCTCCCGGCGATCCGCCTTGAAGGCATATTCGAGGGTTCTGGCTTTCGCATTGCCCGACCATTCTGCGTACAGGAGCGTGTTCCCGGATTTCCCCTCCCGGTAGATCCCGGATGAGGCGAAGTTGCCGGACAACCGCACGTCGGCGATGTCCTGGTTTTCGTCCGACATGGGATACGGGATCCAGAGTCGAATTCGCTTCGCATCTTCCGGCACGGCCAGATTCACAGACACGCTAACGGCGACGCGGCGTTCCTTCGGGCTGGCGAAGGCGGGTTGGATCAGGAAAAGGATGGACAGGAGCGGAGTCAGGGTACGGAAGAAATGACGGAACACACGTCGCCGGCGTTCGCCGGACGCGATGGCACAATGATTCCCCATGAGAGGCGATCTCCTTTCGGCTCACGGTCTGGATACGGATGGATGCGATGGATTCCCCGCCGACCGGCGGGGGCCGCGTTCCTTCAGCGGGAAGGAAGCGGACAGACGTTAGAATCCGGCATGAAGATCACCTCCTTTCTTTCGGGGGGTAACGGTCGTGCAGGTTGTCATGAACAATATTCGGACCGGAAAATGCCTCTTGCCCGGGAAAAGCGAGGGACGTAAGCCGCGATATCATTTACCGGATGTTACCGGAAAAGCCAAGTTTTATGTTGGGGACAGTGTTGGGGATGATCCGGAGGCTCTCCCTTTTCCTTCAGGGCCGATCCCCGCGAAACTTTGTGTTTACTGGGTTGAAGAGTGGCGCCCCCGGGGTGACTCGAACACCCGGCAAACGGTTTAGGAAACCGCTGCTCTATCCGCCTGAGCTACGGGGGCACGTCTGGTTTATTCGTCGAACTCGATCAGGGAAAACACCTTCTGGTCCGCTATCTTTTCCCGCCCTTTAAGAAACCCCAACTCGGCCAGGAAGCAGCACTCGACTATTTCGGCGCCCAATCGGGTCAGGAGTCCTGAAACCGCCGAAACGGTGCCCCCTGTCGCGAGTACGTCGTCGGCGATGACGACCCGCATGCCGGGCGTGATGGCGTCCGCGTGGATTTCGAGTTTGTCCTTTCCATACTCCAGGTCGTAATCGGCTGAAATGGTCTTGTAGGGCAACTTGCCCGGTTTGCGGACCAGGAGGACCCCTGTCCCGAGTTTGTACGCCAGGGCGGCACCCATGATGAACCCGCGTGCTTCGATGCCCACTACGGCGTCGATCTTCTTGTCGAAATATCTGTGGGAAATCAGGTCGATCGCTTCCTGAAACGAGGTCGGGTCGGCCAGAAGCGTCGTGATGTCCTTGAACTGGATCCCCTTGATCGGAAAATCAGGAATATTCCGGATCTGTTTCTTGAGGTCGCTCACCATCGGCTTGTTATTCCTTTGTTGCGATTTTATTTCGGAGAATTTCGAATTGTACCCGAAATCGCCGGGATTGTCTCCCTCACCATTTCCAGCGGCGCAATGCTTTCATGGAGTCGTAATGAGTCATATCGAGGTGAAGCGGCGTTACCGAAATGAACCCCGCTTCAAGCGCTTCGAGGTCCGAGCCCGGCACGCCTTCGTGGGCGAGTTTGTCGCCCCCGATCCAGTAATAGTGCCGCCCCCTGGGGTCCCGTTTCCGGACGATCGCATCGCCGTAAATCCGTTTTCCCATTTGGGTAACGCGAATCCCGTTGATTTCCGATTCGGGAAGCGGCGGGACGTTCACGTTGAGGAGGGTATCCTTGGGAAGGCCGTGGACGAGTACGTTTCGAACAACCTTGACGGCAAAAGACGCGGCTACCTCGAAATCGTACCGTTCCCAGGTTGCGAGCGAGAAAGCGATCGATGGAATTCCCAAAAGCGTTCCTTCGAGGGCGGCGGCAACGGTGCCGGAATAGGTGATGTCATCCCCCATGTTTGCCCCCTTGTTTATACCCGAAACGACCAAGGTAATCTGACGGCGACGGAGGATGCCATTGACCGCAAGATTGACGCAATCGGTTGGCGTTCCGTCGACCGAATACCAGCCGGGAGAGGTTTCCTCGACACGCAAAGGATGGGACAGGGAGAGGGAATGACCGGCCGCGCTCCGTTCCCGGTCGGGCGCCACGACCACAACTTCGCCTATCCCGCTCATGGCGGAGGCCAGCGCCTTGATTCCGGGGGAGCGGATCCCGTCGTCGTTTGAAACGACGATGAGGGGTGTTCCGGGCGCGTTCCTTTTCACGCGGATTGGCTCCTTCAGGGCGGCGAAATCGGCCCGGATTAAAAAAAGGGGCTACGGTGAATCCCGTAACCCCTTCGACGATTTTATGGTCGGGACGACTGGATTTGAACCAGCGACCCTCTGCACCCCATGCAGATGCGCTACCAAGCTGCGCTACGTCCCGACACGAAAGACGACTATATTACCCTGCCCCGTTGATCTTGTCACGCAAAATACGTTTCGGGAATGCGGATATCGTTTACTGGCGATTGTAATCGTCTTCGATCCGCTCGATATCGTCCTCACCGACATAGTCCCCGGTCTGGATTTCGATGACGACCAGGTCAATTTTGCCGGCGTTCCGGACCCTGTGAACTGCTCCGAGCGGGATGCTCAAATCGTCACCGGGCGCCATCCGGATTTCTTCGTTATCACGAGTCACGACCGCCTCGCCCTGGACGACGTGCCAATGCTCGGCTCGTTTTGTGTGGCGTTGAAGACTCAGGCGCTGCCCGGGGTGAACTACGAACTTCTTGACCTTGTATCCGTGGTCTACAAAGAGGACGAGGTAAAATCCCCACGGGCGGTCTCCGCGTTTCCCGGCTAACCGTTTGAATAAATTGGCGATACGATCCTGGAGGTTGAGCGGCACCGGGTTCCTTCTCAGCGGTCAAGAATGGTTTTGATCGCCAATAGTTCTTTTTTGACCAGGCGAAGCGCAGCCTTTGTGGGGTTTGCCTTGAGATCGAGCGCGAATTGCTTGTGCTTCTCTTTCATACGGTCTTTCAATTGGAGCCGTGCGCCTTCAATCGTGAAGCGTTCGACGTGCAACATCTGGCGGATTTCGAGCAGTACTTCGACTTCGTTTCGTTTGTAGACACGGTGCTTTGCGCGGTTCTTGGCCGTGGTGAGGTTGAACTCGGTCTCCCAGAAACGGACTACATAGGGCTTGACTTCGAGGAGTTCGCTCACTTCCCCGATTTTGAAATAGAATTTGTCGGGAATCGAAGGAGATGCCACGTCGGTTGGAGTCGATCGACTCAACTCTGGGGCGGCTCGTTGATGAAGGCTTTCAGTATCTGGCTTGGGCGGAAAGTGAGCACCCGTCTGGCTGTTATTTCGATGTCGTCCCCCGTCTGTGGATTGCGTCCTTTTCGGGGGCGCTTGTCGCGCAGCACGAAGTTTCCAAAACCGGAAATCTTGATCTTGTCGCCCGTTTTCAGGGTATTTTTAAGCGTATCGAAAATTTCTTCGACGATCTCCTGCGCCTCTTTCTTGGAAAGGCCGGCCTTCTCGTAAACGATGTCCACCAGATCTGCTTTGGTCATTCGGCCCTCCTCGGTTTTCGCCCATCCATCAAGAGGTGCGAATCTTTCCGCCGAAGCGATTATCCAATAAATTTAATACCTTGGTATGTATACTATTAACCTCTGACTCCGTCAAGGTTCTGTCGGACGGCTGCAACTTTATTCGAAACGCGATGCTTTTTTTGCCCTCGCCGATTTTTTCACCCGTGAACACGTCGAAAACCGCGGCAGACGCTATTTCGGGAGTGAGTTCACGAACCATGGCGAGGATGTCGCCAACAGCTGCCACTGATGGAACGATACAAGCGTAATCCCGGAAAACGGGCGGAAACTTGGGAATCTCCCGGTGGATCGCCGGCCGTTCGACATTCGACAAGGCGATCGGAATCCGCAACTCCGCGTAGCAGACCGGACGTTCGATATCGAACGCGGAAAGCAACTCGTGGTTGATGACACCCATCCAACCGACAGTCTCCCCTGCCATGATGATTTCGGCCGCCTGCCCTTCAACGAAGAAGGATCTCGACCGGGTTGGCACGAAATGGACCGCTCCTGCACCGAGAACGTTCAGGACCGTTTCGGTGATGCCCTTGACGTCGAAGAAATCGACCCACTCATGGGCGCCGGACCAGGCCCCTGGCAGGCGGTGGCCGTACAAGGCGAAGGCCAGCCGTTGTTCTTCGAAAAGGGAATTTGCGAGCGATTTCCCGAACGCTTTCCCGTTTTCGAACAGGCGAACCTCATCGACAAAGCGCCGCACGTTGGATGAGACGTTTCGAAGCAAACCCATCAGGAGATCAGGGCGCATCACCGTCATGTCGTCGGAAAGCGGGTTGGCCAGGCGCATCGCATCGGACGGGTCATACCCGAGCAGATTGGCGTGACGCGTCAATTCCTTTTCGGACACGAAGGAATAGTTGAGCACCTGGGAAAACCCCTGGGTGCGAAGGTATTCGGAGGCGCGTTCGACTGTCGCGGTCAACCGGTCGTCGGCCGAGAATTCGGGTGCAGCAGACTCGGGATAGGTCGTCGGGATCGAATCGTAACCGGTCAAGCGGGCTACTTCCTCGACAAGGTCGATTTCGCGTTCGATATCGAACCGGTGCGGTGCGACGCGAACCTGCCATGCCCCGGGTCCCGAGATCGCGATCGGGAACGCCATCCGGTCGAAAATGGCACGGCAACCGTCTTCGCCGTATGCGCGTCCGATGATCCGGTCGGCCTGCGAAGGCCGGAAGGAAACGGATCGGCCGAAAGTGCGATCACCGCCGAGATCGATGGTGCCGGGTGCGGCAACTAGAGGGGTGTGCCTGGAAAGGAGTGATATGGCGCGTTGAAGTGCGTAAACGGTACCGGCGGGGTCGACGCCCCGTTCGAACCGGTATGACGATTCGCTCGATATTCCCAGGCGGCGTGCTGCAAAGCGGACAGCCGATGGAGCGAAATGGGCGCTTTCGAAGAGCACCCGACTGGTTGACGGGAGGACTTCGGTGTTCTCCCCTCCCATGACGCCGGCGACTGCGACGGGTCGATCCCCGTTCCAGATGAGGAGCATCTCGGGGAGCACTTTCCGTCTTATGCCGTCAAGGGTGATGAACTCGCGTTCGATGCCCGAGCGCCGGACGTCGATTCCGCTGGCGGTCAGGCGATCGAGGTCGAATGCGTGCATCGGCTGGCCGACTTCGAGCAGCAGGTAATTGGTTATGTCGACGACGTTGTTGATGGGGCGTATCCCGCAAAGGGAAAGTCGACGTTGCATCCACGCGGGTGATGGAGCAATCAAGAGGTCGCTCACGACGCGGGCCGAGTAACGCGGGCAATGATCGGCATCGGAAACGGTCACGGATGCGAACGATCCGATCGGTTCTCCGGATTCAGGGAAATCGGTGCCGGGCAGGACCACTTTCTCGCCAGTGATTGCAGCCACTTCACGCGCGACACCGAGGACGCTCAGGCAGTCGCCGCGGTTGGGCGTAATCTCGATTTCGAGGAGGTGGTCGGAAAGGCCAAGTGCGACGGCGAGTGGCGTGCCGGGAATCGAGTCGGGGGGGAGGATCATGATACCGGCGGACTCTTCGGCGAGCCGCAATTCCGTTTCGGAGCAGAGCATTCCCTCGGACGCTTCACCGCGGATCTTGGCCTTCTTGATCTCGAGGCCGTTGGGAAGTTTTGCGCCGATCTTGGACAGCGCGACATGGTCGCCTTCGGACATGTTTTTCGCGCCGCAGACGATCCCGTATTCGCGCTCCCCGTCGGTTACGCGGCAAAGCGAAAGTTTGTCGGCATTGGGATGCTGTTTCTTTTCGAGGATCTTCGCGACGACGACGAGGTCGAGGCCGTCCCCGAGAAAACGGCAGGCCGATACCTCGATCCCGGCCATTGTAAGCGCTTCCTGCAACTGCGAGGGCGAGAGCCGGGTATCGATGAATTCACGAAGCCAGGAATACAGGATCTTCAAAGCGCGAATCCCCCAGAAGTGGACAGTCGGCTAGAAACGGGAAAGGAAACGAAGGTCGTTTTCGAAAAACAGGCGAATGTCTCCGATTCCGTGCCGAAGCATCGCAATCCGCTCGACGCCCATCCCGAAAGCGAAACCGGTGTAGAGGTCCGGATCGTAATCGACGAATCCGAAAACCGCGGGATCGATCATGCCGCAACCGAGAATTTCAAGCCAACCGCTCCCTTTGCAGACACGGCAACCTTTCCCGCCGCAGATGACGCATTCGATATCGACCTCGGCCGAGGGTTCGGTGAACGGGAAGAAACTGGGGCGGAACCTGAGCGGTTTCCGTTCGCCGAACATCATGCTGCAAAATTCGGTCAGCAATCCCTTGACGTCGGAAAAGGTGACGTTCTGGTCGACTGCAAATCCTTCGACCTGGTGAAACATGGGACTGTGGGTGATGTCTGAATCGCACCGGTAGACCGCGCCTGGAGCCACGACCCTGACTGGAGGTCTTGAGGACTCCATCGTGCGGATCTGGATGGGGGAGGTGTGGGTGCGGAGCAGCAGGTCCGACGAAGGTCCGTCCATGAAGAAGGTGTCCTGCATTTCGCGTGCAGGGTGGTCGGCGGGGAAGTTGAGCGCCTCGAAATTGTAGTAATCCTTTTCGATCTCAGGTCCGAGGCGGGTCGAAAAGCCGAGCCGATTGAAAATGGATACGATGTCGGCCATGGTCCGTGAAATCGGGTGGCGGTGCCCTGCTGCGGGAAGGCGGCCGGGAAGCGTCACATCGATGAGTCCTGCGGCATCCCGCGTCTTGCGTTCGCGTTCCCGAAACTCGGCAAGCCGGGCGTCGAAGGCGGCCTCGAGTGTTTGACGGGCTGCGTTGGCGGCAGCGCCGACCTGTTTGCGTTCTTCGATCGGCAGGCCGGAAAGCCCCTTCATGATTTCGGAAAGGGTTCCTTTCTTGCCGAAGAAGATGCCTTTGACGGAGTTGAGATCGCTTTCCGACTTTGCGTCGGAAAGCGATCTCAACCCCTATTCGGTGATGCCTGAAATGTGGTGATCGGCTTGTTGCAAGGAAAGGTCCTGCTTATTTCGCGAGTGCGGTCTTCGCCTGGTCGGCCAGAACCTTGAAGGCGCCGACTTCGTTCAGGGCCAGATCTGCGAGCATCTTGCGGTCGACCTCGATGCCGGCCACCTTGAGCCCGTGCATGAACTGGCTGTAGGAAAGACCGTTCTCGCGAGTAGCGGCGTTGATCCGGGCGATCCAGAGCGAACGGAATTCACGCTTGCGGACGCGACGGTCGCGGTATGCATACTGCAGCGCCCGGTCGACGGCTTCCTTGGCGGAACGGAGAAGGCGTCCTCCGCCCCCACGAAAACCTTTGACGAGCTTGAAAATCGTACGGCGTTTCTTCTTTGCATGTACGGCTCTTTTTACGCGAGGCATCTTGTCTCCCTCTTCTTTCGCGTGGCGCCCCGCCGGTCAATATTGCCGGCGAAGGAAATTGAGGAGTGCCGGGAAGGGGACTGTCCCCTTCCGATGACGACAACCTGAAGCCCGACTTGCGGGCTGACGAGGATTTAGAGGTACGGTAGCAGACTCTTGATCGACTTCTCGTTCGTCGAATGGACGAGACTGCTCTTGCGAAGCGAGCGCTTGCGCTTGCGGTTCTTGGAGGTCAGGATGTGGCGGCGCCCCATCTTTCCCCGTTTGATGCCGCCTGAGGCAGTGGCCTTGAAGCGTTTTTTTGCGCCACTGTTGGACTTCATCTTGGGCATGATCGTTTAACCCTCCTGGTCATTGGACGAGACCGATGTCACGTCCGTGTCTTCTTTGGATTCGCCGGACACCTTGGTGACTTTTCCGGCCGGAACTGCGTGCTTCGTTGGCAGGGGCACCGGCTTTTTCTTGGGCTGCGTCGGGGCAAGGATCGTCATCATCGTCTTGCCTTCCATCTTGGGGGGGCTTTCGACCTTGCACAGGTCGCCGACCTCCTCGAGGACGTGCTTCAAGACTTCGTAGCCGCTTTGGGAGGCATAGGCGAGTTCGCGTCCGCGGAAACGGACGGTCACCTTGACTTTATCGCCTTCGCCCAGGAATCGGCGGATATGCTTGACCTTGGTGTCAAGGTCATGCTCATCCGTCTTGGGACGAACTTTGATCTCCTTGACCAAGATGACGGTCTGCTTCTTGCGCGCCTCTTGTTCCCGCTTGCTCTGGATATACTTGAACTTGCCGTAATCCATGATGCGGCAGACAGGCGGAGTGGCCATGGGCGCAACTTCAACCAGGTCGAGGTCCGCGACGCGCGCCTGCTGAAGCGCTACCGCAGTGGAGATAACTCCCAACTGCTCGCCTTCGGCGCCGACGAGGCGCACTTCGGGGCAGTTGATCTGTTCGTTGATTCTGGATTCCTTGGCGATGACCGCCTCCTTTTAGCTTGCGCGGTTATTGCATTCGGTGCGTGCCATCTCGATGAAGGCATCGACCGTCATGGACGGAAGCTGCTCGCCGCCGCGGCGCCGCGGCGTGACCAACCTGTCGGTAACTTCCCGGTCGCCGATGACCAGGCCGTAGGGCACCTTGTTGATCTGTGATTCACGTATCTTATACCCGAGTTTTTCGTTTCGGGCATCAACTTCCGTTCGGAACCCTGCGGAGCGGAGTCGGTCGCGAATCTCGAAGGCGTAGTCGGCGGCCTTGTCGGTGACAGGCAGTACGTCGATCTGGACGGGTGCCAGCCATAACGGGAACGCGCCCGCAAAGTGTTCGACCAGCACGCCGAAGAACCGCTCGAGGGAGCCCATCAGGGCGCGGTGAATCATGATCGCGCGGTGCCGGGATCCGTCTTCGCCGACGTAGGTCGCATCGAATCGCTCGGGAAGGTTGAAGTCGACCTGGATCGTTGAACACTGCCAGGATCGACCAAGCATGTCCTTGATCTTGATGTCGATCTTGGGCCCGTAGAAAACGCCTTCGCCGGGATCGACCTCGTAGGGTATTCCCTTGCGCTCAAGGGCATTCTTGAGCGCGGCTTCGGCCGCGGCCCAGTTGTCGAGGGACCCGACATATTTTTCGGGCCGGGTCGACAGGTAGACGTCGTAGTTTTCAAACCCGAAACTTCCCAGAATGAACAGGGTGAAGTCGAGCAGTTTGAAAATCTCTTCGTCCAGTTGGTCGGGGCGCATGAAAATATGGGCGTCGTCCTGCGTGAAGCCGCGGACGCGCAACAATCCGTGCAACGTGCCGGAAGGTTCGTAGCGATAGACGGTTCCGAGCTCGGCGTACCGGATCGGAAGATCCCGGTATGACCTGAGACCCGAATTGTAGATCTGGATGTGGAACGGGCAGTTCATCGGCTTGAGCTGGTAGTCCTGTCCTTCGACCTCGATGGATGAATACATTCCAGCGCGATAAAAGTCGAGATGCCCGCTGGTTCGCCACAGGTCCTGCCGTGCGATATGAGGAGAAAAAACCAGATCGTATCCGGATGAAGCGTGCTGGGCACGCCAGAAATCCTCGATGATGTTCCGGATCTTCGCGCCTTTGGGGTGCCAGAGGATAAGCCCGGGTCCGATTTCGTCGTTGACGCTGAACAGGTCGAGATCCTTGCCGATCTTGCGATGGTCTCGCTTCTTGACTTCCTCGAGGAACCGCAGATGCTCGTCGAGATCTTTCCTGGAGGCAAAAGCGACGCCATAGATGCGCGTGAGCATTTTGTTGGAGGAGTCGCCGCGCCAATAGGCGCCGGCAGTTGTCATCAGCTTGTAAGCGCCGATCTTGCCGGTGCTGGGCACATGCGGGCCGCGGCACAGGTCGAGGAAATCGCCCATTTTGTAGAGCGACACGGTGGCGTCGGGAATGTCGGTAATCAGTTCGGATTTGTACGGCTCTCCCGGGAAAAGAGAGCGGGCGGCTTCCTTGCCCAATTCGTCGCGGACGAAGGGCTGATCGGCTTTGACAATCTCGGCCATCTTCCCTTCGATGCGAATGAGGTCTTCGGCAGTGAAGGGCGTGTCGATATCGAAGTCGTAGTAAAAACCGTTTTCGATGGATGGGCCGATCGTGATGCGTGCGTTGGGGAAGAGAGACTTGACGGCGGCTGCCATGACGTGGGCCGTACTATGTCGGATGATCTCGACGCCTTCGGGTGTGGCGGGCGTGATCCATTCGACAACGGCATCGCCTTCTGGCAACTGTGAAGAAAGGTCCGCAAGGACACCGTCCAGCCTGGCGGCTATGGCGACCTTGGCCTTCCCCTGTTGTTTCGCGAGTTCAAATAACGTCATTTGATCAACCTGCCGAACCCATCAATTTGAAGGTATCGATCGTTCCAGGGAAGGGAAATGGTGGGCGATACTGGATTTGAACCAGTGACCCCCTGCATGTCAAGCAGGTACTCTAACCAACTGAGCTAATCGCCCCCGAAACACTCAAGAAGATGAAATATACCGTCAGGCGTTCTAGATGTCAACGAAAAGATGGAGAATTTCCGGAAATAACCGATTCGTGAAAGTCTGCAGGCGTCGGGTCGAAAAGGACCACGTCGGCCCCGACCTTCCGGGAAAGCGTCGCAGGCGTCATCCCGTCGAGAAAAAGATCGCCCGCATCCCGCAACATGACGGAGGGGACGAAAAGGCGACCGATTTTTTTTCCTTGGAGCGCATGGACGATGTCGCCGCCGGAAACGAGCCCCGTGACGGTTACGCTGGGCCCCATCAACCGGTTAGGAACGGCAACGGTCTCGAATTTCGCCCCGGTTACGACAGAGTAACGATCGAGAAACGCCGAAACGAACGGGAACGGTGAGACCCCGGTCACGACGACCCCTCCCCTGCTGTCGCCGACCAACCGTTTCCGGCGGAACAGGGCGGACGACTCGTCGAGAAAGCGGCGAAGGAGTCCGACGCCGTTTTCGATCTGGGCAAAACCACCGTAAATGCCGCGTCCCGGCACGGCCTTTCCCGCGAGCAGGTAATATTCGTCCGCCGACATCACAAACGGCTCTCCGTCGTTCTCTCCGGATTCACGACGAAAGCGATCAACGAGCGCGATCGTCTGACACGCCTCTTCGGCATTGACCGTTCGAAGTTTCGGGAGCCTTTCACGATGTGAGGTCAAGCCGACGGGGACCACGGCTATGGTCGAGAGACCCGGGCGAAACGCCATCAGGTCGGTCAGTGTTTTCTCGAGCACCGGGCCGTCGTTGATGCCGGGACATACGACGATTTGCCCGTGGATCGTTATCCCCCTTCGCACCAGTTGCTTCAATACGGAAACGATATCGTGCGCATGGGGATTGCCCAGCATTTTCCGGCGCAGGGGGGCGTCGGTCGTGTGAATCGAAACGTACAGCGGAGACAACCGGTAGTTCAGGATTCTGGACATCTCTTCCGGGGTGACATCGGTCATGGTGACGTATTGCCCGTGCAGGAAAGATAGCCGGATATCCTCATCCTTGACGTAAAGCGGTTTCCGAAGGCCTTTCGGCAACTGGTGGACGAAGCAGAAAATGCACCGGTTCCGGCAATTCCGGACGCGGACCGGTTCGGGATAAATCCCGAGTGATTCGGAGTCGAGCCGGAAATTCCGGGTTTTAACCTCTCCTCTGGAGGATAACCATTCAAGCGAGAAGCGGCTTTTCCCGGTCAGGAAGAAGAGGTCGAGCAGATCGCTGATCGGTTTTCCTGAGACGGAAAGCACCCGGTCGCCAGGAGCAATCCCTCCCCGGGCCGCAGGGCTTTCGGGATCGACCGAATCGACCCGGACGCCGGGACGTTTTTTCGGATTGGGGTTCGGCTCAGCCATTTGCCAGTTTTCGCATGCCGATGGCGACGTACTGGATTCCGGAAATGACGGTCGTGATCGCACACCCGATTTCGACACACGTGGTAACCCGAGAGCCGTTTTCAGTGAAAACGTTGGTGAAGAAGGTCGGGAATCCGGTCAGCGCCAGGAAATAAACGACGGTGAGGATCTGCACGAATGTGTTCAGTTTGCTGAAGCGCGTGGGGTAAATCTCGGCATCGTCGAGCAGCATGAGGTATAGAAAGCAGCCGATCAGGATGAAGATGTCCCGGCTGATCACGAGAACGGTGAGCCAGATGGGGATGATGTGTACGATCGCCAGGACGATGAAGGCGGTCGCCATCAGCAACTTGTCGGCGATCGGATCGAGGTAGGCGCCGATCAGCGTGCGCTGGTGAAGCCAGCGTGCGAGCAGGCCGTCGAGGCCGTCGCTGACGCCGCAGGCCACGAAAACGACGATGGCTTCACGTGGCTGCCCCGAAATGAGAAGCCACGCGAAAACCGGAAGCAGAAGAATCCGGACGGCGGTCAGGCCGTTCGCGATGTTGATCAGGCGGGCCTGGTCAAATCTGTCTTTCCGCATGGTGGGCGGACAACTCCCTTTCGATGGCTTCGAGCAACGTGTCGATCCCGTCGCCGCTCCGTGCCGAAACGGTATAGGCGTCGGCCCAGTCGGAATTTCCGGGAAAAACCGCGCCCAGGTCGCACTTGTTGAGCACGAGCAACGATGGCTTGTCGGTGAAGGCAAGTTCGTTGAGAATCATCTCGACCGATTGGACGTTCGCCTCGGCCGCATCGGAACTGCCGTCAACGACGTGAAGGAGCAGGTCGGCTTCCCCGATTCCTTCGAGGGTTGCCAAAAACGCCTGCCTCAATTCGGTTGGCAGTTCGTGGATGAATCCGACGGTGTCGACGAGGATTGCTTCGTTTCCGGAAGGAAGCCGCAATTTCCGTGCAGTCGGATCAAGCGTGGCGAAAAGCTGGTCTGCGACGAAGACTTCGGCTCCGGTCATCCGGTTGAACAGGGTTGACTTGCCGGCGTTCGTATAACCCACGATGGCGACGACCGGATAGCCGACTTCTTTCCGGCGTTCGTAGTGGAGTGTCCGGGTCCGTCGGACAACCGTGAGTTCTTCCTCGATCTGCTTCATGATCGTGCGGATCTTGCGCCGGTCTTCCTCGAGTTTTTTCTCGCCCGGCCCTCTCGTGCCGATCCCCCCGCCCAGACGGGAAAGATCCTTGCGCGTTCCGACAAGCCGGCCTGATTTGAAGGAAAGCTGCGCCAGTTCGACCTGAAGTTTGCCCTCGCGCGTGCGGGCCCGCTGGGCGAATATGTCGAGTATGACTTCCCGCCGGTCGAGAACCTTGACGCCGAGTTCCTGTTCGAGGTTGAGTTGCTGCTTGGGGCGAAGGAGATTCTGGAAGACGACCACGTCGATCTCGTTCTCCTCGACCGTCGCTTTCAGCAGTTCGATGACGCCCTTCCCGATGACCGTCCCGGGATGCTCGACCTTCAGCATATTGGTCTGACTGCCCAGGATGGTTCCGCCGGCTGCCTTGACGAGCGCTTCGAGTTCCTTCAGCAGATCGGGACGCTGCCGCTTGCCGGCCCTCTGTCGCCTGGGCGCCCAGACCAGCCATGCGTTTTCGGATTTTCCCTGCTTTATTTCCTGCATCAATGGAGCCTCAGTATGTCGTAGTTGAAAAGACCCCGTAACTCCTTGGCGAGTTCGAGCGACGGATTGACGCTGCAGCTGTCGGGAAGCTGGACGACAGCCTCGAATTCGCCGTCCCGAACCAGGTGCAGGTATCCCCGCTTTTCGCCGGAGTGACGCCGAAGCGTCTTGCGGAACCCGGAGACGAGATCGGGGGTGGACGTGGAAAGGTCGATCCGGTAATGCACGGAGCGGGCGAGACGCTCCCGGATGTTTTCCATCCGGAAAACTTCGCGGGCGACCAGCTTGTTCGAATTCTCGCCTTTTTCGACCCGTCCGATCAGGAAAATCGGTTCTTCGGAGGCGCAGGCGTCGGCGCATTCCTTGTAGGCCTCTGCCCATACCAGGACTTCGATGATTCCTTCACGGTCCTCGATCGTCAGAATGGCGTACTTGTCGCCTTTCTTCGTCAGCCTTTCCTTGACCGAATTGATGACGCCGCCGACCTTGACCTCGGCGCCGCCCTTGAGTTCGCCGATCTGCGCGGTGGTCGTGTTGGCGAACAGTTCGATTTCGCCGGCGAATGCATCGAGCGGGTGCCCGGTGATGTAAAAACCGAGTGCATCCTTTTCGTGGGCAAGCCGTTCCTTTCGGCTCCAGAGGGGTTCCCGCTGCGGGGGTTCGGAAACGTTCTTTTTCGGTTTTGTCCCTGCGTCGGGTGTGGGGGCGCCGAACAGGGCGAACTGCCCCGATTCCTTCCTTCGCGCCTCACGCTGGGCCTCTTCGATCAACACCGGGATCTTTTCGATGAATCGCCCCCGGTCGTTGTCGAGGGTATCGAATGCGCCGGCCTTTGCGAGACTTTCGAGGACGCTCTTGTTGACGCGCCTGAGATCGACGCGAGCCATGAAATCGTCGACTGAACCGAAAGGAGAATCGAGACGGGCTTCCGCGATCGCCTCGATCGCCGAGGAGCCGACGCCCTTGATGGCGGAGAGACCGAAGCGGATCCCGTTGCCGGATGGATGAAACTCGGCGCGCGATTCGTTGACGTCTGGGGGTAGGATCGGGATGTCGTGATCCCGAGCGTCGTTGAAATAACGGATGATCTTGGTTGTGTCGCCCGCTTCGGAGGTCATCAGGGCGCAGTAGAACTCGACCGGATAGTGGGCTTTCAGGAATGCGGTCTGGTAAGCCACGAACCCGTAGGCGGCACTGTGCGACTTGTTGAAGCCATATTCGGCGAATTGCGCCATGAGGTCGAATAGCGACTCGGACTTCTTGACGTCGAAGTTTTTCGCTTTTGCGCCTTGCAGGAACATTTCCTTCTGCTTGGCCATGACGTCGATCATCTTCTTGCCCATGGCCTTGCGGAGTATGTCGGCTTCGCCCATGGTGAAGCCGCCGATGGCTACGGCGATCTGCATGACCTGTTCCTGATAAACGATGACGCCGTAGGTGTCCTTCAGGATCGGTTCGAGTTCGGGAAACATGTAACTGGGTTTTTTCCGGCCGTGGCGAACCTCGATGTAGTCGGTGACCATACCGCTGTTGAGGGGGCCGGGGCGATAGAGCGCGACCATATCGATCATGTGGGTGAATCGCTCGGGTTTCAGGCTGCCGAGGAGTTCGGTGAATCCGCTGCTTTCGCACTGGAAGATGCCCGGCGTGTCTTTTTTCTGGAGCATGGCATACGTCTTGGGGTCGTCGAGCGGGATGTGGTTGATGTCGACATCGATCCCGCGCATCTCCTTCACGAGTTTCAGCGTGTCGGAGATGGCCGTCAGCGTGCGAAGGCCCAGGAAGTCGAACTTGACCAGGCCGACTTTCTCGATGTCGTTCATCGATAACTGGGTGGTGATGTCTTCCTTGCTGTTTCGATAAAGCGCAGTGTATTCGGTGATCGGCTTGTTGGAGATGACGACGCCCGCGGCGTGGGTGCTCGCGTTGCGGGAAAGTCCCTCGATGTCGGCGGCGAGCGCGAACAGGTCGGCGATCTTCGGGTCGGCCGCGATCATCTCGTTGAGCTTGGGCTCGACCTCTCGCGCCTTCCGGATCGTCATCTTGAGATCGGCCGGGATCAACTTGGCGATGGCATCAGCCTGCGCGTACGGGATCTCGAGAACGCGGGCCACGTCGCGTATGGCTGCTTTGGCCTTCATCGTTCCGAAGGTGATGATCTGGGAGACATGGTCGGCCCCGTACTTATCCTTTACGTACTCGATGACGAGTTCCCGCTTGTCCTTGCAGAGGTCGCAGTCGATATCCGGAAGGCTGATTCGTTCGGGATTCAGGAACCGCTCGAAGAGAAGGTTGTAGGGAAGCGGGTCGATTTCGGTGATGCGAAGGCACCAGGCGACAAGGCTTCCTGCGGCGCTTCCGCGTCCGGGGCCGGTCGGCACGCCGTTCTCGCGAGCGTATTTAAGAAAATCGGCCACGATCAGGAAGTAACCCGGGAAATCCATCCCCTCGATGACTTTCAGCTCGTATTCGAGACGTTCCTTGTATTTCTCCTCGTCGCCTTCCTCGAGCGGAGGCCCGTACCGACTCCGTTCCTTCATTCTTTGATCGAACCCTTTCAACGTCTGCTCCCGAAGTTCCTCCCGGGCGGTCCTGCCGGGAGGGAGCGGAAAGTCGGGGATCTGCGGTTGTCCCAGTGTCAGGGTGACGTTGCACCGGTCGGCGATCAGGACCGTATTCGCGAGCGCATCGGGCGCTATCTTGCCGAAGGCCTTCTCGAACTCC
>JANXQJ010000202.1 GCA_025356865.1 Deltaproteobacteria bacterium | reverse complement strand
CCTTGTTCATCCCGGCGAGCCCTTCGTCGCCGAACTCCTCGAAGCCGATGACCACCGAACGGAGCCCCGCCTCTTTCCAGCGGGCCATCAGGTCCGGGTGGCGCACCACCGTGTCGGAGCGGACGTCCGCCACGAAACTCTTCTTGATGCCCCCGGCGAGGATGGCGTCCGCCAGCGCGCGCGCGTGTTGCACGTTTCCGAACGTGTTTGCGTCGACCAGCCGGACCACCGGGATCTCGCCCAGCATCCGGATGTGGTCGACCACCGTCCCGACCGACTGGGTCAGGTAGCGACCGCCGGTCAGCGGGCCGATGCAGCAGAACGAGCAGTCGTAGGGGCAACCGAAGGCGGACGCGACGAAGCCGAGCCGGAATCCGAGCGAGGAGAGGATGTAGCTGTCGCGGTACCGGGCGACGAGGTCGTAGCGGGGGGCCTTTCCTTCGACGAGGTCGGCGGGGCCGAACGATCTGGGCGTGAACCGGAGCTCGCCGCCGGGGTGCGTCTTCGCGATCCCCGGCACCCGGTCCGCCCCGCTCCCCGCCTGGATCGCGGCGACGAGTTCGGCGAAGGAGGCCTTGCCAAGGCCGACCGCCACGTAATCGAAAACGGCCCGGTTGAAAAAGGCCGGGTCGTTGCTCGCGTGGATTCCGCCCGCGACGGTGACGACGCCCGGCCGCGCGGCACGGGCCTCGGCCGCCAGTCGCACGACGGTATTGGCCTCGCAGGTGACCGCGGTGAACCCGACGAGGTCGGGGGCGAAGGCGTGCAGGGCGTCCGGCCAGGCGGCGGGGTCGGCCTTGAGGTCGAGGATCTCCACCTCGTGGCCGTCGAGATTTCCGGCGAGCGCTTCAAGTGCGAGCGGCTCTCCTCGGAATATCGCCTTGATCGAGTCGATGCCGTACCGCTCTTCGGGGATGCTCCGCCCGCAGTTGGGCGGGTTGACCAGCAATATCTTCATGCGGACCTCTCGCGCAGGGATCGGACCAGGAACCAGGTGGCTGCCGCCCCCGCGAATCCGAGGAGCGGACCGACAACCAGCGCACCCAGCAGCCATTCCCAGAGCCGGTGATGGATTTCGCCGAGCAGCGTCTTCCGGGTGAACTCGGTCCAGAAGGCGCCGAACCGGAAGAAGTGCCCCGCCTGGATGCAGAGGAACGGGACGAACGGCGCGACGCAGACGTTGCTGGCCACGGCGCCCATCAACTTGTTGAGGTGCAACCGGTGATTGACGTAGACGATCGTCGCGATCCCGAAGGGGATGATGGGGAGCGACCCGATGAAGATGCCGACCCACGCCGCCGCAGCCAGTTCGCCCGCGCCGTCGTGCTCGCGGCTCAAGGTCCGGAAGAGGCGGACGGGATGGAGGAGGCTGAGCGGTGCCGTTTCGACCCCGTCGGCTGCGGCCTCCACGAC
>JANXQJ010000189.1 GCA_025356865.1 Deltaproteobacteria bacterium | reverse complement strand
GTCGCCAACCCGGCCCTCAACCCCGACAAGCTCAAGGAAGCCCAGAAGGATCTCGCGGGCGCCGAGGGCAACATCAAGATGATCACCGACAACACGCTCATGGCGACGCTCGACGCCGCCAAGGCCAAGAAGGCCGAGACCGAATCCGGCATCACGCGGGCTCCCTACAAGATGAAGAACCCGGGCGTCTACTCGATGGGCGGCGCGTTCCTCATGGGCATCCTCGTCTCCCTCTTCAAGCGTGAAGAGGAAGCCGAGATCAAGTTCGAGGCCGAGAAGGTCCGTACCTACATCGGCATCGGCGCAGAAGGCGCAGCCAGCCACTAAGCGTCAACCGCAACAGTCACGAAACGCAACGGCCGGGAGGGCAACCTCCCGGCCGTTGCGGTTGGCTGTCATTCGCTGAAACGCGTCCACCGACACCCCGAATCTTTCCCCGTACCGCGTCGGGACCGGACGGTCTCGGCCAATGGCTCCCGGCTAGCGCCACGCGGGGGCCCCTTCCCGGGGGACGACTTGTCGGCCCATCCCTGGCCCGTCTGCGTCTCCATACCCCTCGCAGCCCCATCCATGGGGCCTAAACCTGCTCGGGGCACAGGCCCCCGTCCAGGGACCCCCGCTTAGGCGTACGCCGGGAGCGTGTAAGCCTCGGTGAACGGGAGCGGACCGCTTCTTCGTGACAGGGCAACCTGCTCCGCGTGAGGACCGCGCCCGGTTCCCCGCCATGCCACTTGCAGCCGCCATTCGGGCTCCGCAAGGGGGATATGGCCGCTTGAGTGTGAAAGTTTTCCCGGGAAGGCCCAATACATCATACGGTTTGCCCTGAGAACGACTGTGGGGAACCTCGTTCGCCGTGCTTCGTTTCCCGGGGTTGGCCGTTCGGGTTCCCGCACGATCGGGCAGCCATATTGGTTTCGCGGAGCCAGGATGGCGGGAGCGAGACCAATGGCAGGGAAGGCGGACACGGAGGTTCGCCGAGCGCAGGTTGCGGAGTGGGAAACCGAATGGCCCTTCATGCGAAGCACATTGCCCGGCGAAAGGCGTAGCGGGGTGTCCCCTGAGGAGGCGTGTCCCCCGAGCGTTGTGAAGTGCCATGGATGGCACCGCGAGCGGGGAGCCGAGGTGCAGCGAAGGAATGGATTCCTGAGCAAGCCGTCCGATCGAAGGGGATACCCCGCTACGCCGGAAAGCCGGGTGTTGCGGTTCTTTGCGGGGCACGCGGAGACGGGAACGAAACCGGCGCAGACGTGGCGCTAGTCGGTGAACCATGGGGCGGCCCGCCTGGGAAGGCCGTCGGCAGGAATTTCGGGATGGGACGCTTAGAAGTTGGCTCGGCCGCCGGGGGCGAAGATGTTCTCGCCCTGCATCCCGGGATTGCCGATGCGGAGCAGGTCGTCGAGTTCATGGATGCCCTGGTCGACGAGGATCGGCATGAACCGCTGGAAGAGCTGGGCCGTGATGAACGCGTCGGCCAGCGCATCGTGGGCCCCCTCGCACGGGATGTCGAACGACTTGGCCATGTCGTAGAGACGGAGGCCGTTGAGGGGGGAGGAAAAGATGGGGTGACTGACCTGCCGGTTGCGCAGCCAGCCGTAGAGCGAAAGTGTGTCGATCACGGGATTGCGCAGCGGCGCCCCGAAGAGCCGCCTCGACTCCCGGTTGAGGAACGACAGGTCGATCGAGAGGCAGTGGCCGACGATGACATCGTTTCCGCAGTAGCCGACGAACGCGGAGAGGACCGAGTCGATCAGCGGCTTTTCGGCAACCTGGGAAGGCATGATGCCGTGGATGACGATGCTCTTCCCGTCGAGCACCGCGGTCGGGCGAACCAGTTCGTGGAACGCACCGCCGATCTCGAGCCGCCCACCCGTCATCCGGAGCGCACCGATCGAGACGATGTCGTCCTTGCGCGGATCGAGTCCCGTCAGCTCGGTGTCGACGACGACAAACCGCGCCTTCGAAACGATCGCAACCGGAGAAGCCGAAGCCTCGGCGGCCTGATCCACCTCTCTTCCGAAAAACCAGTCCAGGAATCCCACGCGCCCCCCGCCCTGCCCTCTGCCCTGCTAGATGATGAACGCCTTGTAGCGTTCCATCACCAGTTCCTGGACCTTGATGATCACCCGGAACGCGTTCTTGAGCGTCTGCTTCTCGAGATTGCTCAACGTGTCGAGGTTGATGAAGTTGTCGATCGGCTTGCCCGATTCGAGCTGTCGATACTGGTTGTGGATCCGCAGGATCGTGATGAACTCGAAGGCGTATTCGAGCTCGTCGGCATATTCGGATACGATCGTGTGCGTCGGCCTGAGCGCCTGGAGCCGCTCGTTGGTGGAGGAGTGGCGCACCCCCTTCTCGAGGGCGAAGAGGCGGGCGATATCGACCAGAGGCGCGATCCCCTTGATCTTGAGGTTCAGCTCGTCCTTGTGCTCGCCCCCCCGCTCGACGACCACCGACCCGAAGAAGCCGATCGGCGGCCGGTTCTGGACCAGCATGTTCGCGAGGAAGCCCAGGAACGTGGCGTGATCCGGGATCTCCTGCACGAGGTGGTCGCGGAGTTCCCGCGCAAGCGACTCGTCGCCGTAGAGCGGCCGGAGGTCGAAGAATATGAGCGACTTGAGAACCGCCTCGGGCGTCGGCTCGGAAACCCAGCTCGAGAAGTAGCGTTTCCAGGTCGAGAGCGACTGGCACCATTCCGGATTGCTCGCCATGTAATTTGCCGGACACGCCTCGAAGCCGCACAGGATGAGCCCGTCGCGGACGCTTGCCGCGAAGACCCCGAAATAGGCGCGGGCCTTCTGCTCCTGGTCGGGGGTTTCGCAGTCGGCGTGGATGATCGCGTTGTCCTGGTCGGTCCGGAAGGTCTGCTCCTTGCGCCCCTCGCTGCCCAGCGCCACCCAGCAGTACGGAACCGGCGGGGGGCCCATCTCGGCCTCGACGATCTCGAGCACCTTCCGGACGATCCGGTCGTTGAGCTCGGATATGATCCGGATGATGTTCGCCGCCCGCGCGCCCTCCCGGAGCAGCACCCCGATGATGTTGAGGATCTTGCCCGATACGGGCGCCAGCGCCTCGATCGTCTTCTGGTGCTCGATGTCCTCGGAGAAGGCCAGCGGGCTGCGCCCCTGCAGCAGCATGAAATCGTGGTTGGTAATGACGCCCATGAGGACGCCCTCGCGCGTCACCGCAACGTGGTGGAAGTTGTACTGCAGCATCTTGAGGATAACCTCGAAGCAGTGGTCCTTGTCGTCGACCGTGACGACCGGGCCGCTCATGACCGAGCCCACCAGGGCGTCGACCGAGTGCCCCCGTGCCACGACCTTCTTCCGGAGGTCGGTATCGGTCACGATTCCGGCGGGCATGCCGTTCGCGTCGAGCACGATGACCGCGCTCTGCTTCTCCTCGACCATCCGCTGAGCCGCTTCCCGGATCGTGGCCGAAAGGTCGACCGTCGCCGCGGAGCGGGAACAGATCTCTCCCACCTGCGTCGTGAAGAGGACGTGATCGCTGCTCCCCAGGAAAAGACTCTTCCCCTGGATCTCGCGAGACGTCATGTCGGCGTACTTGGTCAGGTGGAATTGCAGCAGGTATTCCATGATGGCGGGGTTCGTTCCGAGCAACTCGTTGAAGCGGTCTTTCGGGAGCAGGTAGCAGATCGTGTCCTGCACCGCGAATATGGTCGTCTTCTGCCGCTTCCCCATCAGCGACACGAGCCCGAACGTCTCGCCCGGCTCGCGGTAGTCGATCACGACCTCGTCGCCGCCCCCCTTGGGCTTGAGGGAAATCTTGACGACCCCCTTCTTGACGATCCGGAGCGCGTCGCTGACCGCGCCGTCCTGCTGGAGGATGACCGTCCCCTTCGGATAGTACTCCATCGCGAGACTGCCGCAGACCTGCCGAAGGAGCGGGTCGTCGAGGAACTGGAACGGCGGGATATTGGAAAGGAAGCGGATCGCTTCGTCGACCATCATGGCGTCACCTTGGGGAACGGGGATTCGAATGGACGTACCAGTAGGCCGAGGCGACGAAGAGCACGCCGCCGACGATGTTGCCGAGCGTTACCGGCAGCAGGTTTGCCGCCGCGAAGTTCCACCAGGAAAGGAGCGGTTCGGCACGCTTTAGCCCGGCATTGACGAAGAGCCCTTCCGGGATGAAATACATGTTGGCCACCGAGTGCTCGAAACCGCTCGCGACGAACATCATGATCGGGAGATAGCAGGCGAGCACCTTGCCCGTGATGTCGCGCGCGGCCGTGGCCATGAAGACCGCGAGGCAGACCAGCCAGTTGCAGAGCACCCCCCGGACGAAGGCGACCCACGGAGAGAGCGAGCACTTGGCGACGGCGGTCCGGATGACCTGGTCGGCGACAACGCCGTTTTCCCAGAGCCGCGTCTCGTGCATCATCCAGGCGAAGAAGACGGCGCCCAGCAGGTTGCCGACGATCACGACAACCCAGTTCTCGAGCATCTTGGCCAGGCTGATCTCGCCGTGCAGCACGGCTGCCGCGAGCAGGCTGTTGCCGGTGAAGAGCTCGGCGCCGCACACCACCACGAGCATCAGCCCGATCGAGAAGACGCTTCCGCCCAGGAAGCGCGAGATGCCGCTTCCGACATGAAGGCCCGCGTCGCTGGTGACGACCGTTGCGAGCTGCGCGCCGAAGGAAATGTAGAAACCGGCCAGGAGGCTGAGGAGGAACGTGCGGCCGGGGGATTGCTGCAGGACGCGGCGGCCGGCGGCGATGATCGCCTCGGCGGTCTCGGCCGGAGTCAGGAAGCGCTTCTCCACCGGGTGGGCTACTTGCCGCCTTTTTTGAGGTCGACCAGGATGGATCGGATGACGGCCTTGAGCGTCTCGAAGACGCCGGCGCCCGTGAGTGCGGACGCCTCGAACTCGGGGACGTTCCGGCGGTTGAGCAGCGCGTGCAGTTCGGAAACGGAGGCGATGTTGGGCAGGTCGCGCTTGTTGTACTGCAGCACGAGGGGTACCTTGTCGGGGTCGTAGCCCTGCTCGCGCAGGTTGACGCCCAGGTTTTCGAGCGACTCGACGTTGGCGTCCATCCGCGAGAGTTGCGAGTCGGCGCAGAACACGATGCCGTCGACACCGCGCAGGATGAGCCGCCGGCTGGCGTCGTAGAAAACCTGTCCGGGCACGGTATACAGGTGGAAGCGCGTCTTGAAGCCGCGAACCTCTCCGAGAGACACGGGCAGGAAGTCGAAAAAAAGCGTCCGCTCGGTCTCGGTGGCGAGCGAGATCATCTTGCCGCGCGCCTCGGGGTTCATCCGCTTGTAGATGTACTGCAGGTTGGCCGTCTTCCCGCAAAGCCCCGGGCCGTAGTAGACGACCTTGCAGTTGATCTCGCGGGAGGAATAATTGATGAAGGACATTACTTGAAGAGACTCTCGATGTCGGCGTCGGTCAGTTCCTCGAGCGTGTCGAAGGAGAGGTCGGCTTCGTTGCCGGCCGCGTCGGCCTGCTCGAGAATCCGGTTCATCTCGTCGTTGACCTTTCGGACGCGCAGGCGCACCAGCCCGACCGACGAACGCTTGTCGAAGATGACCACCAGG
>JANXQJ010000146.1 GCA_025356865.1 Deltaproteobacteria bacterium | reverse complement strand
CCCAGCACGCCCAGGTGCCAGTTCTCGTCGGCCAGGACGATGGCGCCGACGTCGTCGCCGACACCGGACCCTTCGGCCAGCCGCGCCTCGACATCTTTCAGGATCCGTTCTTCTTCCTTCTGGCGTCGCGTGTTTTCGACCTGGAGTTCCTGGGCCAGCCTCGCCGCCTCGGACGCGTCGGCGGTTATCAGCAGGGCTGCGCTCCGGTTCGAATCGCCCAGGCGGCCGGCTGCGTTGAGCCGGGGGGCGATACGGAACCCGAGATCGGTTTCGTTGGCCGAGTCGGGCTGGATATTCGAGAGTTGCATCAATGCGGCGATTCCGGGGCGGGGATTGGTGCGGATTTCGACCAGCCCCGAACGCACCAGGATGCGGTTGTCGCCGCGCAGCGGGACCATGTCGGCAACGGTGCCCAGGGCGACCAGGTCGAGATATCGCGCCAGGTTCGGTTCGGGGAGCGCCTCGAAAACCCCGTTCTCGCGCAGCACGCGGCGGATGGCGCATACCAGCATGAACACGACGCCGACGCCGGCCAGTTCCTTGGTGGGATATTCGCAGTCGCCCTGCTTCGGGTTGACGATCACATACGCGGGGGGAAGTTCGATGCCGGGCAGGTGGTGGTCGGTGACGATCACCTCGATTCCGGCGGCCGACGCATCGCGGATCGCGGCAATGTCGGAGATACCGCAGTCGACCGTGACGACAAGGCGGCACCCTTCGGCAACGGCTGCGCCAAGGTGCTCGGACTTGAGCCCGTAGCCGTCTATGATCCGGTGGTTCTGGTGGATGCGAACGGGCAGGTCGGGGAAGAGATCTTTCAGGAAGAGGTAGAGAACCGCCGCCCCGGTGGCCCCATCGACGTCGTAGTCGGCATAGATGAGGATCGGCTCGCGGCGAACCGCGGCGCCGGCCAGTCTCTGGGCCGCCTTTTCGAGGCCGAGCATCTGGAACGGAACGGTGAGTTGCGGGAGGCCGTCGATCAGGAACCGGGATACGTCGGCCGGGTCGGTCAGCCCCCGGTTGGCGAGAACGCGCGAGGAGGTGGGTGAAAGGCCGGTCCCGCGAGCGATCTCCTGGACAACGGCCTCATCCGGGGATCGCAGAAACCACTGTCGCTGGAACCGGCCATTCAAGACCTACCCCTTGACCTCGACCTTGCCCTCTCCCTTGAGCATCGCCACGACGGGGCTGGCGACGAAGATGGAGGAATAGGTGCCGATCACGACGCCGATCGTCAACGCGAGCGCGAAGTCCTTGAGGACGACGCCGCCGAAGAAGAGGAGCGCGAGGCAGGTGATGAAAACGGTGAGCGAGGTGACGATCGTGCGGCTGAGCACCTCGTTGACGCTGAAGTTGATGGTGTCGTAGAAGTTGCCCTTCTTGCGCAACCGGATGTTCTCGCGGATCCGGTCGAAGACGACGACCGTGTCGGTCAGCGAATAACCGCCGATGGTCAGCAGCGCAGTGATGAAGAGCAGGTCCATCTCCCGGCCGAGCAGGAAGAAGATGGCGACCATGGCCGCGATGTCGTGGAACGTGGCGATCGCGGCGCCGACTCCGAACTTGAATTCGAAACGATAGGCCAGGTAGCCGATGATGGCCAGCGCCGAGACGAGCATCGCGAGCAGTGCGTCGCCGCGAAGCTTCTGGCCGACCGCGGGACCGATCTCGGCGATGCTTTCGACCGAGGGCTGGTTCTCGGGCATCCCCTTCTTGAGCGCATCGACCACCGCGGCGGCGACCATCTTTTCTTCCTTGCCCTTGGCCGCCACTTTCACGAGCAGGATATTTTCGCCCGCCACCCACTGCAGGCCCGCGTGCCCGAGGCCGGCCGTGCCGAGGAGACCACGCGCCTTCTCAAGGTCGATCGGGGCCTTGAACTTGAGCTGGAGCGAGGTGCCGCCCGCCAGATCGATGCCCAGGTTTCCGTGCCCCCGGGAGATCTGGACCAGTGCGACGGCGCAAAGAAGGATCATGATGCCGGAAACCGCGAACGCGATCTTCCGCAGCCCCATGAAGTCGATATTCGTACCTTTGATAAGTTCGATCATGCCGCGATATCCCCTGTCTCTCGCCTTAGATACTGAGGGCCTGCATCGGCCGCTTGGCGTTGATGTAGTCGAAGACGACCTTGGTGCAGACGAGCGCCGTGAAGAGATTGATGGCGACGCCCATCGAGAGCGTCACGGCAAACCCCTTGATGGGACCCGTGCCGAACTGGAACAGGATCATCGCCGTGATCAGCGTGGTGACGTGCGAGTCGACGACGGTCCAGAACGCCTTGTCGTACCCGGCGTCGATGGCCGCGCGGACCGCCTTCTTGGCCCGCAGTTCCTCGCGGATCCGCTCGAAGATGAGGACGTTGGAGTCGACCGCCATGCCGATGGCGAGGATGACGCCCGCGATGCCGGGAAGCGTCATCGTGGCTTCGAGCAGCGCCATGCCGGCCAGCAGGAAGAGGATGTTGAACACGAGGGCGAAGTCGGCGACCAGCCCCGCGAACTTGTAGTAGAAGGCCATGAACAGCACGACCAGGATGGCGCCGATGAGCGCGGCCCGGACGCCCTTGCGGATCGAGTCGGCCCCGAGGGACGGACCGACCGAGATGTTCTGGATCACCTTGACGGGGGCCGGCAGCGAGCCCGCGCGGAGGACGATGGCGAGGTCGGTGGCCTGCTCGGCGCTGAAGCTGCCGGTGATCTGGGCTTCGCCGCCCGAGATGCGCTCGTTGATGACCGGGGCGCTGTAGATCGTGTCGTCGAGGACGATCGCCAGCTTCTTCTTGACGTTCTCGGCGGTGATGCGGTCGAACACCTTGGTGCCCTGCGGGTTGAACGACAGGGAGACATAGGTGCCCGCCCCCCCTTTGGCGCCGAAACTGACCTTGGCGCTCTTGATCGTGTCGCCGGTGAGCAGCGCCCGCTTCTTGACGACCATGGGCGTCTTGTTGATGCGGCCGGTGGCCGGATCGGTCTGCTTCTCGAAAAGCAGCTGACTATCCTCGGGGACATTGCCCTTCATCGCCTCTTCGACGCTGGCGCCGTCGTCGACGATCTTGAACTCGAGCAGCGCCGTCTTGCCCACCAGTTCGATGGCGCGCTGCTGGTCCTTGACGCCCGGAAGCTGGACGACGATGTGGTTCTCGCCCTCGGCCACGATCTGCGGCTCGCGAACGCCGAACTGGTCGATCCGGTTGCGGATCGTTTCGACGCCCTGGCTGACCGCGTTGGAGCGGATGTTGTCGACCTCGACCTTCTTCATACGGCCGGTGAGCGTGGCGCCCTCGGCGGTCGCCGTCCCGAGCGTGAGGTCGAGCGACGGCATCTCTTCCTTGAGGACGCCGAGCGCCTTGTCGGCGAAATCACCGGCCGGAAGCTTGAGGGAGAAGGCGTCGAGGCCGGCCTTTTGCCATCCGAGGACGGGAATGCCCTTGTCCCGGAGCAGGGCGCGGGAGTCGTCGGCATAACGCGCCGCCGTGTTCTCGATCGCCTTGTCGATCTCGACGGAGAGCCGCAGGAAAACGCCGCCCTGGAGGTCGAGCCCGAGATGAATCTTGGGCATCTTGTCCGGCAGCGATCCCGGTGTCGTTTCGATCAGACTGGGCAGTACCAGCACGATGGAGACCGCCGTCAGTACGGCGATCAGCGTGGCTCGCCAGGTGATGCTCTTCCACATGTCGGGTGTTGCTCCTTTCGGTGCTTGGGGACCTTATGTTATTCCTTGACCGGCTTGGTATCGACTGCGGCGGCGTCCTGGGCCGAAGCGGCGACGCCGTTGCGCGCCACCTTGACCCGGACCTTGTCCGCGATCTCGAGCGTGATGGCCTGGTCGGTCAGCCCCGTGATCTGGCCGTATAGCCCGCCGGTCGTGATGACCTTGTCGCCGACCTTGAGCGCCTTGAGGAATTCCTGGTGCTTCTTGGCCTGCTTCTGCTGCGGACGGATCAGCAGGAAGTAGAAGATGACGAACATGAGGAGCAGGGGCGCAAGCTGCGCGAGCCCGCCCAGGCCGCCCCCGGCCGCCCCGCCGCCGCTGCCGCTGGATCCCATTGCGTGTGCCACACCGGTGAAGAACATCATGACGGGAGAACCTCCGGGGATTTTGCTATCGGTTGTCGCAAACGAGCGATTCTTTCACAAATCGGCCCAGATTTCCATGCCCAATTGCTTCCCGGATGCGCGCCATCCAGGTCGCGTAGTAATGGAGGTTATGGACCGTGAGCACGACCGACGAGAGCACCTCGTTCTGCAGATACAGGTGTCGCAGGTAGGCGCGGGAGAATGTGCGGCAGGTGTGGCAGTCGCACGCCTCGTCGAGGGGACGCGGATCGTCGGCGTATTGCGCCTGCTTGATCGATACCGTCCCGGCCGACGTGAAGAGCGTGCCGTTTCGGGCGTTGCGCGTCGGCATGACGCAGTCGAACATATCGACTCCGCACGAAACGGCGTGGAGGATGTCGTGCGGCGTTCCCACACCCATCAGGTAGCGCGGCTTGCCTTGGGGCAGGAGCGGCGCGGTGTGGGCGACCGTCTCCCACTGCAGGTCCTTGCCTTCGCCGACGCTGACGCCGCCGATCGCGTAACCGGGGAAATCGAGCCCGACCAGGTCGCCGGCGCTTCGGGTGCGCAGGTCGGGGTGCATCCCCCCCTGCACGATTGCGAAGATGCCCCCCTCTTCACGCCGGGATGCATCCCGGCAGCGCCTGGCCCAGTCGGTGGTCCGGCGAACCGCCTCCTCGACTTCCTTCCGCTCGGCCGGGTACGCCACGCATTCGTCGAACGCCATCCGGATGTCGGAGCCCAGCGCCTCCTGGATCTCGATGGCCAGTTCGGGCGTCAGCGAATGTGCGGAGCCGTCGATGTGCGACCGGAAGGTGACGCCTTCTTCTTTTACCTTCCTGAGGGTGGCAAGCGAAAACACCTGGAACCCGCCGCTGTCGGTGAGAATGTTGCGGTCCCATCCCATGAACTTGTGGAGGCCGCCGAGCCGCTGGATCCGCTCGTGCCCGGGGCGGAGGTAGAGGTGGTAGGTGTTGGAAAGGATGCAGCCGAATCCGCTCGCCTTGAGCTGGTCGGGCAGCATCGCCTTGACCGTGGCGGACGTCCCGACGGGCATGAACGCCGGTGTCTCGAAAGAACCGTGCTCGGTCGTGATCGTCCCGGTGCGCGCGGCGGTATCGGGGCATTGTCGTGATATCTGAAAGGCGATGGTCAACCGGTTGCTCCATTGTTTCGGGGGATTTGAGTCAAGATACCACCATACGCACGTACCCGTCGGCGTCGAACTTTCGCCGGAGACCGGCGGCGTTCATGAAGCGGATCAGCCCGAAGACCGGTCGCTCGGCCCAAGGCCGGTCGTGCTTGCCGAAACACCATGCGACACCCGCGTACCCGTTGGGGTCGCGACCGTCCAGTTCGTACCGGTTGTTCAGGTAAAGCGCAGTACGGAAGGCCTCCTGCGGCGAGGCGGACCATTCGACAAGTTTTTTCCCCCAGTACATCCGCATGTAGCCGTGCATCCTGCCGGTCGACACCATTTGATATTGCGCGGCATTCCAGTAGGGGTCGTGGGTTTGCGCCGCCTCGAACTGCGCCCGGGAATAAACGTGCTCCCGCGGATCGTTCGCATGGCTGCCGAGCGAACTTCGACACCAGGTGGGCAATCCTTCGTAGGCGTCGTACCGGTCGTTATAATGGACGAAGTTCATGGCCAGCTCGCGGCGGACGACCAGTTGCTCCAGGAACGGATCGCGGCCCGGGCTCTCGACTTCCTTGAGGCGGAGCGCGATCCGCAGCGGGGATATCTGACCGAAATGAAGATACGGCGAGAGGCCGGAACTCCCGTCGAGCGTCGGGTCGTTCCGGTCGCCGTCGTAGCGGTCCAGCTTGCGGACGGCGAAATCGTCGAGCAACGCCAGGGCCGCCGGCGCACCCCCGCGGATCGCGGGGACCGGGCCGACGGACGGGTCGATGTGCGCATGCAGTTGTCGCATGATCGCGGCTGAATCCATCAGATCGGGCAGGTCGAACGCCAACCCCAGCGAGTCCGCCTCAACCGGGACGGCGTGGACCGGGACGAGAAAGCGATCGAGGAGCCGGTGGATTCGCGGACGAAGGACCGCTGCGGAATACGCCTCTCTTGGGCAAGCGGCATCGACGGGGACGACGACGTTCGATTCGACCTGGATCAGCGGGCAGTCGAGCGCCCTTGCGGCCTCGGCCCGCCACTGCTTCTCGATCCGCAGGTATCCGCAATCCGTGACGACGAGACAGGCGCGCTCGGCGGCGTCGATCACCATCTCGCCCGGGTCGCCCGCGAGAACGACCATGCGGATGCCGCGCCGCGCCAGCGCGTTACGCGTCTCGGCGAGGCCTTCGACCATGAACGTGTAATGGCGGAGGTTGGCTTCCGGGAAATGCGCGGTCACGCCGAAGAAGACGACGAGCGGCCTGCCGAGTTCGTTCGCCTGCGCGGCGGCGAATTCGAGCGCGTGGTTCTCCTCCGCCCGCTGCGACGCCTGCATCCAGTATAGGACGAAGTCGCCCCCCCGGCGAACCGCCTTCCCGTTCAGGTACTGGATCCGTTCCGGCTGGATCATCGCGCGTCCCTCCACGCCCCGATCATAACGCATCCGGCCGAATGATCCCCATCCAGCGCCACGCGGGGCAGGAGGTCATCCTCCTGCCCCGCACCCCGTCCTGAAGTTTGCGTCGGAGGGTTTACCGCTGCTGGAGCATTTCGTACGCCTTGTACTTGATCGACTTCTGGGCCGCCCGGGCGGCGGGCGCGTTCATGTCCTTCATGGCGTCGAGACTCCGGCCGTATTCCCCGGCCTGCTCCATTGATGCTGCGACGGCGGGCGACGGCGGAGCTGCGGCCAATCCTGCTGCGGCCTGGCCGAGCACCCGCTTCGCTTCCTCCTTCCGACCCTGGTCTACCAGCCGCGCCGCGTCCTGCACGAGAACGTTCGACTGCGCTACGGCCCGCTTCTCCTGGACCGACCGGTCGAACCCTTCCCGATAGCTGCGCTCGTCGCGAACCAGTTCGAGGGAGACGGCCTGCGCGGTTCCGGTGATCGTCCTGGCGGTTGCCGGGTCGCGGTAGCGGATCGACACGTCGCCCACTTCCCGCATTCCCGGACGATCGCTTCCAACATTAAGATTCGCGAAGACGGTGCGCCGCTCGCCCGCGGAGAGGTCGCCCATCCGGATGACGTAACCGTCTCCGTCGCGGCGCCACTCGCGGCCGAGCACCGACCCGAACCGGCACTCCCGCCGGAGCCGGATGACAATCTCGACATCGACCGCCGCCGTCCGCGATGCCGAATGGAACTCGCCCTCGAGCGCCGCCACGATCCGCTCGGGATCGCCCAAGTAGCGGTAGTTCCCGCCCCCGCCGCCCGCCACCATCGTCATCAGTTCCTCGTCGAAATCGTTGCCCACGCCGAACGTGGAAACCGATACCCCGTTTCCCGACATCTCCGCCGCCCGCTCCCGAAGTTCGCCGCGGTTTGTCATTCCCCGATTGGCGAGGCCATCCGAAAGAAGGAGGATGCGGTTGAGGTATCCCCTTCTCTTTCCGGCCTTCGCCTGCCGGAATCCTTCCTCGAGGCCGCCGGACAGGCAGGTCGCGGTGCCGGGGTACAGACCCGTGATCAGCCGGTGAAGCGCCTCGCGATCGCGTCCGACGCGCTGCGACGGCCACAGGGCCTGAACCTGGTCGTCGTAGGTGACGATCGAGAGAATGTCGTCCGGCGCCATCCGGTCGACGAGTTGATGGGCGGCCGTCTTGACGAAATCCAGCTTTCGCGCTTCCGCCATCGAACCGCTCCGATCTATGACGAGCGCCAGGTTGAGTTTCGGACGATCGTCCCGGGCCGGGGGAAGGTCCGGTGCGATCACCTGGATCTGGATGGATCCGTCTCCGGGACCGGGGATGAGCACGCGGCTGTTTTCCGACCGGACGTCGAGCGTGAGACTGGCCGCCGGGGCGCATGCGGCGAATAATGTCAGCGTCGCCAGCGAGGCCGCCAGGGCACCGATCCGTTTGCCGATCCGCGTGGTTTTCATGATGTTCCTCCGTTTCGTGCGGGATGTTTTTATTCGTTCCTGCCCTTGATACCCGCCGCGAAGGTTTTTTATTCCGCCCGTCCGGAATTATTATTCGTTCGGGAATATTTCCGCGGCTCGTGTGGTATTAAGGGTGAAGGATGCGTGCCGACCTCATCGAAGAACAGGACGAACAGCTCGCGGCGATGGCGGCGGGAGGAGACCGGAACGCCTTCGAGGCGTTGGTGACGCGGCACCGCGAAGCCGTCTACCGCCTGTGCTGGTCCGCAGCCGGGAACCACTCCGATGCGGACGATGCGGCGCAGGAGACGTTCGTCCGGGTATACCGGGCATTGCCCGGTTACGATCCGGCGAGGCCGTTCGGCCCGTGGCTGCGAAAGATCGCCTGGAACTGCGGACTCTCCGCCCGACGCGATGCGCACGCCGGAGTCCCCGTCGTAGCCGGAAGCGAAGCCCCGGAACCGGCCGATCCGGCCCCGGGGCCCGAGGAAACGACCTCGGGGAACGAGGAAAGAAAACGGGTGGCCGACGCGATGGCCGGCCTCCCCGCCGAGCTCAGGACGGTGATGGTGCTGCGGGCGGTCGAAGGGCTTTCCTACGCCGAGATCGCCGAGACGGCGGGAATTCCGTCGGGCACGGTGATGTCTCGGCTGTCGCGCGCGCGCCAGCGGCTGCTGGGTGCGTTGGGAGCGACGGCCGGAGGGGATTCGTGATGGATTGCAGGGAAACGCGAATGGCGCTGATCGCCTTCCACGACGGCGAACTGCCGGATGCCGACCGGGGGCGGGTCGAGGCGCACCTGCGCGATTGCCCGGCTTGCCGGGCACTGCTGGCCGATCTGGCGCGTGCTGACGAAGCCGCCGGCGTTCCGGATCCCGGCCCTGAATATTGGGAACGTTTCAATGCGCGGGTCATGGACCGGGTCGAAACGGAAGCGGATGGGGCGAAGGTCGTCGTCCTGCGCCCCAAGCAGGGGTGGATGCGGCATCAATTGCGCTATCTCGTCCCCGCAGTCGCGGCCGCAGCGCTCGTCGTGGTGGTCGTCCGGCATTCGGGGGTCGATCGGGTCGAAGCGCCGACGCCCGTATCCGCACCGGCCACCCTCCGGGAGATCGCACGCCCGGAAGGGGCTGTCCCGTCACCGGTGGAATCACCCCCGAAGGATCAGGCGGTACCGAGGCCTGACGCTCGACGCCTTGCCCGGCCGGCGGGCGAACCCGTCTCCCCGCCGCCTTCCTCGCCCTCCTACCCCGCCGAGGGAAGGGCAACAACTGCGTCTCCCGGCGCGTCGGCACAATCCACGGATTCCGTACAGGCGGTTGCACCGACTCTCGCCTCATCACAGGCCTTCAAGGAAGTCGCCCAATTCGGGATGCAGGCGGGATTGCGGGCAGCAAAGAGCCAGTCGGATGCAGGCGAGGCAAAATCGAAAGCGGGCGCATCTGGGGTGGACGCCGCCCCGGCCCGCCCGGATTCGCCCTGCCAGCTCGCCCGGAAACTGGCTGCCCAGGGACGGTTGAAAGAAGCGGAAGCCGCGCAGAGAGCGTGCCTCGCGAGAGAGCAGGCACCCACGACCCAGGAAACCGGGTTGGTGTTCCTCGCCGAACTGCTCGACCGGCAGGCACGCTTCGCCGAAGCCGATACGGTCATCGAGGAAACGCGACGGCAGTTTCCGCGCAGCCGCCCGCTCGATCTCTACCGGCAACAGCGCCCTCTGATGCAGCGGCAGTCCCCGGTCAGCCGGTAATCAATCGCTGACGCCTGATGGGACTTGCCCGAGGAACCGGTTCGCCGCCTCGATCACCGAGTCGATTTCCGCTTCCGTGTGTCCGAAGGAACAGGGAAGGATCAACACCTCTCGCGCCAGCTGCTCCGCCAGAGGAGCGACGTCCGATGGCGGGGGGAGCGGCGCGTCATCCGTTCAGGAACATCGCATCCCCGTAGCTGAAGAAGCGATACCGGTCCGCGATTGCGGCCGCGTAGGCCGAACGAACGAGATCGACGCCGCCGAACGCCATGACGAGCGCGAGCAGGCTGGACCTGGGGAGGTGGAAGTTCGTGAGCAGCGCATCCACGACGTTGAAGGGGCGGCCCGGGTAGATGTAGATCCGCGTTTCGCCTTCGCCAGCCCGGACGAGGCCGCCTTCGGAGGCGCACGTTTCGAGCGTCCGGACCGAGGTGGTGCCGACGGCGACCACGCGCCCACCGCGAGCGCGGGCCTCGGCAACGGCGTCGGCGGTTGCCTGCGGCAGGGAATACCGCTCGGCGTGGATGTCGTAATCCTCGACCACATCGGTACGGATCGGGGAAAAGGTTCCGTAGCCGACCGAGAGCGTGACGCGGGCGATTTCGACTCCGCGCCCCCGCACTTCGGCGAGCAGCTCGGGATCGAAGTGAAGGCCGGCGGTCGGCGCGGCGACCGACCCCGGTTGCCGCGCGTAGACGGTCTGGTACCGTTCGGCGTCTTCGACCAGCTTGGGGTCGCCCGCGCTCCGCCGGATGTAGGGAGGCAGCGGGATCTCCCCCGCCCGTTCCCGGGCCGGCTCGACCGGTCCGCCCGAGGCGGAAAGCCGGACCGCCCAGTGGCCGTCCCCTTCGGAACGGAGGAGCGTGGCCGAAACGCCCTCGCCGACGTCGAAGGCATCCCCTTCCCGCAAACGCTTGGACGGACGCGCGAGCGCCCGCCACGTCTCTTCGACGGCACCCGGCGCGATCGGGACTTCAGGCGAAAGGAGGAAGATTTCGACCGCCCCCCCGGTCTGCCTTTGCGACCGGAGACGGCCCCGGATGACGCGCGTGTCGTTGAGAACGAGGAGGTCGCCTTCGCGCAACAGCGACGGAAAGTCGGCGATCCCGCGATGGCCGATCGTTCCGGATCCCCGGTCGACCATCATCAGCCGGGCATCGCGCCGCCTCTCGGCGGGCCGCTGCGCGATCAATTCTTCCGGCAGGTCGAAGTCGAGGAGATCGGTGTTCAAGACGCGCCTGCGGAAAGCCGGGTGCCCGGATAGTAATGCTCGAGGATCTCCTGATAGCTGCGTCCCCGGTGCGCCATCCCGTCGGAACCCCACTGGCACAGGCCGACGCCGTGGCCATACCCTTTGCCCGTGATCTTCCAACCGTTGCCTGCGCGATCGATCTCGATCATGAGGCTCTTGACCTTCGTGGTGCCGGCGCCCTGGCGAAACGCGGAAGCAGCCGCTTCCCGGGTCACCCCGCCCGAGGAGAGGAGGATCCGGGCGGCGCGCCCGGTCGGCGATTTCGAGACCACCTCGATCTTGAGGTCGTCGCGTGCGCGCAGGCCGAGTCCTTGCGCAATCCGCTTCCCCTCGTCGAGCGTCATCCGGTATTCCCACCGGTAGGCGGGGCTTTCGCGGCAGTCGTCGCAGGGAACGGAGACGAGGTAGGGATACGGCTTGCCCCAGGCGTCGGCCGCACTCTCGGTCCGGCCGCCGCAGGTGGAATGATAATTGGCGCGCGCCGGCGCGTCTCCGGACCAGAGCAGGAGGCCCCGCGTTTCGAGCGCCGCGGCCCTGAACTGGGGAAAGACCCGGTCGAACCCGTCGAAAACCTGATCGTCGACGCCGTTCAGCAGGTCGTATGCGGGATCACGGGGCTTCGCGGCCCCGTTGACCGCGTAGGTGCGAACGGCCACGGCGAGCGCGGCCAGCGCCGCGGGCTGGAACGAAGGAGAGGCCTCCCGGCTGAGGACCGCCGCGACGTATTCCTCGAGCGGAATCGCAGCGATGGCCAGCAACTTTCCTTGCCGGTTGACGACCCGGACCCGTCCGGCGGGAAATTTCCGGCCGGCCACGGAAAAGGAAGCCGCGCTTCCGACGTCGAGAGACCCGTCGGAATGCATCCCGCCAACGCGGATCCGGCTGCCGTCCGCAGTCAACGAGAAGGTGCCGGTGGATTCCGCGACCAGGGTCCCGTCTTCCTTCCAGACGCGAATCGGGCAACCGTCGACCGCGATCGACTTCACGGGCAGGGTGAGCAGGACCCGGATGATCCGTTCATGCAAAGGTCGCGTCTCGAGGGTCGTCCCCGGTGGCGGGGGCAGCTCGAACTTCTTCTCGGGCACCGGGTGCGCGGGCTTTTGCTGCACAGGCGGTTTCCAGGGCTTCTTCGCCGCGCATCCCCCCGACAGGAGGGCAAATCCGGCTATTCCGGCCAGGAGCAGAACCCACGGGCGCCATTTTTTGGAGAACCCGCTCATTCCTTGGGCGTCTGCGCGACCTTTTTCGCCATCTCGAGGAAGGGGGTGAACAGGTCGATCGGAATGGGGAAGATGATCGTGGAGTTGTTCTCGGTGGCCACTTCCTGGAGGGTCTGCAGGTAGCGGAGTTGCAGGGCGCCCGGCTGGGTCGAGATGATTTCGGCCGCGTCGTGGAGTTTCTGCGCCGCCTGGAATTCGCCCTCCGCGCCGATGACCTTCGCGCGGCGCTCCCGTTCGGCCTCGGCCTGCTTGGCCATCGCCCGCTGCATCTCCTGCGGCAGGTCGATCTGCTTGACCTCGACCTTGGCGACCTTGACGCCCCACGGCTCGGTGTCGGCGTCGAGAATCTCCTGGATGTGGTCGTTGATCTTTTCGCGCTCGGAAAGGAGCTCGTCGAGATTGGCCTGTCCGCAGACCGACCGGAGCGTGGTCTGCGCAAGCTGGGAGGTCGCATAGAGGTAGTTCTCGACGCTGACGATCGCCTTGTTCGGATCGATGACCCGGAAGTAGACGACGGCGCTCACCTTGATCGAGACGTTGTCGCGGGTGATGACGTCCTGGGCGGGCACGTCGAGCGCCACGACGCGCAGCCCGACGCGAACCATCTTGTCGATCCCGGGGATCAGCAGGATGAGACCGGGCCCCTTGGCCCCGATCACCCGGCCCAGCCGGAATACGACGCCTCTTTCGTATTCGTTGAGGATCTTGACCGCGTTGTACAGGAACAACGCGATGAGGATCGGGATCGCAAGATAGAGGGTCATTTATCTCCTTCGTTTCCGCCAGACGGCGAACTTGAGGTAGTCGGTCTCGGGCATGCCGAGCAGGACCGGATGGTCTGGGGGAGGACCGCCGACGGCCACGAGCTCGAGGTCGGCCCGCGCGTCGGCCGCTGCGAATCTCAGCGCCTCTTTCCAGGTAGAAAGGTCGACCAGTTGCGTGCAGGAGGCGGTGGCGAGCAATCCGCCGGGCGGAAGGAGCGACAGGCCGAGCCGGTTGACGTCGCGATAGCCGCGAACCGCCCCTTCCCGTCCCTCGCGTGCCTTGGTGAACGCCGGCGGGTCGAGCACCACGAGATCGAAGGTGCGCCCCGAAGCGCTCAGCTGCCGCAGTTCCTGGAACAGGTTGGCGGACCGGCCTTCCCAACGATCCTCGAATCCGTTCCGGGCGGCATTGTCGCGCGCCGCGCCGATCGCATAATCGGACGAGTCGATCGCCAGCACACCGGATGCGCCCCCGGCCAACGCGTAGATGCCGAATCCGCCGGTCGAGCAGAAGCCGTCGAGCACCGTCTTCCCGGCCGAGAGGTCGCGCACGATTCGTCGGTTCGACCGCTGGTCGAGAAAGAACCCGGTCTTGGGGCCTTTCTCGACGTCGACGAGGAAACGGACGCCGTCGGTTTCGATGACGGAGGTCGCGATCGCCGCGTCGCCGAATACGGGGCCCTTCCGCTCGGGCATCCCCTCGTGCTTGCGCGCTCCCCCTTCGGAACGCTCGTAAATCAGTCGCGGGGCATAGAGGGAAACGAGTTCTTCGAGGATCTCCTGCCGGTACCGTTCCATCCCGGCGGTCAGGATCTGGAGGGACAGGACGTCGCCGAACCGGTCGACGATGAGGCCCGGCATCGCGTCGGCCTCGGAGAAGCAGAGACGCATCGCATTCTCGTCGTCCCAACCGGCCGCGGCCCGACGCGCCCTCGCCTCGCCGAGGCGGCGCGCGATGAAGGCGCGTCCCGGCTCGATCACCTCGCGGGAAACGATGCGGAGCGCGATCCGGCTGTGCGTGTTGAGCATGGCGGTGCCGAGCGGCAGCCCCGACCGCGATTCGACGCGGACCCAGTCGCCCGGGCTCAGGCCCGAGGGCGTTTCGCGCAGGTCGTCGCCGAAGATCCAGACGTGGCCCGCGTTGACCCGCTCCTCACCCCGGCGGCTGATCCGGACGAGCGGCATATGGGAACCGTGCGGGCCTGATTCAGCGGGCATCAAGCCGGCCTTTCAGGGTTTCCATATCCTGGAACACCTCGTCCTCCCGCCGGGGGTCGCGCAGGATGTAAGCCGGATGATAGGTCGGCAACACCGGGATGCCCTTGTATTCGCGCCATTGGCCGCGCTCCCTGGTGATCTTCGGCTCGCCGCCGAGCAGGAAGCGGAGCGCGGTCGCGCCGAGCAGGCAGATCATCTCCGGCTGGATGATCCCGATCTGCCGGATCAGCCACGGAACACAGACCGTTCCTTCTTCCGGCACCGGCGCCCGGTTGCCGGGGGGGCGGCACTTGACTATGTTGGCGATGTAGACGTCTTCGCGAGCGAGGCCCAGTCTCGGGATCCAGGTGTTGAGCCGCTTTCCGGCGGCGCCGACGAACGGTTCGCCCTGCTCGTCCTCGTCGGCTCCGGGCCCTTCGCCGATGAACATCAGCCGCGCACGCGGATTGCCGACGCCGAACACGACCTGCTTCGCCCCTTCGCGAAGCGGGCATCGGCGACAACCAAGCGCCTCGGCCCGAAGCGCTTCGAGCGTCGAGTCCGTCGCGGGGGGGGCCACACCGGCGTCGGAAACCGGCGATTCGGGGGACGCCGCAACGTCAGACGCGCCGCCATTCGGGCCCGCCCCCCGCAGCCGTCCGGCGATGACGCGGGCGACTTCGGCGGAAACCGACGGCACGAACTCGACTCCGATCTCTTTCAGGTAGGCGGCGACGAACGCCGGCGTGACCCGGGAGGCCCTCACGCGATCACCCCTTTCGCGCACAAGGCGGTGAAGATCGATTCCGCGACGGTTTCCTTCCCGGCCTGCGGCATATCGCTCGACGAGCCGTCCGCGAAAAAGAGCCGGACCTCGTTTTCGTCGGCTCCGAACCCGATATCGGCGCGGGAGACGTCGTTTGCGACGATCGCGTCGAGATTTTTCCGGCGAAGCTTCCCTGCGGCGTTCGCGTCGAGCGCATCGGTCTCGGCCGCGAACCCGACCAGCACACGGCGGCCTTTTTCGCGACCCAGTTCCGCGAGGATATCGACGGTGGGCGACAGGGGCAGCACACCGGAGAAGGTTTCCTTCTTGATCTTGAGGCCGGCGGGATCGGCCGGGCGGAAATCGGCGACCGCAGCAGCCATGACGACGATATCGGCGAATTCCGAAGCGGAGCGGACCGCATCGAGCATCTGCGCCGCCGACTCGACGCGAACCGTCTCGACGAAAAAGGGATCGGGAAGCGAGACGGGCCCCGAGACAAGCGTCACGGAAGCGCCCAGTCGCCGGGCGGCGCGCGCCATCGCGTAACCCATCTTTCCGGACGACCGGTTGGAAAGAAAGCGCACGGGATCGACCGATTCGGTCGTCGGCCCGGCGCTGACCACCACCTTCTTCCCTGCGAGCGTTTTTTCGGAGAGGAGGATGCGCGCCATCTCGACGACCTTCGCCGGTTCGGCCAGCCGCCCGGGCCCCGATGTTCCGCACGCGAGTGGCCCTTCGCCCGGATCGACGAAATGGAATCCGCGCGCCCGGAGCGTTTCGATGTTTTCGCGAACCGCGGCCGAGGCGTACATCTGCGAATTCATGGCGGGCGCGATCAGCACCGGGGCGCAGGTGGCCATCACGACCGTCGAGAGCATGTCGTCGGCGATTCCGTTGCGGATCTTCCCGATGATGTTGGCGGTCGCGGGGGCGACCAGCACCAGGTCGGCCCGCTGCGCCAGCGAAATGTGGCCGATCTCGGATTCGGAAATCCGGTCGTGACCGACCTGTTCAACCTGATCTCCGAATCCGAGATCGGCCACA
>JANXQJ010000107.1 GCA_025356865.1 Deltaproteobacteria bacterium | reverse complement strand
CATCGAAGCGGTCAACGGGCTGATCCAGGCGGCAAAACGAAGGGCCAGAGGATACCGAACGACCCGGAACCTGATCAACATGGCCTACCTCATCGCCGGCAAGCTCGACTTCAGGCTACCCACTTGAAACAGCGAGGAGCCTGCGAATCCCGGAGGGGGACTTCTTCTGGAAGCAGTGGAGGACATAAACGGCCTCCGAGAACCGGACGGTATAGACGGCCCGGTAAGCGTCGCCCCGGTGATCCTCAACGATCTCGAACACGCCCGAGCCTTCACCCTTCCAAGGCTTGGCTTGCGGGGGCTTGCCGCCGATCTGGACCAGGTAGAGCGCATACCCGACATCGTCGACAACCTCCTCCGGAAAATCGAGCAAATCCGCCTTGGCCGACCCGACCCAAAGAAGCGGCTTTTCCGGAAGAGGGCGCCCTTTCATGATCACAACTATACCACAAAAGGTATGTCGTCAGCATACCCCATCGTCTTGTACCCGCGCCGTCTTTTCTCGAACATCCGGGCGAGCATCGGGACCTTCGCATCGACGTAGTCGTAGATGCGAACCTCCTTCTTCCCAGGATGGTGCCGATGGAGTCTGCCGGCGTACTGGACGAGGGTTCCCTTCCACGACACCGGCAGCGCGAGAAAGAGCGAATCGAGACGGCTGTCGTCGAACCCTTCTCCGACGAACCGCCCGGTGGCGAGAATCAACCGCTCTTCGTCCTCCGGAATCTCGTCCAGTTGCTTTCTCACCGCCTTCAATTGCCGGTTGCCCATCCCGCCCTTCAGGACAATGAGATGGCGCGTGAAGTTTTTCATTCGCTCCGCCAGGAGATCGAGATGGTCCTTCCGTTCCGTGAGGACGATCGGCGATCGGCCCTCCTCGAGCGCCTCCATCACGTCATCGAACAGACGTTGGTTGCGAGACTCGTCCCGGCTCAAGGAAGCATAGATCTCCTGGATGCCGGCGCCGCTCGTCTCGGGATCGAGCGTGAACTCCGTCTCCCGGACGATCAGGCGTTGCTTCGGGATTTCTTGCGACGACGGTTCCTTCCCGGTGACCTTGAATCTGACTGGACCGCACTGCATGTGGATGATCGGCTGGTGGCCATCTCTCCTATAAGGGGTGGCGGTCAGGCCGACCACGTGGCGCGCCTTGATCTTCGAGAGAATCCCTTCGAACGATACGGCGGGAAGATGATGGCATTCGTCGACGATGACCTGGCCGTATCCGGCAAGAAGTTCGTCGACGTTCTCTTTCCGAACGAGCGCCTGGATGATGGCCACATCCAGCGTGCCCGTTGGGCGATTCTTCCCGCCGCCGATCTGGCCGATGCTCTTCGGCTTGATCCCAAGAAAGCGTGAGAGTCGCTCTGTCAACCGGCTTGCAATTTTGACCCACTACCGGCGTCCAATATTGACCCACCCCTGACGGTCAGTTTTTCTCGTTCGTCCTGGTTTTGATCCTCCACGAGTCGTTTCCGGTTTCGACGATGTCGCAGTGATGCGTGACCCGGTCCAGGAGCGCCGTCGTCATCTTGCCGTCGCCGAACACCGTCGCCCATTCCCCGAAGGTCAGGTTGGTCGTGATCAGGAGCGAGGTGCGCTCGTAGAGCTTGGAGACGAGGTGGAACAAGAGCTGGCCGCCGTTCCTTGAGAACGGCAGGTAGCCCAACTCGTCCAGCACCACGAGGTCGAGCCGGGCAAGACTCTCGGCCAACCGCCCGCCGCGGTTGGCCAGCTTCTCCTGTTCGAGCTGGTTGACCAGGTCGAGCAGGTTGAAGAACCGCCCTCGCATGCCGTTGCGGACAGCCTGCCGGGCGATGGCGATGGCCAGGTGGGTCTTCCCGGAACCCGTGCCCCCGACGAGGATGACGTTGCTTCGTGCGGCCAGGAAGCGCCCTTCGTGGAGCGACCGGATCTGCGTCTCGTCGACGGGCGAAGAGGTAAAGTCGAAGCTGTCGAGGTCCTTGTCCGTGGGGAACTTCGCCAGCCCAAGGCGATAGCGGATGCTTCGGACGCGCCGTTCGGCCAACTCGGCCGTCAGCAGTTCCAGCAGGATCTTCTCCGGAGTGTTCTTCTGCTTGTGTCCTGCCGCCATCACCTCGTCCAGGGAGCTCTTCATCCCGTGCAGCTTCAGAGCGGCCATGGCTTCCAGGATCCTGTCACGAAGCATGGGCGACTCCCGTCAACAGGAGGTCGTAGCGGCCGCAGTCGGCGACCGGAAGCAGCCTGAGCGCCGGAAGCCTGAGCGGGGGTTCGCACGCCTCGACCGATGGCTCGTCGCTGCTGCGGGACAGCAGGTTCAGCACCACGTCCTTGCTCACCGGGCCGGCGGCGATCGCGGCGGCGCAGGCGTTAGCGACGTTCTCCAGCCCGTAATCGAGAACGGCGCACAGGATGCCGACGAACTGCCGGTCACCATCGTGGCTGCCGGCAAGGGCGTCCTTGCTGCGTTCAACGGCGCCGGCAGATCCCAGTCCTTGAAGGGGGCGCCGTTGCGAAGCGCACCCGGCTTGCGTTCCAGCACCTCGATGTAATGCCACGGGTCGTAGGCGACCTTGTCCCGGCCGAACAGGCGGGGGTGGGTACCGACCACCTTGTCGCCTTCCGCGATGACCAGCCGATCCGCGTAGACCCGCACCGTCGCCGACCTGCCAACCGCCGAGGCATGCACGCTGTAGCGGTTCCGCTCGAACAGCACCAGAGCCGTGGAGGAGATCCGAGCCACTTCCTCCCGGTACCCGTCGAACGGGACTCTCACGGTCAGCAGGTGCTTGCGCTCTTCAGCGAAGAGCTCGGCGACCGTTTTGTCCTTGAACTCGGGATGCTTGTGTCCGGCGGCCAGCGTGCGGCACTGGTCCGTCAGGTACCGGTTCAACTCCTCAAGGTCGGCGAACTTGCGGCGGGGGACGAAGAAGCGCTGCCGGTGGAAGTCGACCTGGTTCTCGACCTGTCCCTTCTCCCAACCCGCCGCCGGCGTGCAGGCCACCGGCTCGAACAGGTAATGCGAGGCGAGCGCCTGGAACTTCTTGTTGAACAGCCGATCCTTGCCTAGCAGAACCTTGATTACAACCGTCTTCAGGTTGTCGTAGATCCCCCGGCGAGATTGCAAATATGTCCAAACGACGATTCGACAATATCTTGACCTTCCTCCGCGCCGATTGACGAACCTGGCAATAGAGGCAATCAACGCACAGACCCAGTCGGGCAAGTCCCTCTCGCATGGCTACCAAAACACGATGAACTTCATCACCACGAACTATTACCACTGCGGCGGTCTCAGTATGGACCCGTTCGCCTCAGCCACTTGAAATCCGGAAGAGCCAGTTTCTGGGTGATTGGGCCATCTCGACATGACTCCCGGGGAACAGCAGTGCAGATGATGCGCTAAGTAAAACCTGTTGATTGTACCGGTTGCGACAGGAGTGGTCAAAGATTGGATGACGCCAAAATATTTTCGTTATTATCAGCGATAACGTTTGCCGAATTCTCAGCCCCATAAAAACAAAAAAAGGCCCTTTCGGGCCTCTTTTTCCACTATTTCAACGTATGCGAGAATTTATTTCACGGTATGCGATACGAATTTCACCGTATGCGAGAACCGACAAACACCTACCTCAAATATCCAGCGACGACACGTTCAGCGCGTTGGTCTCGATGAATCGGCGGCGGGGTTCGACGAGGTCGCCCATCAGTTCGGAGAAGATGATGTCGGCGTCGTCGCCGTCGCCGATCTCGACGCGGAGCAGGTCGCGCTTGGTCGGATCCATCGCGGTTTCCCAGAGTTGCTCGGGGTTCATTTCGCCCAGGCCTTTGTAGCGCTGGATCGTGTGCCCCTTCTTGGCGATCTCGAGCAACTGGCCGAGGAGGCACAACGGGCCATCGGCCTCGGGGAACGTCCCGTCGCCTTCGAGCCGGTAGGGCGGCGCGATCGTCTCGCGCAGCGAGGTGAAGAGCGCGTTGGCTTCGCGAAGCTCGGAGGAGACGAGCAGCTTCCGGTCGATCTTGTATTCCATCGGGATGCCGCCCCGTTTCCATTTCAGCACCACGCGCACCCCTTCGCCGTCGGAGTCGGGATCGTTCTCGACCGCGAAGTCGGAAAAGACGATCTCGGGGCGCGATATCTTCATATCGTCAACCAACGAACCAAAGAACGTCTGAGCCGAATTTTCGTCGGAAAGTGCCGCCAACCCTTCGACCGAACGGGCGCCCAGCGGCATGAGCACGAAAGACGGAAGGCCGCGCCGCTCGAAGCGGGCAGAGAGCCCCTCGAGGCGGGAGATCTTCTTGAGCCACCCGGTCAGCTTCTGGCCGGAGATAGACTCGGCCCCCGCCGAATCACCGCCGGTCGCCGTGACGCAACGCCCCGTCGAGCCGTTCTCGATCAGGTGGTCGCGGAAGGCGCTCTCGTCTTTCAGGTAGGTCATCTCCTTCCCCTTGCGGATGCCGAAAAGCGGCGGCTGGGCGATGAAGATGTTGCCGTTCTCGATCAGCGCCTTCATGTTGCGGAAGAAGAAGGTGAGCAGCAGCGTGCGGATGTGGGCGCCGTCGACATCGGCGTCGGTCATGATGATGATCTTGCCGTACCGTACCCTCCCCGCGTCGAAGTCGTCCGCGCCGATGCCGGTGCCCATCGCCGTGATCAGGTAGCGGATCTCCTGGCTTGAGAGCATCTTGTCGACGCGCGCCTTCTCGACGTTGAGGATCTTTCCTTTAAGCGGCAGGATCGCCTGGAAGCGGCGGTCGCGCGCCTGCTTGGCGGAGCCGCCTGCCGAGTCGCCTTCGACGAGGAACAGCTCGCACAGCGTGGGGTCCTTTTCCTGGCAGTCGGCCAGCTTGCCCGGCAGCGACGCCGAGTCGAGGGCGCCCTTCCGCCGGACCAGGTCGCGGGCCTTCCGTGCCGCGTCGCGGGCCCGTGCCGCCTCGACCGCCTTCTCGATGATCTTCTTGGCGACGCTCGGATTCTCTTCGAAGTAGATGGTCAGTTTCTCGTAGACGAGGGAGTCGACCAACCCCTTGACCTCGCTGTTGCCGAGTTTGTTTTTCGTCTGGCCCTCGAACTGCGGCTCGGGCACCTTGACCGAGATGACGGCGGTCAGCCCCTCGCGCAGGTCGTCGCCGGAGAGGTTCTCCTTGACGCCCTTGAGCAGGTTGGACGCGTTGGCGTAGGTGTTGATCGCACGCGTCAGCGCCGACCGGAAGCCGATCAGGTGGGTTCCGCCGTCGTGCGTGTTGATGTTGTTGGCGAAGGCGTAGACCGTTTCCTGGTACGAGTCGTTGTACTGGATCGCGACTTCGGTGCGGACCCCCTCGCGCTCGCCGTCGATGTAGACCGGCTTCGGGTGGAGCGGGCTCTTGCTCCGGTTGAGGTGCTCGACGAACGACGAGATGCCGCCCTCGTAGACGAACTCGTGGGACTTCTCGGAACGCTCGTCGGTGATCGTGATCTTGATGCCCGCGTTGAGAAACGACAGCTCGCGCAGACGGCCCGAGAGCGTGTCGAAGGAGAATTCGGTTTCGGTGAAAATTTCGGAGTCGGGCTTGAAGGTGATCTTGGTGCCGTTCTTCTTCGTCTTGCCGATGACCGTCAGCGGGGAAACGGTAAGGCCGCGCTCGAAAGAGAGTTGGTGCACCTGGCCGTCGCGCCGGATCTCGGCGGTGAGTCGCACGGAGAGCGCGTTGACGACCGAGACGCCGACGCCGTGCAGACCGCCGGAAACCTTGTAGGTGTCGCGGTCGAACTTGCCGCCCGCGTGGAGCACGGTGAGGACGACCTCGGCGGCCGACATCCCTTCTTCCTCGATCATGTCGACCGGGATGCCGCGTCCGTTGTCGTCGACGGTCACCGAATCGTCGGCGTGGATCACCACGCCGATCGTGTCGCAATAGCCGGCCATCGCCTCGTCGATCGCGTTGTCGACGATTTCGTAGACCAGGTGGTGAAGGCCGTGGGAGTCGGTGCTGCCGATGTACATCGCGGGGCGCTTGCGCACCGCCTCGAGGCCCTCAAGGACCTGAATGTTGGACGCGTCGTATTTCTTTTCATCCTGCTTAGCCATATCACTCGTCTCCATCGCAGCTTCGGACATTCCGCCTCCGCTACCGATAAGTCGTCTTAACCGCCGTGATCCACGGTCGGCTGAAATACTTGTTCAAAGCTTTCAACAGCAC
>JANXQJ010000099.1 GCA_025356865.1 Deltaproteobacteria bacterium | reverse complement strand
GGATGAACTTGACGGCGCAATATTCCTGATCCCGCCGAAGGAGGAGGATTCGGCCGATCGGCATGATGATGTATTCCGGACCGAGTTGGACTTCGAGCGGCCTTGGGGGAGGAACGTCCTCTCCGGCCCGCGCGGAGATCGCGTCGAATAGCGGAACGGAAAGGATCGCCAACAGGATAAAAGCCAATCGTCTGCGCATAACGACAGATTAATACAAGAACGACAAATAATCCCGTTACACTCCTGCCCGTCTTTCCTCGAGGATCTCGCAGTCGAACAATTCCGGGTCCCGGCCGAAGCAGGTCCCGAGACTTTCGAAGAGACAAACCTCGTCGAGGTTGACCTCGCGCCGCAGGATCGCCTTTTCCGTCGGCATGATGTGGATCCGCCGACCTTCGACCTTGACCACCGTCTTGCCGCTTTCTCCCCGGAGAAGAAGAAGGACCGCCGCGGCGCCGGCCCGGTAGCCGAAATTCACGTCGTACGCGGACGTCTCGCCCGACCGCACGAGGTGGCTCGGGACGATCTCGCGCACTACGGGAATCTCGTAGATGCCCGGCACGTACATCCCGACGCCCTCCATGAATTTCCGGACCTCGGGGTCGCTCTTGAGCCGATTCTCGATCTGCTTCTTCACATATCTCCCGGCCCCGCCCAGCTTCTTGTGGCCGAATGCGTCGGGAGCCACCGATTCGTCGTAGATCATCTGGCCGTTCGCGTCGCAGATCCCCTCGGCGACCACCATCATGTAGGCACCCGCCTTGACGTCGCTTCGCTCGATCCGGCCGAAGTAGGTCTGCTTGATGTTCTCGTAGACGGTGTCGAAATCGACCGGGATCTCGGGAATCAGGATGCAGTCGGCCTCGGCGCCCACCCCGCCCAGGAGTGCGGTATGTCCGACATACCGCCCGAACACCTCGACGATCAGGATCCGGTTGTGGCTCATCGCGGTGGTCTTGAGGTCGCGAACCATCGTGGAAATCCGGTTGACCGCGGAATCGCCGCCGACGCTGTAGGTCTGGAGGTCGAGGTCCATCGTCTTGGGCGCATGGATGCAGGGGAAGCCCTGGCGGGACAGGTCGACCACGACGCTGCCGGTATCGTCGCCGCCGCTGATGACGAGCGCATCTATATTGAACTTGGCAAGACCGTCCCGGATCCGCTGGTAGGCCTCGGGGTCGTCGATCTTGCTGACCTTCACCCGCGAGTGGCCTGCTTCCGACCCGGCGACCGATGCCGTGATCCGGCTGACCCGGTCGGCGTCAAGTTCGGCGATCTTCTCCATGTTGACGAGGTTGTAGAGGCCGGCGTAGCCGTTGGGGATGATGAATGCCTTGACTCCCTGGGCAAAGGCCTCGCGGCCGACCCCCTTGATGACCGCGTTGAGTCCGCCGGCATCGCCGCCGCTGGTGATTACGCCGATATTCCTGATGGGTTTCTTTTTGGTTGTCATGCCAGATTGTTTATCACTTTTCGGGCGGTGCTTCCACCGTTTCCGACGTTTCCAATAACGATTTTTCCCGGGACAAGTTCACGAGCCAATGGTCGATGATGATGGGCCCGGTGAGGTCCGGGGCGCCTTCCGCTCCACCCTCCGCAATCTCCTGCTCGTCGAATATCTCGTTGAGGCAGTCGTGCGCTTCCTCGCGGGTCAGCGGCTGTGCTCCGGAAGCGACGGCCCGTCGGGGCCCAGGACGAGGTCGAGCGCGGGGATCGATTCCTCCTCGAACTTGAGGACCGCGTCGGCAAGGAGCCACTCGCAGATGTTGATCCGGATTTGTCTCCCGCCGGTCCCGGAGGATATCCAGCAGGGTCAGGGTGAGTGAAACGGCCAATGGTCCCACGACCACGCCGGGAACGCCGAGTACGGCAAAACCGCCAAGCGCCCCGAGCGCCACGAGCGGCAGCGACATCCCGTCGCGATAAAGAAAGAAGAGGACGACCAGAAGGAGCGTGAAGGTCCACGCCAGCGGGGTGCGGTATAGGGTCGTGTTCATGCCCCCTATTCTGCTATCAAATCGAAACAAGCGCCAGTCGCAGCATATCTGTTAACATACATGCGCCATGACAAGCCCACTGACCCCGCAGCAGCAACGCGTCCTGACGTTCATTCGCGACTTCATCGAACGCCACCGTTTCGCCCCGACGGCGAAGGAGATCGGCGGACAGTTCGGGATCGCCGAAAAAAACGGTTTCTACTATCTCGACCTGCTTGAGCGCAAGGGGTACATCCGACGGCTGCGCCACCACCCGCGCCGGATCGAGCTATTGGGGGAACCGCTGCACCCCGCTCCGGTCCGGGTCCCGGTACTGGGCAGCGTCCCCGCGGGCAGCCCGCGCGAGGCCGTCGAACTGCACACGGACGAGTTGCTGCTCGACGCCGGTCTTGTCGGCGAAGGCGAACTGTTCTCCCTGCGCGTGACCGGCGACAGCATGACCGGCGACCACATTACCGAGGGCGACTACGTCATCGTCCGATGCCAACCCGACGCCACCGATGGCGATATCGTCGTCGCGGTTGTTTCTGGCGATGCCACCATCAAGCGGTTCCGCCGGCGCGGCGAGGGCGTCGTCCTCGAGGCGTCCAACCCGGCCTACCCGCCGATCCTCGTACCGGCGGATACACCGTCGTTCCGCATCGCCGGCAAGGTGGTCGGCCTCTACCGGAAGCTCTGATGGACGACGTACCCGTGGCCACAAGAGCGATCGACCTTTTCGATGCCTCCGCCCTCTGCCTGGCGCCCCCTCCCGGTAAAATGGCCGGAATCTTCGGGGAGAACGCCTGCTCTCTCGCACTGCGGGCGCTGACCGGACCGCTGCTCGCCGGAGAATCCGTGGTCGCCGTCGATGGCGGCAACCGATTCGATCCCTACGACATCAGCCGCACGGCATCTGCTTTGGGCGGCGATGCGCGTGCGGCACTCTCCCGCATCCACCTGTCCCGTGCCTTTACCTGCCATCAGCTCGAGCGGTTGCTCTCCGAACGACTCGCGCCCGAACTTTCACGCCGCCGATCCCGTACCGCACTGGTACTCGGACTCCACGAGTCGTTCCGCGATGCCGACGTTCCCTACAAGGAGGCGTGCGCCCTGTTTCGCAAGAGTGTCTCGGCACTCAAGAAGATATCGGCATCCGGCATGCGGATCGTGCTGGCCGGGCATCCGGCTGCCGGAGACAGAGCCGGCTTCTTCATGCACCTGGCGCGTGAAGCGCGTCCCATGCTGCTCGTCCGGCGCGAGGGCAAAACGTGGGGCGGCACCCTCTGGCTCGACGGAAAGCGGGCGCCGATCCCACTGCGAGCGGGGGCATAAGAAGATGGGCCGCACCGTCCTCCCCTTCACGCAGACGCTCTACCAGGAAGAGTCCTCATGGAAGGAGTTTCGCCGGGCACTGCGCAAAGAGGACCGCGAGCTGTTCGACACGCTGTTCTCCGATGCCCGCTACCACACGGCCGCCTGTGCCTGCTCGGGTCGTCCGGTACCGTTCGAAGCGGTGCTGATGAGCATCCTTGTCGAAACCCGGCGTGCAGTCCGCGACCTTTCACTGCGGCTTGAAGCACTCGAAGCAGGTACTGGCACCCTCTCCGACAGCAAAAGCTGACGCCATGGCGAACCGTACGCTTACCGGCTGGCTGCTCGATCTGGTCGCGCGACCCACATCGGTTGACCTCGTGTTCCGCACCGACGACGGGACGACGCACGCCCTCTCCGCCCCTTTTTTGCCGTCGTTCGTCGTCGCTGGCCATGACGTGCGCCGCGAGACGGTCCTGGCGGCCGCACGCGCCTGGGGCTGCCGAGTGGGGCGCGGCGAGGGGATCGAGATCTTTTCGGGCCGGGCGATGCCCGCCTGGCGGTTGCGTGTCCCGGTTTCCGGGTTGTTCACGCGCACCGTCCGGATGGCCGAGGACGAGTTCACGCCCGAGGCGCTGTTCAACGCCGACATCTCGCCTGAACAGCAGTACGCCTACGCGACCGGCCTCTACCCGCTGGCGCGAGCCAACGTCGAAATCAACGAAGACGGCGTCGTGCAGGCACACGAAATCCTCGACGACCCGTGGGACGTCAACGCCCCTCTTCCCGAACTGACGACTGCGACACTCCGGATCGAAGGGGACGGGCACCCCGCCCACGGTCGTTCCCGGCCGCTGCTGCTTTCGTACGACGGTCGAAGCTACGCGTTCGAACAGGTCGACGGCGCCGGGTTGCTGCACGACCTGTCGAAACGGCTGCGCGAGGCCGACCCCGATCTGCTGGTCACCGAATACGGCGACGACTACATCGTCCCGACGCTGCTGGAATTGTCCGCCCGTTGCGGAACCCTATTCTCGCTTGACCGGACACTGGCCACCCCTGCGGGAAACCGAGTTGGCAAGGATCCGCGTAAACCGATACCGCCCCGCTCCTACATGTCGTACGGAAAGGTCGTCTACCGCGCGGCAACCCACACCGCCTTCGGGCGCTGGCACATCGACGCCCGCAATTCGTTCCTGTTCGGCGACACGGGGCTGCCCGGCCTGATCGAGCTTGCGCGGCTCTCCGGCATCCCGCTGCAACGGCTGGCGCGATCCTCGCCCGGCACGGCCATCTCGGCGATGGAGGTCGCCCTGGCGATGTCGCGCGGCATCCTCGTGCCCTTCAAGAAACGCGAACCGGAAGATTTCAAGACTGGGCTGGCGCTGGTCGAAACCGACAAGGGGGGGCTGACCTACCTGCCGCGACCCGGCGTCCGCGGCAACGTCGCCGAGCTCGACTTCGCCTCAATGTACCCGTCGCTGATGGACCGCTACAACATCTCCCCCGAGACGATCAACTGCGGTTGCTGCGATCCCGGCCAGCCCGTACCGGGCATCGGCGCCCACACCTGCACCCGGCGGCGCGGCATCATCCCCGACACGCTGGCGCCCATCCTCGAAAAGCGGCGGCAGCTCAAGGCCCGGCAGAAGTCTGCGGACACATCCGAGGGCAAGGAAGCTTTCCGCAAGCGGCAGACTGCCCTCAAATGGCTGCTTGTCGTCTCGTTCGGCTTTCTGGGCTACCGCAACGCCCGCTTCGGAAGAATCGAAGCGCACGAGGCCGTAACCGCATGGGGGCGCGAGAAGTTGCTCATGGCGAAAGAGATCGCCGAGCGCGACGGATTCTCCTTCCTTCACGGATTGACCGACGCGATCTGGGTGACGAGGACCGGAGCGACCGAAACCGACTACCTGGCACTGGGCGGCACGATCACCCGGGAGACCGGAATGCCGATTGCGCTCGAGGGCGTTTACGACTGGATCGCATTTCTGCCGTCGAAGCAGAACCCGGCCGTCGCCGTGCCGAACCGTTTTGTCGGGGCATTTCGACACGGCGAGGTAAAGGTGCGGGGAATCGCCCTGCGCCGATCCGATACGCCACCGTTCGTCGCCGCCCTGCAAAAGAGGATGGTCGGCACAATGGGAACCGCCGACAGCTTGCCGGCGCTGCGAAAGCTGCGCACGGAGCTCGAAGCAATGATCGAGGATGCGGTTCGCGAACTTCGCGGGGGTCGCGTGCCGCCCGAGGCGCTGACCATCGCCCGACGCCTGTCGAAGGCGCCGGACCAGTACGTCGCAAACAGTGCCGCGGCGGCCGTCACCCGGGAGCTGTGCGGTCGCGGAGTGGCGTTGCAACCGGGCTCGAAGATTCGGTACATGCTGACCGACGACGGGAAAATGCGTGGGGCGTCAAAACGGGCCGTCCGCGCCACCGCACTGCCCGGCGGTCGCTCGATGGGCTTCCTCGACGGAAGTGAAACACCCGACCTTGATGCCTACGAGACGATGGTCCGAGAGGCAGGAGCGGAGCTGCTTTGGGCGACATGCGTGCGTGGCTGACCCTGGAATCTATCGAATTAGCCATCATCGAAAGTGTTTCCACGTTTCGCTCGCCGGGATCGGCAACCAGTACTCGGGCCGGTTGTCGTCATGCGGTCCCTTCGGTTCTCCGTCTGTTCTGCGGGCGGTGTGACCGGCACGAGGCGATAGCTCGTCCCCCGCCCGGAACCGACCACCTCGAGGCAACCGAGGGACACCAGTTCAGCCAGTTCACGATACGACGTAGCCCGGCTCGCCTTCGTCATCCCTTCGTACTTCCGGGTGGTCATTCCCCCCGCGAAGCCCTCCGCCCCTACGTCGAGAAGTCGGTTGAGAACCTTCCGCTGGCGGTCGTTCAGGGGCGCCTGTTGATGAGCCATCCAGAACTTCGCCTTCGCCAGCACGTTGCCCACGGTACCCTCGGCCAGAGAGCACGCCTCGCCCACTTGCCCAAGAAACCACGCCAGCCAAGGGGTGGCATCGATGCCTCCCCGTTGCGTCTTCTCGAGGATATCGTAATACTCCTTGCGATTCCTCATGATCTGGGCAGAGAGGCTGAACAAGCGCACCGGTTCCCGCTCATCCCTTGCGATGGCCATGTCGGTGATGGCCCTGGCAATCCGCCCGTTCCCGTCCTCGAACGGGTGAATCGTAACGAATCGGAGATGGGCCAGGCCGGCGCGGATCAGGCCGTCCTCGTCCTTCGCGGCCGCCTCGAACCATCGGAGGAAGGAATCCACCTCTTTGGCAAGGCGATCCTCCGGAGGTGCTTCGAAATGGATCCTCTCCTTTCCGATCGGACCGGAGATAACCCGCATCGGTTCGGCGCCGCGCAACCTGCCAGCCCTGACCAAGCGGAGCCCGGAATATCCCGTCGGGAAAAGGGCCGCCTGCCATCCGAACAGGCGCTTCCGGGTCAGCGGGTCATCGAATCGGGTGGTCGCGTCGAAGAGGAGATCCACCAGTCCGGAAATCACTCCGGACGGCTCTGGGAGACCCGCCGTTGGAAGGCCGAGTTTACGGGCTACGGAGGAGCGAATCGCATCCAGATCGACCTTCTCCCCTTCGATGGCGCTGGTGTTGATCCCGTCCTCGACGAGGATTTTCGCCTGCGCCTCCACGGAGAGTTCCCGATCCAGCAGACGGTGGACTCCCTGCAACCGCCCCTGAAGACGACGAGCTTCAGCCAGGGGGAGCAGCAGGTCGCTTTCCCGCCACGTGAACTTCGGCCAATCCGGGTGCTGCCAGATCCAGCGAGGCACTATACGCTCCTTATCGCTTCACATCATGAAGCGATACTAGTACGGTTGCGCTTCACGACGCAAGCCCCATTGCAACCCATTGCAACCCACGCGCGCATCGCGTGGGCGTGCGGTTCCCGGGTCGGTGACGGGAATGCGGATTCGCCGGGCCAAGCCCTGAAAGAACGACGACCGGAAGGGCAAAGTCGCCCTCCCGGCCGCGGCAGGTGAAAAAAGGAAATTCCTAATCTGACTGATGAGCGCGTTGCACGTTGGACGCTGGCAGAAATCTGGCAGAAACGAAAAAGGGGTTACGGCTGGATTGCCGTAACCCCTTGTAATTGTTGGTAGCGGGGACAGGATTTGAACCTGTGACCTTCGGGTTATGAGCCCGACGAGCTACCTGGCTGCTCCACCCCGCGCCGTGAACCTAAGATACTACCTTTTCGCCCTCCAGGATGTCAACAAGATTCGTTCAAGATTGTTGGCAGCACATGATGTGTCCGGTTTTGTAGCACACGATCTGTCCGGTTTGTGTTTCACCTGTATCGGGGGTGAGCATGAGACGGACAGAGTGGCTACAAAACCGGACACATCATGTGCTGCCAACAATCTTGAACGAATCTTGTTGACATCCTGGAGGGCGAAA
>JANXQJ010000098.1 GCA_025356865.1 Deltaproteobacteria bacterium | reverse complement strand
GTCGAAACTGACCGGGACCTTCTCGGTGGCGGAATCGGGCGACTCGCCGGCGACGATGGTGATGCACTTGGCCGGGCAGGCGGTCTGGCAGCAGTAGCAGGCGACGCACCTGGGCGTGCCGTCTTCCCGCTTCATCAGACGGTGCTTGCCGCGGTACCGGGGCGGCATTGTGCGCCGTTCCTCGGGATACTCGTAGGTGTAGATGTTTTCCTGGTGAACGATGTTGCGGAGCAGATGCCCCATCGTCAGACCAAGCCCCTTGACGATCTCGACGAGATAGAGGCCCTCGCCGAACGACATCTTTTCGGGACGGGATACTTTCTTGATTCCGATGGTCATGATCGTTAGAACCTGCCTCGATCGATCAGGAGCAGGATCAGCCCCGTCACGAAGATGTTTGCGAGCGAGAGCGGCAGCAGAACCTTCCAGCCCAGCCGCATGACCTGATCATACCGAAAACGGGGCACGGTCCAACGGACCCAGATGAAGAGCCAGGCGAAGAAGAGCAGTTTCGCGAGAAACGCCCCGACCCGGAGCGCAAGCACCAGCGCCGAGGGAACGGAGGCCCAAAGGTGACCGGGAGTCCCGAAGCCCTGGTCGGTCAGGAACGGCACCTGCCAACCGCCGAAAAAGAGCGTGGCGATGACGGCGGAACCGACCACCATGTGGACATATTCCGCCATGAAGAACATGGAGAACTTGAAGGAGGCGTACTCGGTGTGGAAACCGGCGACCAGTTCGGACTCGCCTTCGGGCAAGTCGAACGGCGTCCGGTTGGCTTCGGCATAAATCGCGACGATGAAGATGATGAACCCGACCGGCTGCACGACGACGCCCCACTTGGGGATGAAGCCGAACAGCATCTCGCCCTGTCCCCGGACGATCTCGCCCAGCTGGACCGACCGGAAGATCATGAGAAGCCCGATGATGGAAAGACCCATCGTGACTTCGTAGGAGATCATCTGCGCCGAAGAACGGAGGCTGCCGAAGAGCGGGTACTTGCTGCCCGAGGCGTAGCCGGCCAGGATGACGCCGTAGACGCCCAGTCCCGCGATCGCGAACAGGTAGAGGATGCCGACGTTCAAGGGGGCGCCCTGAAGCGCGAACGACTTGCCCATGATCACGACGTCGGGTCCGAACGGGACGACCGCGAAAGTCATCATCGCAGTCGCGACGGCGAAAACCGGCGCCAGCTGGTAGAAAAACTTGTGAGCGTGGTCGGGAACGAAGTCTTCCTTCCACATCAATTTGAGCGCGTCGGCCAGCGGGTGGAACAGGCCGCCCAGCTTGAGGCCCGCGATCGAGGCGCGGTTCGGTCCGCGACGGTCCTGGATGTAGGCCGCGCCCTTCCGCTCGGCCCAGACGAGGACCGGCACAAGCATCAGCGGGAAGAACATCGCGATGAGAACGCGGACGACCGATACAGAAAAATCAAGCATTCCCGGCCTCCGTTACATTCTGTCCCTGGTCTCCGAGCGATTCGTAGGTCAGGCCTGCGAACGGCGCCACCGAAGCGGAAATCACTGCGAATACGGCCGCCGCGCCTTCGAAGGTCCAGCCGGCGCCCAGGCGGTTCGCGATGCCGGTCACGATGTCGAGGTCGGGCCGGGCGTTGCCTCGCGGCAAGAAACCCGCTTCGAACCGCTGGACCCGCCCTGCGGAGTTGGTGAAGGTGCCGCTCCGTTCGAAGATCGAGGCGGTCGGAAGCACTGCGTGCGCGGCCCGGGAGAGTGCACTTTCATTCGAGCCCGCGAGGCCGACGAACGGGACGGCCGAGAGGAGGGTGGCCACTTCGTTGTCTGCCAGGTCGCCCAGCACGTTGCCGAACACCAGAAGCGCCTTGATCTTCTTGTCGGCGATCTTCTGGAGCAACGCGTCGAAACCGCTGTCGGAAATGCCCAGCAATCCGGCGCCCTTCGCGTTGGGATTCTTGTCGGCCTTGATCAGGATCTCGTCGGCAAAGCCATCACCCGCCACGCGGGACGTAAACGAAAGGTTCGGCGTGCCCAGGATCTCGTCGGCCAGTCGCCGGATCAGGAACAGTTCTTCGTTGGACGACTGCGGGGAGGCGATCACCGCGACCGCCTCGGCGCCGTGGTGGTCGACGGCGTCCTTCAGTTTGAACGCGACGTCGGCGAGGGCCGAATCCCAACCCGGCGTCCGGTCGGAACCGCCCTGGCGCAACGTCGGCTCGAGAATCCGTCCCTCGTTGGCCTTCTTGTATTCGAGACGTCCGAAATCGCACATCCAGGCCTGATTGACGGCGTCATTGACGCGCGGCTTGACGCGGTACATCGTCTGCTCGCGGAAATGGGCGTCGATGTTGCACCCGTTCGCACACCCGGTGCAGACCGACTTCACCGACGACAGGAACCAGACGCGACACTTGAAACGGAAATCCTTGCTCGTGAGCGCGCCGACCGGGCAGACGTCGGCCAGGTTGCCCGTGTAATGGTTGTCGAGCGGGCGACCCGGGAAAATCCCGATTTCGGAGTGGTTGGCCCGCTGGCTGATCTCGAGCTCGCCCGTCTTCGGCACCTCGTTCAGGAAGCGCACGCAGCGGGAGCAGAGGATGCACCGCTCGGAATCGAGCATGATCTGCCCGCCGATATCCTGGTGCTTGGTCTTGTGGACCTTGTCTTCGAGATCGTACCGGCTCTTGTGGAGCCCGTATTTCATGTAATAATCCTGCAGTCCGCACTCGCCGGCCTGGTCGCAGATGGGGCAATCGAGCGGGTGGTGGATGAGCATGAGCTCGAGCACCCCGGTGACCGCCTTGCGAACCTTTTCGCTGTCGGTAAAGACAACCATCCCGTCGGTGACCGTCGTGGAGCAGGCGGTCATCAGCTTGGGCGCCTTCTCGACCTCGACGAGGCACATCCGGCAACTTCCGGCGATGGGCAGCTTCGGGTGGTAGCAGTAATGCGGGATCTCGATCCCGGCCTGCTTCGCGGCGTTGAGGATGGTGGTCCCGTCGGGGACGCTGATCTGGAGTCCGTTGAGTATGATGTTAGGCATGGGCGCTCTGGAATTTGTTCCCGTATGGGCATTTCTGGTCGCGAATGTGCTGTTCGAATTCGTCCCTGAACTTGGTGAGAAAACCCTTGACCGGCATCCCGGCCGCCTCGGAAAGGGGGCAGACGGTGCGGCCCATGATGTTGTCGCAGATGTCGAGGAGCAGTTCGATGTCGCCGGGACGGCCCTTCCCGTTCTCGATCCGGCTGACGATCGTCTTGAACCAGCCCGTGCCTTCCCGGCACGGCGTGCACTGACCGCACGACTCGTGCGCATAGAAGTTCATCAGGACGGAGAGGATTCGAACCATGCAGGTGCCCTCGGGGATGACGATGACCCCCCCCGAGCCCGACGCGCTGCCGATCTTGGCCATCGACTCGATGTCGTAGGCGACGTCGATCTCGTCGGGTCGCAACACCACGGTGGACGACCCGCCCGGGATGACCGCCTTGAGCGCCTTGCCGTTCTTGATGCCCCCGCAATGCTTGTAGATGATGTCTTTCAGGTTCGTGCCGCACGGCAGTTCGTAGACGCCCGGTTTCTCGACCCAGCCTGAAACGCCGATGAGGCGGGTGCCGCCGTTCTTCTCGGAGCCCAGCGCCGCGAATTTTTCGCCCCCGTTCGTGATGATCCACGGTACGTCGGCCAGCGTTTCGACGTTGTTGACGATCGTGGGCAGGCCGAAGGCGCCGACCACGGCCGGGAACGGAGGTTTCAGACGCGGCCAGCCGCGCTTGCCTTCGAGCGAATTGATGAGCGACGTTTCCTCGCCGCAGACGTAGGCGCCCGCGCCGCGGTGGACGGTGAGGTCGAGGTCGAACCCGCTGCCCAGGATGTTCTTGCCCAGGAATCCCTTGGCGTAGGCTTCGTCGATCGCCTCGTTGAGGATGTTCGCCTCTTTCACGAACTCGCCCCGGATGTAGATGTAGGACATGTGGGCGTTGAGCGCGAAAGCGGCGATCGCGATCCCCTCGATGAGCAGGTGCGGCCCGCGGCTCATGATGAGGCGGTCCTTGAACGTGCCCGGCTCGCCCTCGTCGGCGTTGATCACGAGGACGCGCGGCCGGTCGTTCTTGGGCAGGAAGCCCCACTTGATGCCGGCCGGAAATCCGGCGCCGCCGCGTCCGCGCAGGCTGGCCTTCTTGACCTCGTCGATGATCGCGTCGGAGGTCATGCCGAGTGCCTTCTTGAGCGCTACGTACCCGCCCAGCTCCTGGTAGGTGCCGATGGCGTGGTACTGGTCGTTTCCGAAATGGGTGGTAAGGACGAGTTCCATCGTGGTTACCGGGCTCCCCCTACTTAAGGGCGTCGAGGATCGAATCGATCTTCGCCGCCGTCAGGTTCTCGTAATAATCGTCGTTGACCATCATGACCGGCGCGGTTCCGCAGGCTCCGAGGCACTCGACCTTGGCCAGGGTGAAGCGGCCGTCGGCCGTCGTTTGACCGGGCTTGACGCCCAGCTTGCCTGAAACGTGATCGATCAGGTGCTCGGCACCGAGCAGCGAGCAGGCGATGTTTCGGCAGATCTGGACGTGGTATTTCCCGACGGCTTTTCGGTTGTACATCGTGTAGAAGGTTGCGACCCCCTCGATGCGCGCCGCCGAAAGCCCGAGGAGGCCCGCCACATACTCGATCCCCTCGTTGCTCACGTTGCCGAACTGCTGCTGGA
>JANXQJ010000091.1 GCA_025356865.1 Deltaproteobacteria bacterium | reverse complement strand
GTGGAAGCCGCTCGAGGCGCGCCGGCGACGCCTGCGGATCATGAAGCAGTTCTGCAAGGGGTGCGGCGCCTGCGTTCCGGCCTGCGCCTCGCGCGCGCTCTCGGTGGTCGAGGGGAAGGCAGAGGTCGACGAGGAGATCTGCATCTTGTGCGGTTACTGCGCCGAGGCGTGCCCCGAGTTCATCATCCGCGTCGTCTGACGGGTCCTATCCCCGCCGGGCTTCGTCGAGGACCGTACCGTCGGGCGCCACGAGCCGGATCACGGTCGTCGGAATGCCCATGGTGTGCGTTGCGCAACTGAGGCACGGATCGAATATCCGGATGCCGTGCTCGACCCGGTTGAGTGCCCCTTCGGTCAGCCGGTCGCCCGTCACGTACTTCTTCGCGATCTGCAGGATCGTCTCGTTCATCGCCCGGTTGTTCTGACCCGTCGCGATCAGCAGGTTGACCTTCGTCAGGAGGCCGTTCTCGTCGACGTGATATTCGTGGAACAGCGTCCCGCGCGGCGCCTCGCTCGCCCCGATCCCCACCAGCCGGTTGACGCTGGCCCGGCTCCGGACGTGCTTTCCGGTGATCGTCTCCTCGGCCATCATCAGCTCGATCCGTTCGAGGGCGTAGAGGATCTCGATCAGCCGGGCGTAGTGGTAGTGGAAGCTGGCGGTGACCGGCAGCCCGTTCTCCCCGAGCCGCCGGAATTGCCGAAGCTCGCGGTCGGCGCGGACCGTTCCGGTGAAGTCGCAGACGTTGAGGCGTGCGAGCGGTCCGACGCGATAGGGCACCTCGACCGCGGGGGGGCCGAGCTCGCGGTAGTGGGTGAACTTCATGTAGCTCCACGACTCGGACGCTTCACCGAGGATATCGGCGTACTGGTTCACGGGGAGCCCGTCGACGACCTTGCGTCCCTGGGCGTCGATCATCCGGAGTGCGCCGTCGGTGTGGTCGAGGGCCCCGTCGTAGTTCACCAGGCCGAGGAAGTGGCCGGGAAATTTCCCGTACGTCTCGATCTCCTCGCCCAGTTTCTCGCAGGCGGACTTGAGCAGGTCGAGCGCGCTCTCGACGATGGCGAGCCCTTCGGGCACCATCGCCGCGATCTTTTGGCGGTTGGCTTCGGAAAGCGGTTCAAGCACCCCGCCGGGGACGACGTAGGCCGGGTGGACGCTCTGCCCCGCCAGCGTGCGGATGATCTCCTGGCCGATGGCGCGCAGCCGGATTCCCTGCCGGGCGACGTCGGGATATTTCCGGATCAGCCCCGCGAGGTTCCGGTCGCCGGGCTCGCTCTCCATCCCGAGGAGCAGGTCGGGCGCCGAGAGGTGGAAGAAGCTCAGCGCGTGGCTCTGGACGAGTTGCGCCCAGTTGATCACCCGGCGAAGTTTCCGGGCGAGCGGCGGCGGCTTGACGCCCAGGATCATGTCGCCCGCGTGCGCCGAGGCGATCGAGTGGGAGACGGGGCAGATCCCGCAGATGCGCGCCGTGATCGACGGCATTTCGGAGAAAGAACGGCCGACGCAGAACTTCTCGAATCCGCGGAACTCGGTGACGTGGAAGCGGGCGTCGGAGACAGCGCCCGAGTCGTCGAGCGTGATCGTGATCTTCGAGTGGCCCTCGATCCGCGTGACGGGATCTATGCGAATGGTTTTACCCAAAGGTGCGCTCTCCTTCGACGGACGGAACCGGTCTGCCATCGAGAAGCGCCGTCACGGCCGCCCAGATCCGGTCGGGGTCGGGCGGGCAGCCCGGAATGAAGGCGTCGACCGCGATCACCTGGTGCAGCGGCAGGACGCGCGGCAGCAGTTCGGGGAGGATTTCGGCCCCTTCGCCGCTGCGAGGCACGGATCCGGATCCGGCCTTGTAAAGTCCGGTCAGCAGTTCCTCGACCGGGAGGTGGTTTCGCAAACTCGTCACGTTGCCCGTGACCGCGCAGTCGCCGAAACTGGCCACGATCCGGCTGTTGGCGCGAATCCGGTGCGCGAGTTCGAGATTTTCCTCGTTGGCGACCGCCCCTTCGACCAGCGTCAGGTCGACCCCTTCGGGAAAGGCCTTGATATCGGCGATCGGGCTGAAGACGAGGTCGGCCGCGGCCAGGAGGTCGATCAGCCGAAGGTCGAGATCGAGGAAACTCATGTGGCAGCCGGAGCAGCCGCCCAGCCAGGCGGTGGCGATTCGTTTGCGTGCGGGTGCCTCGGCTTCGGGCACTACCGGCTCCACTGTTTCTTCTCCCGTCCTTCGAGGATGCGCGTGAGGAACTCGGGCTCCTTCTCCATTTCGGACACGGTCACCCCTTTGTTGAAGAGCGCCCCCGTCGGGCACACCTGGACGCACTTGCCGCACGACGTGCACGACCGGCTCTCGCCCCACGGATGGTTGAGGTCGGTGATGACGCGGCTGCCCGCCCCGCGCCCCATGACGTCCCATGTGTGCGCCCCCTCGACCTCGTCGCAGACCCGCTGGCAGCGACCGCACAGGATGCATCGGTTCTGGTCGAGGCCGAACCGCTCGTGGGAGGTGTCCATCGGCAGGCCGGTGGCCAGGTAGTCGTAGCGGACGTGGTCGACGCCGGCCTTCGCCGCGACGTCCTGCAGTTCGCAGTGGCGGTTCATGACGCAGACCGCGCAGACGTGGTTCCGCTCGGCGAAGAGCAGTTCGAGGATCATCTTCCGGTAGGAGACGAGGCGGTCGGTGTGGGTGCGGACTACCATCCCTTCCCGCGCGGCGGTGGTGCACGCCGACTGGAGCCGGTGGATTCCCTCGACCTCGACCATGCAGAGGCGGCAGCCGCCCCGCTCGGAAAGGCCGTCGAGGTGGCACAGGGTGGGCAGCTTGACGCCCTGCTCGCGGATGACCTTGAGCAGCAGTTCGCCGTCGAGGGCGCTGACGAGCTCGTCGTTGATGGTCAAGGTGACGACGGGCATTTAGCGTTCGCCTCCTTCCGAAGGCGTCAACCGGCAGACGCCCGCCGGGCACCGTTTTTCGTGGATGTGCGCCTCGTACTCGTCGCGGAACCAGCGCAGCGTGCTCAGCACCGGGTTGGGCGCGGCCTGCCCGAGACCGCACAGGCTCGAGTCGCGCACCATTTCGCAGAGCGCCTCGAGCTTTTCGAGGTCGTCGGGACCGGCTTTGCCCTGCGTGATCCGGGTGAGGATCCGGTGCATCTGGACCGTTCCGGCCCGGCACGGGACGCATTTACCGCACGACTCGTCGAGGCAGAATTCCATGAAGAAGCGGGCGACGTCGACCATGCAGCTGCGGTCGTCCATGACGATGAAGCCGCCCGAGCCCATGATCGAGCCGAGCTGCTGCAACCCCTCGTAATCGACCGGGGTGTCGAGGTGAGAGGCCGGGATGCACCCACCGCTCGGCCCCCCGGTCTGCACAGCCTTGAACGCCCGCCCGCCCGGGATGCCGCCGCCCAGGTCGTAGACGATCTCGCGCAGCGTCATCCCCATCGGCACCTCGACGAGGCCGGTGTTCTCGACCTGCCCGCACAGGGCGAACACCTTGGTGCCCCGGCACTTGGGCGTGCCGCTGGCCGCGTACCAGTCGGAGCCCTTCGAGACGATGTCGGGGACATTGCCGAAGGTTTCGACGTTGTTGATGAGCGTCGGGCAGCCCCACAGCCCTTTTTGCGCCGGGTAGGGCGGCCTCGGGACCGGCTGGCCGCGAAGGCCCATGATCGAGGCCATGAGCGCCGTTTCCTCGCCGCAGACGAAGGCGCCCGCGCCGATGCGAATGTCGATCCGGAAATTGAAGTTGCTCTCGAGCACCCGGCTGCCCAAAAGGCCGAGCCGCTCGGCGGCCTTGATGGCCTTGTCGAGACGTTGCGCGGCCACCGGGTATTCGCCCCGGACGTAGATGAATCCCTGCTCGGCGCCCACGGCATAGCCCGCGATGGCCATCCCCTCGAGCACGCGGTGCGGGTCGGATTCCATCAGCGTCCGGTCCATGTAGGCGCCCGGGTCGCCCTCGTCGCCGTTGGCCACGACGTATTTCTTCGCGCCCGGCGCCTTGCGGACCAGGTTCCACTTGAGCCCCGTCGGATATCCGCCGCCGCCGCGGCCGCGCAGGCCGCTGTGCTTGATTTCGAAGCAGACTTCCGAGGGGTCGAGTTCGTGAAGGGCGTGCGCCAGCCCGCCGTATCCCCCTCGGGCGATGTAGTCCTCGATCCGTTCGGGGTCGATCAGGCCACAGTTGGCCAGCGCCACCCGCATCTGCCGGGTCAGGAAGGGATTCTCGGGCGACATCCGGAAACCGTCGGCCGGCGGTCCCTGGCTTGCGTGGTGGTCGAGGATCGCGACCGCCGTTTCGGGGGTTACCTTTTCGTAGACGGCGTCGGCTTGGCCCGGCTGCGAGACGGTGACCATCGGCCCCCGGCTGCAAGGTCCCAGGCACCCGGTCGACACCAGCTGGACGTCGGCGGCGAGCCCGCGCCCGGCGACCTCTTTTTCGAGCGCCTCCCGTACGGCGTCGGCGCCGGCGGCCAGGCAGGGGGCGCTGTAGCAGACCAGGAGGCGGGCGCGAAAAACGGCCAGCGCCGCGGATTCCTGCTCGGCCATTGTCTTGAGATCGGCAACCCTCATTCAGCCTGCTCCTTCCCGACGGCGGCGCGAACCTTCGCCAGCGTCGATTCGGGCGTCTCGTGCCCCAGCACTTCTCCGTCGACGACGAGGAGCGGCGCGAGACTGCAGTTGCCGAGGCACCGGGCGATGGACACGCTCAGCTTTCCGTCTTCGGTGGTGTGCCCCGCCTTCACGCCGAATTCGCCTTCGAGCGCCTCGACGACTTCTCCGGCCCGCTTGACGTAGCACGCCGTGCCCATGCAGACGATGCAGTTGTGCTCACCCTTGGGTTTCAGGGTGAAGAAATGGTAGAAGGTGGCGACGCCGTAAACGTGGCTTGGAGGGAGCTTGAGGGCTCGGGCGACGTAGGTGAGTAGCGCTTCGCCCAGGTACCCGAACGTCTCCTGCGAGAGGTGCAGCACCTCGATCAGGGCGTCCTGGCGGTACTGGAACCGCTTGAGGGCACGGTCGACCAGCTTGTATCGAGGGTCGCCTCCGGGGTGCGATTCGGGTGTGGGCGTTTCGATCGACATGCGCGCAGTCTATCAGGATTTCCGCCAGAAACGTAGCGGTGCCGCGCCCGCGCCGCCGCGCCGTTCGCCGACCATGACGTATGCGTAGCCCGCCGCGAATACCGGCGACGCCGCGCTCAAGGGGTTCATCGAGGCCGACTTCTTCAACGACAGCAAGGATTTCCGGCTCCGCCACGCCTACGGCGAGTTGACGCTCCACTCATTTTTTTTGGGCGATATCCAGGATGCCCCAAGACTTGCCGGAGCGGATATACTGGATTCGAAACCATAAAACTAATGAGGGATCCGATGAAGATATCCGGTCGAAAATCCGCGGCACCAGCCCGACGATATGCGCGACCCGCGCTGGGTCTGGGCCCGGCGCGGCCGGTTGCCCGTGACGGTCAACCGGGTGATGGGGGGCGAAAAGCTGATCCTCGCGCCGTCCGGGCACCCGAATCGTGGAGGAACCGATGAAGAAGATAGTGTCCGCCGCACTCCTTTTCCTGCTGCTCGCCCCGGGCGTTTTCGCGGCGGAGGTCGCCGGCGTCTCCGTCCCCCCCTCGTTGACGGTCAACGGCCAGTCGCTCTCGCTCAACGGCGCCGGAATCCGGAAGAAATTCGTCTTCGACGTCTACGTCGGCTCCCTGTATACGCCGAAGCGGGTGTCGTCCGAGGAGGAGCTGTTCCAGGAGCCGGGCGACAAGCTGCTTCGCCTCGATATCCTGCGCGACAAGGTCGAGAAGGAAAAGATCATGGGCGCGTTCGAGGAGGGCTTCATGAACAACGCCCCCGAGATCGCGCGCTCTCCGGACGCGAAGCGGTTCCTGACCCTTTTCAAGGCCGACTTCTACAAGGGCGACAAGGTCGACCTCTTCCTGGGCGGCGACGGGACGGTGGCCGCATCGCACAACGGGCGGGTGCTCGGGACGCTCAAGTCGTCCTCGCTCGTCCGCGGCATCCTCAAGGTCTGGTTCGGCGGGAAGCCGGCCGACGAGGGGCTCAAGAAAAAGATGCTCGGAAACTAAAGGAGGCCGTCATGCAGGAAAGAAGCGGAGTCATCACGTTCAAGGGAACGCCGTTCACGCTGCTCGGGCCCGAAATCAAGGTGGGCGACCCGGCGCCCGACTTCCGTCTGGTCGACAACGCGATGAAGCCGGTCACCCTCGCCGACCTGTCGGGGAAGATCCTCATCGTCAGCTGCGTGCCGTCGCTCGACACGCCGACGTGCGACACCGAGACCCGCCGCTTCAATGTGCTCGCGGCGAATCTTCCCGGGAACATCGAGGTGCTGACGGTGAGCGCCGACCTCCCGTTCGCCCAGAAACGGTGGTGCGGCGCCGCCGGGATCGACAAGGTCCGCACCCTGTCGGACTACCGTGAGCACGGTTTTGCCGCGGCTTACGGCGTGCTGGTCAAGGAACTTATGCTGCTCTCGCGCTCGATCTTCGTCATCGACGGTGCCGGGGTCGTCCGCTACATCCAGCACGTGGCCGAGGTGACCACCGAGCCCGATTACGACGCGGTGCTTGCGGCGGTCGCAGCGATCATCTAAAAATCAGGATTGATCTTCAAGAGGAGCTTCCTTTGAAAAAAATGAATCGTTGTTTCTGTGTCCTGGTTGCGGGCGCGATGTTCAGCCTGCTCTGCGCCGACCTTGCCGATGCGCGTCTTGGCGGCGGGAGCCGGTCGTTCGGCAGCCGGGGCACCCGGTCGCTCTCCCCCTCCCGGCCGTCGTATACGCCGTCGCCGAGCGTCGCGCCCTCGCCGCCACCGCGCCCGGCGATGCCGGCTCCCGGCCTTCCCGCTCCGGCGGGGGGCGGTTTCTTCCGCAGCTTCGGCGGCGGCTTGGCCGGCGGGCTCCTGGGCGGCATGCTGCTCGGGTCGCTCTTCGGCGGCGGCATGGGGCACGCCGGCGGGATGGGCGGCATCGGGGGGTCCGGTTTCGGGATCATGGAAATCCTGCTGGTCGGCGGGCTGGGTTATCTGGCCTACAAGCTGCTGTTCGCAAAAAAACAGGAGCCGCCGACCGGGTACTCCGGCCCGCGCGCGGTCGAATACGAGGCGCCGCCGGCGCCTGCCGGCGACTGGCAGCAGCGGTATGGCGGGGGCGCCCCGCAGGAGGCCGATGTCGCGGGGGGCCTCGCGGCGATCTGCGCGTCCGATCCGTCGTTCGACGCGCGCGCGTTCTGCGACGACACGGCGAGCGGCCTCTTTTTCAAGGTGCAGGGCGCGTTTGCCGGACGCGACGTGGCGCCGGTGTCGAACCTGCTGACGCCGCAGATGCAGGAGGAGTTCCAGTCCGAGGCCGATTCGCTACGCGGCCGGAAGCAGTTCAACCGGCTCGAGAACATCGCGGTGCGCAAGGTCGAGATCATCGAGGCGTGGCAGGAATCCGGCCAGGATTACGCAACCGTCCTCTTCCGCGCCAACCTGCTCGACTACGTCGTCGACGAATCGGGCACCCTCGTTTCCGGCAGCAAGAGCGACCCCGTGCTGTTCGAGGAATACTGGACTTTCGTCCGGTCGTCGGGTTCGGGCAGCTGGAAGCTTTCCGCCATCTCGCAGCCGTAAGGCGGATATAATTTCGCGATCATCGGTTGAAAGTTGTTTCGTGACCACCATAACGATAAAGGAGCGACAAAGGCGATGGCAGAGTTTGTCTACCAGGATCCGTTTCCGCTGGGCAAGGACGAAACGAAGTACCGGCTGCTGACGAAGGAGTACGTCTCCGTTTCCTCGTTCGAGGGGCAGGACGTGCTCAAGGTCGACCCCGAGGGGCTGGCCGTGCTCGCCAACCAGGCGATGCGCGACGTTTCCTTCCTCCTCCGGCCCGAGCACAACGAGATGGTCGCGAAGATTCTCGCCGATCCCGAAGCGTCGATGAACGACAAGGGTGTCGCGATCGCCTTCCTTCGCAACGCCGAGGTGGCCGCGCAGTTCGAACTGCCCACCTGCCAGGACACCGGCACCGCGATCGTCATGGGCAAGAAGGGCCAGCAGGTCTGGACCGGCGCGAAGGACGAGGAATACCTGTCGAAAGGCGTCTACAGGACCTACACGGAAGAGAACCTGCGCTATTCGCAGACAGTCGCCCTCGACATGTACGAGGAAAAAAACACCGGCACCAACCTCCCGGCGCAGATCGACCTCTACGCGACCGAAGGGGCGGCCTACAAGTTCCTCTTCGTCGCCAAGGGGGGCGGGTCGGCCAACAAGACCTACCTGTATCAGGAAACCAAGGCGCTCCTCACGCCCGAGAAGCTCGAAAAGTTTCTCGTCGAAAAGATGAAGACGCTGGGCACCGCGGCGTGCCCGCCTTACCACCTCGCGTTCGTCGTCGGCGGGACATCCGCCGAGACTTGCCTCAAGACCGTCAAGCTCGCCTCGACCAAGTATTACGACGCGCTGCCCACCACGGGCAACGAGCACGGGCGTGCGTTCCGCGACGTCGAGCTCGAGAATCGGCTCCTTGCGGCGGCCCAGAAACTGGGGATCGGCGCCCAGTTCGGCGGGAAATATTTCGTCCACGACGTCCGGGTGGTCCGCCTGCCGCGCCACGGCGCATCCTGCCCGCTGGGGATGGGCGTTTCCTGCTCGGCCGACCGCAACATCAAGGCGAAGATCGACCGGGACGGCCTCTGGATCGAGGAGATGGACCGCAACCCCGGCCGCCTCATCCCGGAAGCGTATCGCCGCAAGCACGAGCACGGCGTCAAGATCGATCTCAACCAGCCGACGAAGGACGTCCTTGCGGAACTGACGAAGCACCCCGTCTCGACGCCCCTGCTGCTCAACGGCACGGTGATCGTCGGCCGCGACATCGCCCACGCGAAGTTCAAGGAACTGATCGATTCCGGCAAGGGCGTCCCGCAATACCTGAAAGACCACCCGATCTATTACGCGGGCCCGGCCAAGACGCCCAAGGGGAAGCCGTCGGGTTCCTTCGGCCCGACCACCGCGGGGCGGATGGACTCCTACGTCGACCTGCTTCAGTCGCAGGGCGCGAGTCTGATCATGATCGCGAAGGGGAATCGCAGCCAGCAGGTGACCGACGCGTGCAAGAAGTACGGCGGATTCTACCTGGGGTCTATCGGCGGTCCGGCGGCGCTGCTCGCGGAGGAGAACATCAAGAAGGTCGAGTGCATCGACTTCCCCGAACTGGGAATGGAAGCGGTCTGGAAGATCGAGGTCGTCGACTTCCCGGCGTTCATCCTGGTCGACGACAAGGGGAACGACTTCTTCAAGCAACTGGGGCTGTAACGAGAGTGGATGCCCGCTAATCCCCAGGCTACGTGGGAGGGGGCCATTCGCCTCCGTGGGCAGCCGCAACGGTTCTATCCACCGGCACTTCGCTCAGACCCCCTCCCACTACGCTACGGGAGCAGGGGCATCCGGGCAGTCGGTGTTCGCTACCGGATAAGGTCATTGCAGGCGGGATCCCGTGAGAGGGGTCCCGCCTGTTCCACTTCCGGCCATCGCGCGTAGGTCGTCGCAGGACACCCGCCCCTCCCGGGCTAGCCCGCATTTCTCACCACGCTTCGTCGCTTTGGGGGTGGAGACGGGCGTAGATACAAGGCGCGCGACAGGAGGACGACGCAGGCGTAGTTGACACTACGTCGAGGAGGCCGATCGAGCGCAACGCAGTAGGTATGCCCGTATCCGCCGCCGTAGCAGGAGGGTGGTGAGAAATGCGGGCTAGGGATCCTTGGCACCCGCTTGTCGGGCGAGCACCTCGCGGACCTTCCAGCCGAGCGCCTCGGGGGTGAACGGTTTCTGGAGGAACGTTCGCCCCCGGCTTCCGGCGCCGGCCTGGAGCGTGGCTTCTTCGGAGTACCCGGACATGAACAGGACCTTGATGCAGGGGCGGACGCCCTGGATCGTCTCGGCCAGTTTCCGCCCGCTCATCCCGGGCATGACCATGTCGCTCAGGAGCAGGTCGATCGGTCCGTCGTGCGCAGAGGCTACCGCCATTGCCCGGGTTCCGTTTTCCGCTTCGAGGACCTGGTAGCCGTACTCTTCGAGGATGTCCCGCACGAGACCCCGGACGTAGTTCGCATCCTCGACGAGCAGCAGCGTCTCGGTGCCGTGCGGCGGTTCCTCGGGCGTGTTTTCGAAAAGGGGCAGCGTCGCTTCTCCTTCGGTTCTTGGCAGCCAGACGTTTACGGTTGTCCCGTCGCCGACCTTGCTCTCGACCTCGATATGGCCGCCGCTCTGCATGACGATGCCGTAGACGGTGGAGAGCCCGAGGCCGGTCCCCTTCCCCACATCCTTGGTCGTGAAGAACGGCTCGAACAGCTGCGCCTTCGTCTCGTCGTCCATCCCGGTTCCTTCGTCCCGGATCGATAGCTGGATGTATTCTCCGGGCGGGATGGGGAGCGCCGGCCTGATCGTTTCCACCGAGACGTTCTCCGTCGAGATCCGGATCGTCCCGCCCTCCGGGAGCGCGTCCCGCGCGTTGACCACCAGGTTCACGACGACCTGCCCGATCTGCGTCGGGTCGGCGAGAACCGGCCAGAGCCGGTCGCCCAGACGGATATCGATCGCGTAGTTGTCGCCGATCAGCCGGTCGAGGATCGTCCGGATATCCGCGATGACGTCGTTCAGGTCGACGATCCTGGGCTGCAGGATCTGCCTGCGGCTGAAGGCGAGCAGTTGGCGCGTCAGCGTGGCGGCGCGTTCGCCCGCCTTGCTGATCTCGTCGAGCCGGCGAGCGAGCAGCGGGTCGTCCCACTTCTTCCGGATCAGGTCGATCTGGCCGAGGACGACGGTCATCAGGTTGTTGAAGTCGTGTGCGATCCCCCCGGCAAGCTGTCCGACCGCCTCCATTTTCTGGGACTGGCGAAGCTGCCCCTCGAGTTTTTCCCGCCTTGCCTCGGCCTGCTTCCGTTCGGTGATGTCGATGGCGATGCTGACCATGCCGATCACGCTTTCTCCGTCGCGTATCGGAGAAATGATGTTGTCGTTGGTGCGTTGTACGCCGTCCTGCTCGAATTCCGTTTCCATCCGGACCATCTCGCCGGCGAACACCCGCCGGTTGAGTCCGTCAAGGTTCAAGCCGAATTCGCCGGAAGTCTTCATCTCGCTCATCGTCTTCCCGACGAACTCGCCGTATTTGCGGATGGCCAGCGTGTTGGCCAGCGTATACCGTCCCTCGGCGTCGCACGCCCAGAAAACGAAGGGGAGGTTCTCGATGGCCGCCCTCAACCGGAGCTCGCTTTTCCGAAGGGCTTCGGTTGTCCGGATCCGCTCGGTGACGTCTCGCGTCGCGACGATCAGTCCTTTCGGTTTTCCGGATTCATCGGGAAGGGGCGAGGCGTAGATTTCACCGACGAAGCGTGAACCGTCCTTGCGGATCAGCCGGTAATCCTTTTCCTGCAGCGTGCCGCCGGCGATCAGTTCCGGGAAACGTGCTGCCGCCCGCTGCCGGTCTCCCGGGTCGATCCACTCGAACAGGCTTCGTCCGACGACATTTTCGCCGGCGTCGTGGCCGTACATCGCCAGCGCCATCCTGGAAACGAAGATGATGTTCCCCATGACGTCCGTCACGGTGATGGCGTCTGGCGATGTGCTGACCAGCGTATGGTAAAGTTGCTGCGCTTCCCGGAGCGCCAATTCCCTGTTTTCGATCGCCTCGGCCATCCGGTCGAAAGCGGCGGCCAGCATGCCGAACTCGCCCTCGGAGGGCGGAATCGCGGTTCTTGCCGACAGATCGCCTTCCCCGAAACGGCGGGTTGCTTCAAGCAGCGTGCGGATGGGACGCAATACCGCCGTCTCGGCGCCGAACCACGCCGTAAGGGAGCCTAACAGCATCACGAGGCCGAGTCCGGAGAGACGAAGCATCAGGCCCCGGTTTCCTTCCCGGACGATCGATTCCCGGGGAATCCCGAGAATGACGTAGGCACTTCCCGATCCGACAGGACGGGTGATCCGGCTGGAGATATAGAATCGCGGCACGCCGTCGGGATCGATCGCCTCGACGGATCCGTTACCCTTTCGCAGGATGACGTCGAGCACTTTGGGCACCGGGAATTTCGAACCGCGCCAGCCGGGGTCCTCGGGCAGATGGGCGAATACGACGCCATTCCGGTCGACTCGCGTCAGCGTTCCACCCGGCGGGACGTGGCCGGTGCGGGTGGCCTGTTCCCGGTTGAGCCAGTCCAGGTTGAGCGCAGCGTAGAGAATGCCGGTGATTTTCCCGTCCCGGTCCCGGATCGGGTAGGCGAAATTCAGCGTTGCCTTCCCCGTGATCCGGCCGATCTGGTAGTCGCCGATCCCGATGCCGCCGGTCTTGATCGCATTCCGGAAATAAGGGCGGTCGGCCACGTTGACCGGGCGTGTGAGCGGGATGACGCTGGCGGTGGTGTTGCCGTCGAGGTCGACCCGGGCGATGTTGTGGATGCGGGGGTCGTCGCGGATCAGGTCGTTTCCGATCCGGCGGAATTCCTCGAGGCTCCCGGTGCGGATGTCCGGCAGGCGCGTGAGCGTCATCAACAGTTGTCGTAATGCCGAAAAAAGCTCCTGTTCCTCGGTCGCCGCATCTTGGGCGATCTCGCGCGCGTGTTCGTGCATCTCGGCGACCGAGTCCGTTCGCTGCTGGACTGCCGAATGGACGATGAATACGAACGCCGGCGCCATGGCGGCCAGGACGAGGAGCACCAACCGGGCCCGCAGGCTCGAGAACATCCGCTTGATTCCGGAGATACGCATCGTAGAAGCATACATTTAAATGCTGTTGCCTGCGGGGGGAAATTCGGGCTTTCCCCGGAGCGAAGGGTCCGAAAGCGTCTACCGGACGGGGGCCGTGTGCCTCCGTTCGTGGTAGAATAACCGTTTAATCCTGCCCATCAGCACCCCACGAGGAGCCGCCGCACCCTATGGAGAATTTCGCCAAGCCGGCACAACGGCGCACCATCCAGGACGAGATGTGCCAGAGCTATCTCGACTACGCCATGAGCGTCATCGTGGGCCGCGCCCTGCCCGACGTCCGCGACGGGCTCAAGCCGGTCCAGCGCCGCATCCTCTTTGCCATGCACGACCTGGGCAACGAGTTCGGCAAGCCCTATAAAAAGTCCGCCCGCATCGTCGGCGACGTCATCGGCAAATACCATCCCCACGGCGACAGCTCGGTCTACGACGCCCTCGTCCGGATGGTGCAGGATTTCTCGCTTCGCTACCCGATGGTCGACGGGCAGGGCAACTTCGGCTCGGTCGACGGCGACTCGGCCGCCGCCATGCGGTACACCGAAGTCCGCATGTCGAAGATCGCAGGCGAGATGCTCTCCGACATCGACAAGCAGACCGTCGAGATGGGGCCCAACTACGACGGGTCGCTCGACGAGCCGAAAGTGCTCCCCGCCCGCATCCCCAACCTGCTGGTCAACGGCAGCGCGGGCATCGCGGTCGGCATGGCCACCTCGATCCCCCCCCACAACCTGGGCGAGGTGCTCGACGCGCTGATGGCGCTCATCGCCAACCCGGCCGTCACGATCGACGAGCTGATGGCGTTCGTCCCGGCGCCCGACTTCCCGACCGGCGGCATCCTCTACGGGCTCGAGAACGTGCGCGAGGCCTACCGCACGGGCCGCGGCAGCGTCCAGATCCGCGCCCGCGCCATCATCGAAAAGATGAAGAAGGGCGATCGCGAGCATATCGTCATCTCCGAGCTTCCCTTCCAGGTCAACAAGGCGCGCCTCATCGAGAAGATCGCCGATCTCGTCCGCGACAAGTCGATCGAAGAGATTTCCGACATCCGCGACGAGTCCGACCGCGACGGCATGCGGGTCGTCGTCGAGCTCAAGCGCGATGCCGTCTCCGAGGTCGTGCTCAACAAGCTCTACAAGCAGACGCAGATGCAGACGTCGTTCAGCGTCCAGTTCCTGGCGATCGTCCAGAACCGGCCGCGCACGATGAACCTCAAGGAGCTGCTCGAGGAATTCCTCCTCTTCCGCCGCGAGGTCGTGACCCGGCGCACCGTCTTCCAGCTCAACAAGGCCGAGGCGCGAGCCCACATCCTCGAGGGATTCAAGATCGCCCTCGACCGCCTCGACGCGGTCATCAAGCTGATCCGCGCTTCGAAGGACGCGAAAGAGGCGAAAGAGGGGCTGATCGCCACCTTCGGCCTCTCCGACCTCCAGTCGCAGGCGATCCTCGAGATGCGGCTGCAGCGGCTCACCGGCCTCGAGCGCGACAAGATCCTGGCCGAGCTGGCCGAAGTTCACGAAGAGATCAAGCGGCTCAAGAAAATCCTGGGCGAAGAGTCCGAGCTGCTCCGCGTCATCCTCGAGGAGTTCCGCGAGATCCGCGAGAAATATTCCGACGTCCGCCGATCCGAGATCGTGTGGGAGACGAAGGACATGCGGCTCGAGGACCTGATCGCCGACGACGAGATGGTCGTCACCGTCTCGCACACGGGCTACATCAAGCGAAACCCGATCGACCTCTATCGCTCCCAGAAGCGCGGCGGCAAGGGGAAGGTCGGGATGGGGACGAAGGAAGAGGATTTCGTCTCCGATCTCTTCATCGCCACGATGCACGCCTACATCCTCTTCTTCTCCGACCAGGCCAAGGTCTACTGGCTCAAGGTTCACGAACTCCCCGAGGCGGGGCGCGTGGCCAAGGGGCGGGCGATCGTCAACCTGCTCTCGCTCTCGCCGGGCGAGCAGATCGCGTCCATCCTGCCGGTCCGCGCGTTCACCGAGGGGCGCTTCGTCGTGATGGCGACCGCGCAGGGCGTCATCAAGAAGACCGACCTGATGGACTATTCCCGGCCGCGCGCCGGCGGGATCATCGCGATGGGGCTCAACGAGGGCGACCGGCTGATCGCAACCCAGCTCACTTCGGGCTCCGACGAAGTGTCGCTCTCCACGCGCCAGGGGATGTCGATCCGCTTTCCCGAGGGCGACGTCCGCTCGATGGGGCGCAGCGCCGTCGGCGTGCGCGGCATCGACCTGCACGACGGCGACACGGTCGTCGGAATGGAGATCCTCAACCCGCACGGGTCGCTCCTCACCGTCACCGAAAAGGGATACGGCAAGCGGACCGCGGTCGCGGAATACCGGAACCAGTCGCGCGGCGGCAAGGGGATCAAGACGCTCAAGGTGACCGAGAAGACCGGCAACGTGGTCGGCGTGTCGCAGGTGTCCGACGAGCACGACATCATGATCGTCACCGACGGTGGGATGATCATCCGGATGCCGGTCCGGCAGCTGCGGATCATCGGCCGCAACACGCAGGGCGTCCGTCTCATCGACGTCAAGGACGACCAGCGCGTCATGTCGTTCGCCCGGCTGGCCGAGACCGAGGAGCACGAAGAGCCGGAAGGGGCCGCGACGCCGGAACCGTCCGAATCCGTCGAGCGCCCGGAACCGGTTGAATCGCCCGACACGCCCGACATGCCCGACACGCCCGATATTCCGGAAACGGAGGAATAGCCCGGTGGTCGCGGGGGTGGCCGAAAAGGTCGCGGTCGTCGGCGCCGGTTCGTGGGGAACGGCGATTGCCGTCCTCCTGGGGCAGCGGCACGGCGAGGTCTCCCTCTGGGCGCACGAGCCCGCGGTCGTCTCGCAGATTCTCGAGACGCGCGAGAACGGCGCTTTCCTGCCCGGGATCGCCATCCCCGAAATGGTTGTTCCCACGAACGACCTGGCTGCTGCGGTCGCCGGGAAAACGATCGTCGCCTTCGTCGTCCCTTCCGACCGCCTCCGGGAAGTGGCTTCGCGCTGCGCACCGTTCCTTGCACCCGGCTGCTGCGTCGTTTCGCTGACCAAGGGGCTCGAAACATCCTCCCTGCACCGGATGACCGAGTTGCTCGAAGAACTGCTGCCCGGGACGATCTCCGGGCCGGCGGTCCTTTCCGGCCCCACCTTCGCCCGGGAAGTCGCCGAAGGGAAACCGTCCGGCGCGACCGTCGCCGCCCGCGACATCGCGGTGGCTCGCCGCCTTCAGGATGCCTTCTCCGGAAGCCGCTTCCGCGTATACGCGGAGACCGACGTCGTCGGAATCGAGGTGGGCGGAGCGCTCAAGAACGTGATGGCGATCGCCGCCGGCATGTGCGACGGGCTCGGATTCGGGCACAACGCCCGGGCACTGCTCATCTCGCGCGGGCTGGCCGAGATCACCCGGGTCGGCGTCTATCTCGGTGCCCACCCCCAGACGTTCTCCGGCCTGGCGGGGCTTGGCGACCTGGTGCTCACCTGCACGGGCGACCAGTCGCGCAACCGGACCGTCGGCATCCGCCTGGGCCGCGGAGAAAAGATCGCCGATATCCTCTCCGGCATGACGATGGTGGCCGAGGGGGTCAACACGGCGAAGGCGGCGTTCGCGCTGGCGCAGCGCACGGGCGTTCCGATGCCGATCTCCGAGCAGGTCTACCGGATTCTCCACGAAGGGAAAGAGGTGCGCGCGGCGGTCTCCGAACTTTTTGCCCGCGACCTCAAGATGGAACGCGAATGAACGCGCGGCGGTGGCTCGCCGGGGTCCTTCTCCTGCTGGCTGCCGTCGGTTCGACCCCTGCCCGGGCCTCCGGCGACGTGCCGGTGATCGACAACGCCGCCCCGGTTCCGGCCGTTTACCTCGACAACACCTGGGTCGACGAGGCGCACACGTATGTGTCCCGCAGCACCCTCGAAACGGTCCAGTGGTTCGACGATTTCTTCGGCGACAAGTCCCGGGAAGCGATCGGCCCCGCCGAATCGACCATTCGCTGGCGCAACAACTTTCGATTCGGCGCCGACAAGACCTTCACTTTCCGCACCGACCTGCGTGCCAGCATCCGGTTGACGAAACTGAGCGCAATGTTCCGCAACAAGGTGCGGCTCGTTTTCTCGACCGAAACGTTCGATGACGTCCTTGGAATCAAAAGCGACACGACGGCGGTCCAGGGGGTGCCGGCCCGCGGGGCGTTCCACTCGTCGTCGACCGAACTCCGGTACGAGCTGACGAAAACTCCCAGGACCGAGGCGGATATCGGGGTCGGCGCCCTGATCAAGCTTCCGCTCGTCACCTATTTGCGGATGCGGTACCGGTATACGTACCCCCTGCTCGACAACAATGTGCTGGTCCGCTTCTCACCGACGGCGTTCTGGCGCACCCACGACGGCCTCGGCCAGTCGACGGTGATCGACTTCGAGCATCGCTTCGACGAAGAGACGATCCTGCGCTGGACGAACAGCGAAACCACCACGCAGGTCAGCAGCGGCATGGAATGGAACAGCGAACCGGGCATCCTGCACCTGTTCAAGGGCGGTCAGGCGGCGACTTTCGCCGTCGGAATGAGCGGTGCCACCCGCCCCGCGTCGACCGTCCGCACCTACTATTTCCTGACCCGGTACCGGCAGAGTCTCCACCGGGACTGGTTCTTCGCCGAGGTCGAGCCGGTACAGAGCTGGGAACGGGGGGAGACCGGCGGGTATCACCCGGTGAGCGTGGTCACCTTCCGGTTCGAGGTCTACTTCAAGGGGATCAATCTCGACCTCCGCAAACCCAAGGACTGACGCAATCCGGTCATTCCATCAAGATGCGATATTCACGGACGGGCATCCGATTGCTCTGCGGGTGATGTTGCCGAAATCGTCCGCCCTGCCCCGTCGAGGAACGGCTGGTTGCGCCACCCCGCACGCCAGGCCACGTACCGGAGCGAGGTGCCCAGAACGCCGAGGCCGTACCGCACGCTGCGCCGGAATAGTCGGGATGCAGCATGACGACGACCTTGAGTCCGTGCAGCATCGGCTTTCGCAGCCCTCGCGATTCTACGATTTATCGATCCTGGCGCCCGGGTGCGGAACCCATGCCCAGTCGCTGCGCTTCCCGAAAATGGAACTGCGCCTCTTCCGCCCGGCCCCTGGCCGACAGGTCCATCGCCAGATTGTTGTGGGAGAGCGCGTCATCCGGATTGATCCGGAGTGCTTTCCGATACTCGGCGATGGCGTCATCGATCCGGGACTGCTTATGATAAGCCACTGCCAGATTGTAATGCATGTTCCAGTTGCCGGTGGTCAGTTCGATGGCATGTTCGAAAAGCGGGATGCTCTCCCTCCAGTATGATGCCTGGACCCAAGATGCGGCCATCAAGGCGGACAGGATCGCTGCTGCCGCAAATCCCAAAATCCGGTTGCCGAAACGGTGTCTCCCGACAATTTCCGGCACCCCCCACGCGACGATGACAAATATGCCGATGAGCGGGACGTAGGTGTACCGATCAGCCATCCCCTGCCCTCCGACCTGCACCAGGCCGATGACCGGGACCGCGGTCCCCAGATACCAGAGCCATCCCGTCGCGAGGTAAGGCCGCTTCTTCCAGTTACGCAGGCACAGGAAAGTGATTCCCCCGAGGCAAAGAAAAGCGGCGGCCACCGACCATGCCGGCATGCCGCCTGCGTCCCACGGATGCGGGTAATAGACCGCGAGCGATGCGGGCCAAACCGTTTTCCAAAGGTATGCGACGTATGAAACCGCCGCATTCGATAGGCGCACGCCCAACGAATAGTCGACCGTATGAACCGACCCGCCCGCCTGTTGCGCCATGAATGTGGCGAGGCAGGAGAGGAACGAAAGGGCCAGCAACGGCGCTTTCTCGAGGATCAGGCGGCGATACCCCCCCCCAGCAATTGCCGTTCCCGATTCCATCGGGGCGCCGATGCGCGCCAGCGGCCAGAAGTCCAGGAGTAGCAGGGTGAATGGCAGGGTGACGACCATCGGTTTCGAAAGCAGTCCCAGCGCCAGGAAGAGCGCCATGAGCGCATATCGGCCGATCCCGCCGGAGACGGTGAATCTTTGGTACGCGCCGATCGCGAGCAGCCAGAAGAAGGTGCTCAGAAGATCTTTCCGTTCGGCAATCCAGGCGACCGACTCGACATGAAGGGGATGGACCGCGAATAGGGCGGCGACGAAAAAGCTGCGCCAGGTTGCCTTTGTCATCGACATCAGAACCAGGAACAGCAGGATCGAATTCGCCGCGTGGAACAGAAGGTTCACACGGTGGTGCCACCCTGCGTCCATCCCGAAAATGTCGACGTCGAGCATATGCGACATCCAGGTTAGCGGGTGCCAGTTGGAGGCGTGTACCGTCGTGAACGACCAGACGATTCCCTCTCCGGTCAGTCCGGCCTGGACCTGGGGATTATTGGCGACGTACAGGCCGTCGTCGACGTCCACGAAGGAAAAAGCCCCCGTTTGCCAGTACACGACGAGGACCATGACGGCGATCAGCACGGCCAGGAGAATCCGGGCCGGAAACGATTCCAATTTTTCGGCAACCACGAAGATCCCCGGGAATGTTTCTGCGAGAATTTGTTGGAACGATCCGACGAGACTGCCACAAAACTGAAAGGGAATCAATTTGCCTCCGTTATGGCAGAAACAAAATTGCCGTTTGGTGTGTCATTTGGCAATCTGAACCCGAAAAGGAGACTCCGAACTTTGACACCCCACCCCGCCTGATCGCTTTATTATCAGCACCTTAGCGATGCCGGCTTGGCCGTTTATATACTACAGGGCGATTTTCAGAGCGTCGCCGGCACCGGCGGGGCGCCCAATGCCGCCAGCAGAGCCTTCTGTTCCGCCGTCGGCCGGCACACGGACCGTGTCCTCTTCCCGCAGATCTCGATCTCCCCGACCTTGATCCGCTGCAGCGAGGCGATCGCCTTCGGCACCGAGACGCCCTGCGCTTGTAGCCGGTTCCGCATCCACCGCTCAACCTGCAGCGCCAGCACGCAGACGAAGCTGTGCGGCCGGATCCGCCGTTCGGTCCAGTGGTACACCGGGCGAAGAAGGAGCGTGCTCTTCAAGCTGCGCCATCCACGCTCGATCTCGGCGAGCTCCTTAGTAGCGCGCGATCACGTCCTTCGGCGCAAGCTCGGCATCCGTCGTCTCGACCAGCAGCATCCCGTCGATCTCGTCTTCCGAATCTCGTACAGCGCCAGCAACCCGTGGTCGCGCAGATAATCACGGATCCGGTCGTACGTCCCCTGCACCGTGGGCTTGCGTCCCCGGGAACCGCCGGGGGAGGCGAGTTTCCCGACCTGCTCCCCGATCCACGCATCGGCCTTCTTGAGCCGCTCTTCCCGGCCTGCCCGGCTCGCCTTGGCAATCTTCGGCGAGTACGCCAGCACCAGAGATGCGGGCCGGGGCAGTGGTGGTATAGTCGTATGTAGACATTCAGGCAAGCCGGGGCGCAGGATGCGCTTTCCGGCTCTTGTCGTTTGAATCCACGGGGAACGGGGACGGATTTCCATGGAACAGGACACGCTGAAGGCGGATATCCGCAGGCTGCTTGCGGAACGCAACGCGGTGCTGCTGGCGCACAACTACCAGCGCGACGAGATCCAGGAGATCGCCGACATCACCGGCGACTCGCTGGCGCTTTCGCAGGAGGCGGCGGCGTCTGCGGCCGACGTCATCGTCTTCTGCGGCGTCCACTTCATGGCCGAGAGCGCCTACATCCTCGCCCCTCGGAAAACCGTGTTGCTCCCCCGCATCGACGCCGGCTGCCCGATGGCGGACATGGTGACCGCCGACCAGCTTCGCGCGTGGCGGGCCGAACATCCGGGCGCCGTGGTGGTCACCTACGTCAACTCGTCGGCCGACGTGAAGGCCGAGTCCGATATCTGCTGCACGTCCGGCAACGTGGTCAACGTGGTGCGTTCGATTCCCGAGGGTCGCGAGATCCTCATGGTGCCCGACCGGAACCTGGCGCAGTACGCCGCCCGAATGACGGCCCGCAAGCTCTCCTGGTGGGACGGCTACTGCCCGACGCACGAGCGGCTGACGCCTGCCGATATCGACCGCGCCCGGGCCGAACACCCCGGGGCGCCCGTGGTCGTCCACCCCGAGTGCCGTCCCGAGGTGGTCGCGATGGCCGACGCGGTCCTTTCGACCGCCGGGATGTATTCGTGGTGCGCGAAGTCGACCGCCGCCGAATTCATCATCGGTACCGAGATGGGGATCCTTTACAAGCTTCGCCGCGAGAATCCGGGAAAGGCGTTCCACCTGGCTTCGCGGGGGCTCATCTGCCCCAACATGAAGCTGACGACGCTCGAAGACGTTCGCGAATCGCTGGTGACGCTGACGCCGTCCGTGACCGTTCCCGCCGATATCCTCGAGAAGGCCGTCTCGGCGCTCGAGGCGATGATCCGCATCCCGCGGGACAACTGATTTTCAAGTAAAGGCGCAGGCACCTTGTCCTCCATCTTTTCACCCGAAGTCGTCCTTTCCTACGAACACGTCGCAGTGGCGCTTTCGGATCGCGCCGCCGCGCCCGCCATCCAGCTCCTCAAGGTGCCCCCGGGGGCCCGTGCCTTCCTCGCCTGTGCCCTGAGCGCGCGGCTTGCCCGCCCGATCCTCTTCATCGCACCGACCGACGCCGAAGCGGAAGAGACGTTCCGCGAGGCGGTGGCCTGGGCCGGAGCCGCCCGCGTCGTCGCGTTTCCGTCGATCGAAGTCGCCCCGTACGAAGCGTCGCCGCCCTTCGGCCCCGCCGTCCACGACCGGATGCGGGCGCTGCTCCGGCTCTCCTGCGGCGAGCCGGTCATCGTGGTCGCTTCCGCCCCGACGCTGATCGAGAAGACGCTTCCGCCCGAAATATTCCGGGAGGCCGTCCTCCGGCTCTCGCCCGGGATGGACGTCGACGTCGACGACCTTGCGCGGCGGCTCGTCGAGCTGGGATATGCGAGGCTCCCGGCGGCGGCCGATCCCGGCGACTTCGCGGTGCGCGGCGGCATCGTCGATATCTACAGCCCGGCGCACCCGTTCCCCGCGCGCGTCACGCTCGAGTTCGACCGGGTCGACCGGGTGAGCTGGTTCGACCCCGAGAGCCAGCGGACGCGTACCGCCGGCGACGAGCTGGTCGTCGTCCCCTGCTCACAGGCCGTCCTGCGCCCCGACCGGGTCGAGGCGGCGCTCGCGACCGGCGGGTTATCGGAGGCGGCCGAAGAGGCGCTCCGGCAGGGGGTTCGCTTCCACGGGATCGAGGCGCTCCTTCCGCGACTCTACGGCCGCACGGCGTCGCTCTTCGACTACCTGCCGCAAGGCGCGGTGACGATCGCGGTCGACTCGTCGGGCTGTCGCGCCGCCATACGCGCGGCCTGCGACGAGGCCGAGAAAAACTACACGATTTCCGGGCAGGAACAGGGTCTCCCGTCGCCGGCCGACCTGTTTCTCTCCCCCGAGTCGCTGGCCGCCCACCTGCTCGATTCTCCGCTCGTCAGCTTCGACTCGCTCGAACTTCCGCCGTTCGGCCGCCGGGACGCCCTGTGCGGCGGAATGGAGATCGAGAGCAACGAGGAGATCCGCCGGGTAACGGTCGCCTCCGCCTCCGAGGGGTTGCTCCTCCCGCTGGCCTCCGAAGGAAAGGAATGGTGGAAGCGGGGCGCGCGTTTCATCGTCTCGTCGCTCTCGCCGTCCCAGACCGACCGGATGGAGGAGCTGCTTTCGCGCTATGCGCTGCCGCTATCGACGGGGCGGACGCTGGCCGAGGCGTCCGCGGCCGACCGCGGCGTTTTCCTCTGCTGCTCCGAGGTGACGCGCGGCTTCCGGTGCCCGGAGTTCTCGATCGCCATCGTCACCGAGACGGAGATCTTCGGCGAGAAGCAGCGGAACCGGCGCTCGCGCAGGGCCACGGCCGCACCCGTCGAGGAGTTCACCCTCCGCGAGCTGCGCGTCAACGACCTCGCGGTCCACGTCGACCACGGCGTGGGCGTCTACCGGGGGATGTTGCGGCGCGTGGCCGCGGGGATCGAGGGCGACTACCTGGTACTAGAATACGCGGGCGGCGACCGGCTCTTCGTCCCCGTCGGGAAGCTCGACCGCGTCCAGCGGTATGTCGCCTCCGAGGAGAACCGCCCCACGCTCGCCAAGCTGGGCGGTACCGCGTGGCAGCGCGCCAAGCAGAAAGTGCGCGACTCGCTCCTCGCGATGGCGCAGGAGCTGATCGACCTGCAGGCGAAGCGGGAGATCGCCACGCGTCCCCCCGCCTCCCCGCCCGACGCGACCTACCGGGAGTTCGAGGCCGCCTTCCCGCACGAGGAGACGCCCGACCAGGAGACCGTCATCCGCGAGGTTCTGAAGGACCTGACCTCGGCCCGCCCGATGGACCGCCTCGTCTGCGGCGACGTCGGCTACGGCAAGACCGAGGTCGCGATCCGCGCCGCCTACAAGGTCGTCATGGATGGCCGCCAGGTGGCGATCCTCGTCCCGACGACCGTGCTGGCCGAGCAGCATTTCCGCACCTTCCAGTCCCGCCTCGCGGGCACCACCGTCCGGGTCGACAACCTCTCCAGGTTTCGATCGAAGGACGAGCAGAAGGAAACGGTCAAGGGCCTCGCCGACGGCTCGGTCGACATCGTCATCGGCACCCACCGCCTGCTCCAGAAGGATATCGCCTTCAAGGCGCTGGGGCTCGTCGTCATCGACGAGGAGCAGCGGTTCGGCGTGGCGCACAAGGAAAAGATGAAGAAGCTGCGCGCGTCGGTCGACATCCTGACGCTCTCGGCCACGCCGATCCCGCGCACGCTGCACATGGCGTTCTCGGGAATTCGCGACATCAGCGTGATCGCGACGCCGCCCGAGGACCGCCTCTCCATCCGAACCTTCGTCCTGCCGTTCGGCGAGGAGACGATCAAGGGGGCGGTCGAGCGCGAAGTGCACCGGGGGGGCCAGGTCTATTTCGTCCACAACCGGGTGATGTCGCTCCCGGCGATGGCCCGGTACCTCCGGGAGATCCTCCCGAACGTCCGGATCGGCGTCGCCCACGGCCAGATGGGGGAAGAGGAACTCTCCGAGGCGATGGACGCCTTCGCGGCGAAGCGGATCGACCTGCTCCTGTGCACGGCGATCATCGAGTCCGGCCTCGATATCCCCAACGCCAACACGATCCTCGTCAACCAGTCCCACCGCTTCGGCCTCTCCCAGCTCTACCAGCTTCGCGGCCGGGTCGGTCGCGACCGGCACCGGGCGTACGCCTACTTCCTGATCCCGAAGGACGTGGCGATGACGAAGGAGGCGATGCAGCGCCTCTCCGTCCTCGAGGAACTGACCGAGCTGGGCTCCGGATTCAAGATCGCGAGCCACGATCTCGAGATCCGCGGCGGCGGCAACCTGCTGGGGAAGGACCAGTCCGGCCACATCCACCAGGTGGGCTACGAACTCTACACGCAACTTCTCGCCGAAACGGTCCAGGAGATCTCCGGCAACCCGATGATCGGGGAGGAGGAACCCGAGCTCGACCTGCGGATTCCCGCGTTCCTGCCCGACGACTACATCCTCGAGGCCGGGATCCGGCTCGACTTCTACCGGAAGCTTTCGAAGGTGCGCACCGTCGACGCGGGCGACGAGCTCGAGCTCGAGATGCTCGACCGGTTCGGGCGGCTGCCGATGCCCGCCGAGGCGCTCTGCGATCTGTCCCGGCTCCGCGTCGCGATGCGTGACGGGGGCGTGAAGGAACTCAAGCGGGGCGAGAAGGCGCTTTATCTCACCCTATCCTCGAGGGCGGAAGTCGACCGGTCGCAACTCGTGCGCTGGGTGACGAAGGAACGGAAGGATTTCTCGTTCGTCCGCGGCGAGGTGCTGGCGATGCGGCTCGACAGCGACGAGACCGGAGCCGTCCTCGCGTCGGCCAGAAAGCTGTTGAACCGCTTCGCGCCCGGCAGTACCATATAAAGTTTCCGACAATCATCCAAATTTCAGGGAAAGAGGAGATATCCGGCATGCGCAAGCTGATGATCGTGGCACTGGTCGCCGTTCCGTTGCTGTGGAGCTGCAGCCCCGGTCCCAAGGGTAAAGGCGAAGGCAAGACGCTCGCGGTGGTCGGCGGCGAGAAGATCACCGAGGCGTCGCTGGCGAAGGAAGCGCAGAACTTGCCGCCTTACCTGCGGCCGATTCTCGATACCCCCGGCGGGATGGTCCAGCTGCTCGACGGCATGATCACGCGCGACCTCCTGATGCGCGAGGCGGTTCGCCGCGGCATCGACCGACGTCCCGAGGTCCAGGAGAAGCTGGCGCAGGCGCGCCGGTCGGTGGTCCTCGAGTCGCTCCTGCGGGAGGTGACCGAGAAGGCCGCGGTCAACGACGAGGTGCTCCGCAAGTTCTATAACGACAACGTGGCCGCATTCCAGGTGGGCGAGCGGGTGCGCGTCAAGCACATCCTGTTCAAGGAGAAGGGCAAGGCCGACGCTTTTGCCGCCAGGGTCAAGGCGGGCGAGCCGTTCGAGGCGCTGATGAAATCGGCCAACGCCGAAGGGGGCACCTCCGCCGACCTGGGCTTCATCGAGAAGGGCAGCTTCGTGAAGGAGTTCGAGGCGGCTGCGTTCGCCGCGGCGCCGGGCTCGGTCGTCGGCCCGGTCAAGACCACCTACGGGTTCCACATCATCCGGATCGAGGAGAAGCGGTCCGCAGGCACGCGCACCTTCGACGAGGTCAAGGGACAGCTCGCGGGCGAAATGCGCGAGAAGGTGCAGCGCGAGGCTTTCGACCAGCTCGTCCAGCGACTCAAGAAAGAGGGCAAGGTCCGCCTGATGATCAAGGAGGCCGACTTCGGTTCTCCCGGTCCGGGCGCAGGCGGGCCGGCCGGCATGAAGGAAGGCGCCGCTCCGCGCGGCCCGATGGGCGGCGGCGCGCCTCACGGCGCCATGCCGCCGGCACAGGGCGGGGCGGGTCACTAGCCCGGTTTTCTCCCGCCGGGTTTGCGGGCGGGGAGAATGGAAGGGATCGCGGGGGCACCGGCCGGCACCGTTGATACGGGCTGCGGTGTCCCCGCTTCCGTTTGTACGGCCGTTAGCCCGCATTTCTCACCACGCTTCGTCGCTTTGGCGGCGCAGCCGGGCGTGGATACAAGGCGCGCGACCTGAGGGCGACGCAGGCGTAGTTGACACTACGTCGAGGAGCCCGATCGAGCGGAACGCAGTAGACACGCCCG
>JANXQJ010000060.1 GCA_025356865.1 Deltaproteobacteria bacterium | reverse complement strand
GCCGGCCTGTCACGCCGGAGGGCGCGGGTTCAAGTCCCGTCCACCCCGCCATTGAAATTCCGAAGCCCTCCCCCGGTTCTTCATCCGGGGGGGGCTTCTTGCTTTTCGCCCCGATCCGGTCGCGAAGTCGGTCGAAAACTTACCGATGATGATAAATACATCTAAAGTATGGTAATTGACCATCCGATGAATAGAACTGCATCTCGTTCCAGATAGTTTGCTCAAGGAGATCCGGTGATGACGACGAAAGCGTCCGTAGCGATCTATTGGGCTTCTTCCTGCGGGGGGTGCGAGATATCGGTTGCCAACCTGCACGAGCATCTGCTCGAATTCGACGCACATTTCCAACTCGTATTCTGTCCCTGCCTCGTCGATGCCAAGGTGGACGACATCCGGGCGATGCCGGACGAATCGATCCTGGTGACGCTGTTCAACGGGGCGATCCGAACCGACGAGAACGTCGAGATGGCCCACCTGCTCCGCAGGAAGTCGAAGGTCCTGGTGGCCTACGGCGCCTGCGCTTCATCCGGATCCATCCCGGCGCTATCCAACCTGCACCGACGCGAAGACCACTTCAATGCGATCTACTGCGACAACCCTTCGATCGACAACCCGGGCGGTACCGTTCCGGTGACCCGCACGCAGATGCCCGAGGGCGAACTGAAGCTGCCCCGGTTTCACGAACGGGTCAAGACACTGGCGCAAACGGTCGACGTCGATTACTTCGTGCCGGGGTGTCCTCCGGAATCGCACCAGTTGTGGTCCATCCTCGAGTTGCTGATCTGCGGCGCCGCGCTCCCACCGAAAGGGAGCATTCTCGGCGCGGGCCGGAAAAGCGTCTGCGACGAATGCGAGCGGGAGCGCAAGGACAAGAAGGTCGAGCGGATCCGTCGGCCATACGAATTCGCCCCCGACCCGAAGGCCTGCCTGCTCGAACAGGGCCTGATCTGCATGGGCGTCGCCACGCGCGACGGTTGCGGTGCGCTCTGCCCACAGGCAAACATGCCGTGCAACGGTTGCTACGGACCGCCGGAGGGTGTTCTCGACCAAGGCGCCAAGATGGTCGGGACGCTCGGTTCCATCATCGACATCGAACCGCTGAAGGGACTCTCCGAAGAAGCGATCCGGGCGCATGTCGATGCGATCCTCGACGGGATGCCCGATTACGCCGGCACTTTCTACAAGTTCACCCTCGCCGCATCGCTCCTTGAGGGCGCGCGTCCGAAGGCCGGGCCGGAGGTTTCAGGATGAAGCGCATATCGATCGATCCGATCACCCGCCTCGAAGGGCACGGCCGGATCGAGATCTTCCTGGACGACGCCGGTGCGGTCGAGAACGTCTACTTCCAGGTGCCCGAGTTGCGCGGCTTCGAGCAGTTCTGCGTCGGCCGGCAGGCCGAAGAGATGCCGATCATCACAAACCGGATCTGCGGCGTCTGTCCCGAGGCGCACCACATGGCGTCGGCCAAGGCGCTCGACGAACTGTTCGGGGTCGAACCGCCGCCAGCCGCGAAAAAAGTTCGCGAACTGCTTTACAGCGCTTTCTACGTCACCGACCACACGACCCACTTCTACGCGCTCGGCGGCCCTGATTTCATCGTCGGCCCCGATGCGCCACCCTCCGAGCGGAACCTGCTCGGCGTCATCCACAAGGTCGGCGTCGATATCGGCAAGCAGGTCATCGCGTGCCGCAGGCGCAACCACGAGATCATCAAGATGCTGGGCGGGCGCCCGATTCACCCGGTGGCGGGCCTTCCGGGGGGGTGGAGCAGGCCGGTCAGCGAAGCGGAGCGTCGCCTGATCGAAGCGACCGCACGCGAGAATGTCGCATTCGCGCTCTTCACGCTGAAGGCGTTCGACGATATCGTCCTCAAGAACAGCACCTATCTCGACCTGATCGTCTCCGACGTCTACCTCCACAAGACCTATTCCATGGGGATGGTCGACGCGCAGAACCGGGTCAACTTCTACGACGGCAAGATCCGCGTGATCGACCCGGTCGGCAACGAGTTCGCGAAATACGACGCGCGGGACTACGCCGACCACGTCGCGGAGCGGGTCGAGTCCTGGAGCTACCTCAAGTTTCCCTACCTCAAGAAGATCGGCTGGAAAGGGTTGGTCGACGGTCCCGACAGCGGCGTTTACACCGCCACCCCGCTCTCCCGGCTCAATGTTTCAGACGGAATGGCCACGCCGCTCGCGCAGGAGGCGTTCGACCGGTTCTACCGGACGATGGGGAGCGAAAAGATCGGGAGCACCGGACGCTATCAACCCGTTCACCACCGGTTGGCAACCCACTGGGCACGGTTGATCGAACTGCTCTACGCGGCCGAGCGGATGCTCGAGCTGGCGACCGATCCCGAGATCACATCGACCGACCTCCGCAATATCCCATCGGGTCCGGTGCGCGCCCCCAAGGGCGGCGTCGGTTGCGTCGAGGCGCCCCGCGGCACGCTCACCCACCACTATTTCGCCGACGAGAGAGGCGTGCTGACGAAGGTCAATCTCGTGGTCGGCACGACCAACAACCACGCCGCGATCTCGATGAGCATCAAGCACGCTGCCCAGAAACTGATCGGGCCGGGGCGCCCCCTCAAGGAATCCGATCTCAACATGGTCGAGATGGCGTTCCGGGTCTATGACCCGTGCATGTCGTGCGCGACCCATACGCTGCCGGGGCGGATGCCGATGATGGTCGCCGTTCGCGACCGGTCCGGCAACCTGCTCCAGGCCGTCCGGAGAAACTAGGTGGCGGGGCGGACGATTCTCGTGGGCGTCGGCAACCCGGTGCTCACCGACGATTCGGTCGGGATCCTGGTCGCCCGCAGGGCGGGCGAGGCTTTGACGGGGCGTTCCGACGTCGACGTCCGCGAACTGTGCCTCGGCGGCATGGAACTGATGGAGGCGCTGGTCGGATACGACCGGGCGATCATCGTCGATGCGATGACCAACGGGGGGCCGCCGGGTACGGTTTACCGGAGCAGCGCCGAACGGATGTTCGAATCGCGCAATTCCGGCTGCGCCCACAATGCCACCCTGGGCGATGCCCTCGAGATCGGGCGCGCCGTCGGGTTGAAATTGCCGGAATCGGTCGAAATCGTCGGGATAGAACCCGCCGACGTGACGACGTTCGGGGAATCGTTGACGCCGCTGGTGGATCGGGCCGTTCCGGGGGTCGTGATCGAATTGCTTTCGATGCTCTCGCCGGCTGGAATCTGAGGGGGAATGATGAGAATCGGGGTCTATTTCTGCAATTGCGGGCCTAACATCTCAGAAAAGATCGACGCCGAATCGGTCCGTCGGGACGTGGAAGCCATCGCCGGGTTCGGCTACTTCCGCACCGTCGATTTCCTCTGTTCGTCGACCGGCACCGAGGAGATGGAAAACGACCTGCGGTCGGAAAAGCCCGACCGGGTTGTCGTGGCCGCCTGCTCGGTCCGGGACCACGAGGAGACGTTCCGCGACGTCATGTCGCGCGCCGGGCTCAACCCGTTCCTGATGCAGATGGTGAACATCCGCGAACACATCGCCTGGGTGACCGCCGACCGTGACCAGGCGACCGCCAAGGCGTCGGCCCAGATCCGGGCCGCCATGAAACGGGTTGTCCTCCACGAACCGCTCGAGCGGAAGGAACTCGACATCAACACCGATGTGCTCGTCATCGGGTCGGGGCCCGCGGGCCTCAAGGCCGCGCTGACGCTCGCCGAGGCGGGACGCAAGGTGTTCCTGGTCGAAAAGGAGCCGATGATCGGCGGCATGCCGGTGCGCTACGAAGAGATGTTCCCGAACATCGAATGCGGCCCCTGCATGCTCGAACCGGTCATGGGCGATATCCTTCACGGGCCCGACGCGGGCAACATCGAACTCTTCACGCTCTCCGAGGTCGTCGAGGTCGTCGGTTATTACGGGAACTTTTCCGCGAAGATCCTGCGCCATCCGCGCGGCATCTCCGCCGACCTGTGCATCGGCTGCGCAATGTGCATCGAGGCGTGCCCCGCGTCCGCGCCCAACCCCTACAACTGCGGGATGAACGAGAAGAAGGCGCTCGATTTCCCGTTCCGTGGCGTTCTCCCCAACCTGCCGTACATCGACTCGGCGAGCTGCCTCCGCACTTCCCGGGGGGAGGATTGCACCGCGTGCCGCGACGCCTGCCTGGTCGAGGGGGCGGTGCTGCTCGAGGAGGCCGAGGAGGTGGTTACGCGCGCTTTCGGCGCCATCATCCTGGCGACCGGCGGTGCGCTTTACGACTGCTCCCGGCTCCCGAACCTCGGGTACGGCACGGTGCCGGACGTCCTGGACGCGCTCGAGTTCGAGCGGATGCTGGCCGCGAGCGGCCCCACCGAGGGAGTCCTTAAGACTGCCGGCGGCAAGACGCCGGAAAACATCGCGATCATCCACTGCGTCGGCAGCCTGGATGCGCGGCACAAGAGTTACTGCTCCGGCGTATGTTGCGAGGTTGCGTTCAAGTTCAACCACCTGATCGCGCACAAGGCCGAAGGGGCTTCCGTAACCCATTTCTACAAGACGGTTGCGGTGGCCGGCAAGGAAGAGTTCAAGCTTTACGACGAGGCGAAGGGGCGGGCGGCCAGCCGGTTCGTCCGTTACGACGACCTCTCCGAAATCTCCGTTTCCGCCGGAGGGCACGGAGAGGGGCTTTCCATCTCTTTTGCCCGCGGCGAGGGGATCGAGGCGAACCGGTTCGACATGGTGGTCCTGTGTCCCGCGGTCGTCCCGTCGGAAGGGACGAAGAAGATGTTGTCGCTGCTCGAACTCTCGGCCGACCGTTTCGGCTTCGCAGCCGAAATGCACGGACGGATGGATTCGGCCAAGGGGAATGTCCGCGGGGTCTTCCTTGCCGGCGCATGCCAGGCGCCGATGGACGTGCAGAAGACGGTCAACCAGGCGCTCGCCGCAACGGGCCTTGTGCTTTCAGGGCTCGTTCCGGGCCGAAAGATGATCGTCGAACCGGTGACTGCAGAGGTCGACCCCGACCGCTGCTCCGCCTGCCGTTCCTGCATTCCGGTCTGCCCCTACAAGGCAATTTCGTTCGATTCCGACAAAAAGGTCGCCTTCATCAACTCCGTGCTATGTATGGGGTGTGGCACCTGCGTCGCCGCCTGCCCGACAGGCGCGATCAAGGGAATCCACTTCACGAACGACGAGATCCTGGCCGAGATAGCGGAGGTTCTTGCATGATCCCCCACGAGCCCAAGATCGTCGGCTTCCTGTGCAACTGGTGCTCCTATGCCGGCGCCGACAAGGCCGGCACGGCACAGGTTGCCTACCCGCCGAACCTGCGCGTGATCCGGGTCATGTGCACGGGCCGGGTCGATCCGCAGTTCGTCCTCTCGGCGTATCGGGAAGGGGCCGATGGCGTGATCATCCTGGCCTGCCATCCGGGCGATTGCCACTACAAGGAGCAGAACTTCCGGGCGATCCAGCGTCACCGGATGCTCCTCCGGATGCTCGAACCGTTCGGGGTCGGCGAGGAACGGTGCCGACTCGATTTCGTCTCGGCGGCCGAGGGCGAAGCGTTTGCCCGGGTCGTCACGGAGATGGTCGAAGAGTTGAAGACGCTCGGCCCGCTCGGCTTCGCGGCGGGAATCGGCGAAGAATCCGGGTTCCCCTCGGAAACCGGCGGATGAAATCCCATTTGCAAGGAGGGACGTGACTCATGAGCACAAAACATCTTCTCGACGCCAAGGGGCTCAAGTGCCCGCTACCGACGCTGATGGTCGACGGCAAGCTGCGCAAGAACGAGGTCAAGCCGGGCGACGTCCTCGAGGTCCTGGCCGACTGCCCCACCTTCGAGAACGACATCAAGTCCTGGTGCGTCCGCAACAAGAAGGTGCTTGTTTTCATCCGCGACGAAGGCGGAGTCAGGCGTTGCCAGATCCAGTTCTGAACACTCGGGGGGGATAATGCTCGCACGCAGCAAACTGTCCGTCAGGATCTTTTCGCAGGCCGTGATCCTCGTGGTCTGCTTCGCCGCAGTACTGACCTGGATCTACCCCACGATCAAGCGGGTCCTGTACGAGGATCGTCGAACCAAGACCCGGCATCTCGTCGAGGTCGGCCACGGGGTGGCTTCCGCTTACATGAAACTGGCGAAGGAAGGAAAACTGACGGAGGTCGAGGCGAAGAAACAGGCGCTCGACGTGATCCGCTCATTGCGTTACGAGAAGGCCGACTACTTCTGGATCAACGACATGTCGCCGGTCATGGTGATGCACCCGATCAAGCCCGAACTCGACGGGAAAGACCTCTCCGGCTTCAAGGACCCGAACGGGAAGAAACTGTTCGTGGCCTTCGTCGACAAGGTGAGGACGGACGGCGCCGGTTTCGTCGACTACCTCTGGCCCAAGCCCGGCGAGAAGGACCCGGTCGAGAAGATCTCGTACGTGAAGGGGTTGCCCGAGTGGGGATGGGTCATCGGGTCCGGCGTCTATATCGACGACATCAAGGCTGAACTGCGCCGCATCCTGTTTCTGCTCTATGGGGTGGTTGCGTTGATCGTGGGCGCAGGTGTCGGCGTTTCGCTCTGGCTCTCGCGTTCGCTCGCGGGATCGTTGTCGAACTCCGTCGAGGATCTGGACAGCGGTGTCTCGCACCTGCTCTCGACCTCGGAGAACATCGCCCTGGTTTCGGCCACGCTTGCGGAGGCCTCGTCGTCTCAAGCCTCGTCGCTCGAGCAGACCGTTTCGACGATGGAGGAGATGTCGGCGATGACCCGCCAGAACGCCGAAAACGCGGGGTTGGCGAAGACGTTGGCCGACGGGATGGGGGAAAGCGTCGAGAAGGCAAACGGCTCGATGGTCTCGATGGTTTCGGCGATGGAGCAGATCTCCCAGCGGAGCGAGGAGATAGGCAAGATCATCAAGACGATCGACGAGATCGCCTTCCAGACCAACCTGCTGGCACTCAATGCGGCGGTCGAGGCGGCACGGGCGGGCGAGGCGGGTGCGGGTTTCGCGGTCGTCGCCGACGAGGTGCGCAACCTGGCCCAGCGGGCCGCCGAATCGGCTCGCACCACTTCCGACCTGATCGAGTCGACCATCATGGTCGTTTCGGCCGGAACCATGCTCGTCGAGGAGACCAACACCGACTTCCAGAGCGTCGCGGGCGCCGTCAAGAAGGTGACCGAGCTGGTAGGCGAGATTTCCGCCGCGACCTCGGAGCAGTCCCGCGGCATCACCGAGGTCAGCCGGTCCATCGCCGAGATGGACAAACTCACCCAGCAGACCGCGGCCAAGTCGTCCGAGGTGGCCGAGTCGTCCGCCGATCTCGGGGATTACGCGAACCGCGTCCAGGATATCGTCGATCAGTTGAACATGCTGGTTGAAGGAGACGGACAGGCGCCGCAGGACCGGCGGGGTGCGGCAAGGCCCGCCCTTAAACTGAAGAAGGGGTCTGTTTCCCGGGACAGGTCCTGAAGAAGCGCCCCGGGCCGGGCGACTTGTAGCTACGTCCGTCTCCGATGGCCAGGGGGACGGTCACGTGTCGCCGGGAGCCAGGATGGCGAAGGCGGCCAACCCCTCGCAACGAAGCGAGGTGAGAAATGTGGGTTCGAAGGGGTGAAGCCCGGGCGGTTTCATGCTTGTCCGAGCTTCTCCCCGAGAATCCGCTGGACCGCCGCCGGGTCGGCCTTGCCGGCTACGGCGCGCATCGCGTACCCCGTGAACATCCCCAGCAGATTCGTTTTGCCCGCGCGATATTCGGCGACCTTTTCGCCCAGTGGAGCGAGGGCGGTGTCGACCGCCGCTTCGATCTCGGAATCGGACATCACCCGGTCGAGACCCAGGCGTGCCGCAATTTCGGCGGGCTTCCCGCCGCCTGCCATCATGGCGGCGAAAATCGTTCGCGCCGCGGGGTTCGTGATCGCCTGCCGGTCGGTCATCGCGGCGAGTTCGGCCAACTCGGGGGGGCCGAACGGGAGACGCGAGAGCGCCCGGCCTTTCAACTCGCGCAGCAGGTCGTTGACCACCCAGTTGGCGATCGACCGGGCGTCGGGGTGAATCGCCAGAGCCGCCTCGAAAAAGTCGGCGACGGCCGGATCGCTCGTGAGTACGTCGGCCTGCTCGGCCGTCAACCCGGGCGTGGCGATGAAGCGGTCGTGTCGGGCGGCCTGCGCCGGACCGGCCAAGCGGGACCGGGTCCGCTCGTCAGGGATCGTGCGCACTGAAGCCGGCTTTCGGACCGCGGGTGGCGCTGGGGAGGGTGCCGCCTTGTTGGCTTTGTAGCCGTCGCGCAGTTCGATGATCCGGTTGAACACGGGCGCGCCGGGCTTCGAGTCGACCTCGTCTGCGACGAAGTAGCCGTTTCGGACGAACTGGAACCGGTCGCCCCCCTGGACGCCGGCAAGACCCGGTTCGACGAGCGCGCCGGGAATCACCGTCACCGAGTCGGGATTCAGGTGGTCCTTGAACGTTTTTCCTTCTTCGACGTCCTCGGGGTTCGCAACGGCGCACAGCCGGTCGTAGAGACGAACCTCGGCGCGAACCGCGTGCGCGGACGAGAGCCACTGGATCGCCGCCCGTTTCTTCCGCTTTCCGGCACCCCCCGGATTGTCCTCGCCCGAATCGAGGGCGCAGCGCAATTCGACCACTTCCCCCGATAGCGGATCCTTGACCACCTCGTCGCACCGGATATAGCCGCTGTTGGCCAGTCGAACCTCCCCTCCGGGGGAGAGCCGCAACCACCCTTCGGGCGGCTGCTCGCTGAAATCGGTGCGCTCGATGAAGATCTCTCGCGCAAGGGCCAGTTTCCGGCTGCCGTCACGCCCGCTGTCGCGCGGCCAGAGGGGGGCGTCGAGCCAGTCGATCCCGTCGACAGGCAGGTTCGTGATCGTCACCTTGAGGGGGCGCAACACGGCCAGGACGCGGGGGCAGCGGCCGTTGAGGTCGTCCCGGATCGCATCCTCGAGCAGTTCCATGCTTACGCGGCTGTTGGCCTTGTCGACGCCGATTCGCGCGGCGAAGTCGCGGATTCCCTCGGGGGTGTAGCCCCGGCGACGCAATCCCGCGATGGTCGGCATCCGCGGGTCGTCCCACCCGGAAACGAAATCGTCTTCCACCAGCTGCAGCAGCTTCCGCTTGCTCATCACCGCGTAATCGAGGTTGAGGCGGGCGAACTCGTACTGGCGGGGGCGGGGGGCATCGAATAGCGTTTCGACCAGCCAGTCGTAGATTGCCCGGTTGTTCTCGAACTCGAGCGTGCAGATGGAGTGGGTGACGCCCTCGATCGCGTCGGATAGCGGATGCGCGAAGTCGTACATCGGGTAGATGCACCAGGCGTCGCCCGTCCGGTAGTGCGACGTGTGGCGGATTCGGTAAAGGAGCGGGTCGCGCAGCTTCATGTTGGCGGCCGCCATGTCGATCCTGGCGCGGAGGACATGCGCTCCGTCGGGGAACTCGCCGGCGCGCATCCGGGTGAACAGGTCGAGGTTCTCGGAGACGGTGCGGTTGCGGTGTGGGCTCTCCCGCCCCGGTTCGGTGACGGTGCCGCGATATTCGCGGATGCCGGATTCGGTCAGGCTGTCGACGTACGCCTTGCCGGCCTCGATGAGCCGGACCGCGAATCCGAAGAACTGCTCGTAGTAGTCGGAGGCGAAGAACAGCTTGCCGTTCCAGTCGAACCCGAGCCAACGCACGTCGCGCATGATCGACTCGACGAAAGCCATATCCTCGGTCTCGGGGTTGGTGTCGTCGAAGCGGAGGTGGCAGGCGCCGTCGAATTCGCGGGCGATGCCGAAATTGAGGCAGATCGACTTTGCGTGGCCGATGTGGAGGAACCCGTTCGGCTCGGGAGGAAAGCGGGTGACGACGCGACCGCCGTAACGCCCGGAGGCGGTGTCGCGCTTGACGATTTCGCGGATGAAGTCGAGGTTTTCGGCCATGGTTTAACCAATAGCACGCAGCCGGATATCTGTCAAAAACAGCGGGTTGAAACGCGGGTTATTCGTCTTTCCGGATCCGGACGACCTGGTTGACGCCGGGAAGCGATTCGATCGCTTCCGTGTCGAGCGAGCCGGTCTCTCCGATGACCCCGATGATCGTCCGGTTGGCGCCGGTGGACTGGTGGATGTCGAACCCCCGGGTGATCAGGTATTCCTTGATGGTGTCAAGTGCCTC
>JANXQJ010000037.1 GCA_025356865.1 Deltaproteobacteria bacterium | reverse complement strand
GGGCGTGTCTACTGCGTTCCGCTCGATCGGGCTCCTCGACGTAGTGTCAACTACGCCTGCGTCGCCCTCAGGTCGCGCGCCTTGTATCCACGCCCGGCTGCGCCGCCAAAGCGACGAAGCGTGGTGAGAAATGCGGGCTAGTCCTTCTTCCCGTACAGGAGAAACCTCAGGTTTTCGGCGTGCCCGGCCGCCATTCCCTCGAACTGGACACCGATGCTGCGCGCGTGGAACGGGATGCCCCATGGGAACACGTGCCGAACCTCGGCTTTCACGGGGGCGTCCCAGGGCAGTTCGAGGAAGGAAAGGTGCGGGGTGTCGCCGATGCGCCACTCGCCGGTCGAATGGAGCAGGATTCCGCCTGTCGAGAGGTCGAGGGAAAAGGTGTTTTCCGGTTCGTCCGGTCCGGTTTCGGCGAAGAGGTGGATGTTGAGCGTCTTGGCGACCCGTTCGCTGGCCCGAATCCGGCGGGCGGGGAAGACGGCGCATGCCGAGAGGAAGTCGGGCAGGGTCCGCGCCACCGAACCGTGCGTGGCCATGACGGAAAAGGAGCGGTCCGAGGGCTTCCACTTGGCGCGGGCCGTCGGATAAATCTGTTCGAGCGTGCGGATCAGCGCCTTCCCGGCGGCATCGATCCGGATCATGGACGGAAAGCTCAGGAGCAGGCCGTTGCACCGGGTGCCGATCAGGATTTCCCGCAGGCGGGCCGGGGTGAGGGCGACCGCGCACTCCGCGCCGAATGCCCGGACCGCACCCGCGATCTCGTCCGCCTCGGCCGGGTTCAGGGAGAACACGGCGACGAAACAGGTTGCACCGGCACGGATCGGCATGGCGTCCTACAACCCGAGCAGGGCGGGGAGGCCCGGAAAGAGCGTGACGGCAAGGAGCATCGCGGTCAGCACGATCATGATCCAGGTGGTGGCCCAGGCGACCGAGTTGAACACTTTCCCGTTGACGTAGTTACCCATCAGTTCGCGGTCGTTGATCAACTTGAGCATGAAGATGAGCACGGCCGGCAGCAGCATCCCGTTGACGACCTGAGAGGCGTACATGATGGCGACGAGCGGGGCGCCGGGCACCATCACGCAGAACGCCCCCAGCACGATCAGCCCGGTGTAGAGCCAGAAGAACTGCGGTGCGGTCCGGAAATTCTTGTCGATCCCCGATTCCCACCCCATCCCCTCGCAAACCGAGTAGGCCGTCGCAAGCGGCAGGATCGACGCCGCGAAGAGCGATGCGTTGGCCAGGCCGATGGCGAAGAGATGCGATGCGTAGCTGCCCGCCAGCGGCGCCAGCGCCCGCGCCGCGTCCCCGGCCGTCTCGATCGTGACTCCCTGCGCATAGAGCGTCGCGCCGCACGCCACGATGATGGCGAGCGCCACGGCGTCGGTCACGAAGCAGCCGAAGATCACGTCGATCCGCGTCAGCGAATAGTTTTCGATCTGCACACGCTTCTCGACGACCGCCGACTGCAGGTAGAACTGCATCCACGGCGCGATGGTCGTGCCGACCATCCCGATCAGCACCGTCAGGTAGGCGCCGTCGAAGCGGGCGACCGGGCGGACGAGGTTGATGCCGACCGCCATCCAGTCGGGTTTTCCCATCACCGCGGCAATGGGATAGGTCAGGAAGATGAGGCAGGCGACCAGGAAGACTTTCTCGACGATCCGGTAGGACCCCTTGACGACGAGGAACCAGACGGCGACCGCGCCGACCGGCACGGAGACGGCGGGCGGGATGCCGGCGATCTCCCAGGCGGAGGCCCACCCGGCGAATTCGGCGACCACGTTCCCGAAGTTGGCGATCACGAGGGCGATCAGGAGCAGGAAGGTCGGTTTTACGCCGAACTTCTCGCGGATCAGGTCGGAGAGCGTCTTGCCGGTGACGACGCCCATCCGGGCCACCATCTCCTGGACGACGATCAGCGCGATCGTGATCGGGATCAGCGTCCAGAGCAGGGCGTATCCGAAGTGGGCGCCCGCGATCGAGTAGGTGGTGATCCCGCCGGCATCGTTGTCGACCGACGCCGTGATGATCCCAGGGCCCAGGATCGAGAGGAAAAGGAGAACCCCTTTCCATGTGGGCAGCCGTTTTTTCAAGGTGGTCCCTTTCCATGCGGGTATCTCATGAAAAATAGCACAGGGTAGTGCCCCCAGTCTCCGGAAATGGGCGAATCTGCGCTAGAATGCCCCTATTACAGCAGAGAGACGGTGCCGGCCGCGAGCCGGCGGGGGAGGGCTTCATGGTCAAGAGAATCGCAATGGTCGGAGCGGCCGTGCTCGTTTTAGGAGGGGCCGCGGGGGCGGCGACTTCCGAAGATGACGCGCTGGCAAAGGGGCGGCAGGCGGCCAACGTGCTGACCGACACGCTTCGGGACCAGCAGATCGCCAATGTTCGCGAGAAGGGGGCCGGCGCGTCGCTTCCCCAGTGCTACTACCAGGCGCTGACGGTCTCCAAGGAAGTCGAGACCACGACCGGTGTCCGGATCAAGCGGACGTCCAGCAAACTCCGCAATCCGGGGAACGCCCCCGATTCGTTCGAGCAGGAGGCGCTGGCCCGCTTCGAACGGTTCGCCAGGGACGGCATGATGCCGTCCGACGAGATCCGGAAGGAGAAACTCGACGGGAAGCCCGTATTCCGGTATGTGAAGCCGATCACGATGGGCGCCTCCTGCATCCCGTGCCACGCCGAGAAATCCGCGCTTTCCGAGGACGTGCTCCGGGCGCTCGACGAGAAATATCCGGAGGACAAGGCGGTCGGCTACAAGGTAGGCGATCTCAGGGGCATCCTCAGCGCGGTGATCCCGGTCGAGTAGCGCGGGCGCTTTCGGTGCCGGGCCGGATCCTCTTCATCGACGACGACCTCGCGGGGCGGGAGGTCGCGCTCTTCAACCTTCGCAAGGCGGGGTACGAGGTGTGCGCCGCCGCCGACGGAAACGAGGGGCTCGCCGCGTTCCTCCCCGAAAAGTTCGACCTGGTCGTCACCGACCTCAAGATGCCGGGCGTCTCCGGGATGGACGTCTTGCGGACGGTCCGCGCGCGCGCGCCCGAGGTGCCGGTGCTGGTCATCACCGCATTCGGAAACGTCGATACCGCGGTCGAGGCGATGCGCGAGGGCGCCTGGGATTTCATCGGAAAGCCGTTTCACCGCGACCAGCTCCTCCTCTCGGTCGGCAAGGCGCTCGAACGGCGCCGGCTGGCCGACGAGTTGCGCACGCTGCGGATCCGGGCCTCGGGCGTCGAGCACGACATCGTCTCCGGTTCTTCCGCGATGGCGCGCCTGATCGAGATGGCCGACCGGGTGGCCCGATCCGAGGCCACGGTGCTGGTCACGGGCGAGAGCGGCACCGGCAAGGAGGCGGTCGCGAGGCGCATCCACGTCCGCTCGCCCCGGGCGCAGGGGCCGTTCGTCGCGGTCAACTGCGCGGCGGTCCCGGCCGAACTGCTCGAGTCCGAGCTGTTCGGCCACGCGCGCGGCGCGTTCACCGGGGCGGTCAAGAGCCGGTCCGGGCGATTCCGGCAGGCCGAGAAGGGGACGCTCTTTCTCGACGAGGTCAGCGAGATCCCGCTGCCGCTGCAGGCCAAGCTGCTCCGGGCGCTGCAGGAAAGGATGGTCGACGTGGTCGGGGCCGACGTGCCCGTCGCGGTCGACGTGCGGATCGTGGCGGCGACCAACCGCGACCTGGCCGAACGGATTCGCGAGGGGGCGTTCCGCGAAGACCTCTACTATCGCCTCAACGTCGTCGAATTGCCCGTGCCGCCGCTTCGGGAGCGCCCCGAGGATGTCCCCGCTCTGGTCGACCATTTCCTCTCGAGGTTCGCCGCCGGCCGCGAGCTGTCGGTTCCGCCCGGCGTGATGGACGAACTGGTCCGCAGGCCGTGGCCCGGCAACGTCCGCGAGCTCAAGAACGCCTGCGAGCGGATGGCCGTCCTGTGTCGCGGCGACGAACTGTCGCTCGACGACCTGCCGCCCGCTCCGCCCGCCGCGCGAGGCGGGGCGGAACCCGATCCGGCAACCGCTGAAGAGTGGCCCGTGCTGCCGCCCGACGGGCTCTCGCTCGTCGACCTCGAGAAGCGGGTGATCGAACGGGCGCTTCGGCTCAAGGGGGGGAACATCACGCAGACGGCCGTCTACCTCCGCATCCCGCGCCACATCCTCGTCTACCGGATCGAAAAGCACGGGATCACCAGGAATTATGAAAAGGGACATTGACGCGCCCCCGGCTGCCCGGGACGTCCTCGCCGGGGTGGCGGACGACCTGAGGCCGCTATTTGCGCCGCGCATCCTGCTCGCCGCCTGGATCCCCTGCCTCCTCATCACCGTCGGTCATTACGCGACCGGTCCCGAATATCCCTGGGTCCACGATGTGCTTCGGCGCCTTTATTACCTGCCGATCCTCTTTGCCGCCTTCGCGGCCGGATCCCGCGGTGCGATCGCGCTTTCGGTCTTCGCCTCCCTCGTCTACCTGCCGCACGCGTTCGGCAGCCTCGTCGCGCGCGACCCCGGCGGGGCAATCGAAAAAGGGCTGGAACTTTTCCTCTACAACGCCATCGCGATCGTCGCGGGGCTGCTGGTCGACCGCGAGCGGCGCGAGCGGGGAAAGGCGCAGCGGCTTGCGAAGGCGCTCTCGCAGGCTCTCGATGCGCACCGGCGCGCCGAGCAGCAGCTCATCCGGGCGGGGAAGCTGGGCGCGCTCGGCGAGATGACCGCCGGGATCGCCCACGAGATCAAGAACCCGCTGCACGCGATGAAGGGAACCGCCGAGATCCTGCGCGACGTCGTCCCCGAAGGGACCCCCGAACGGCGGATGCTCGACCTGCACATGGCCGAGATCGACCGCCTGTCGCAGGTGGCCGACCGCTTCCTCTCCTTCGCGAGGCCGATGCCGCCCGACCGGCGGGCGACCGACCTGCGCGAGGTGGTGGCCCGCGTCGTCGAACTGGTCGACCCGCAGGCGCGCCGCCACGGCGTCTCGATCGAGACGGCGCCCTGCATTGACGATCCACCACCCGTCGTCTCGGCCGACCCCGACCAGCTCGTCCAGTTGCTGCTCAACGTCGCGCTCAACGGGATCCAGGCGATGGCGCCCGCCGGGCACGGCACCCTCACCCTCGCGATCGGGCGGCTCCAGCACGGCGAAGAGTGGAAGGTATTCGTCCGGGTGGCCAACTCCGGTCCCCCGATTCCCGAAGCCGAGCTCGAGCGCGTCTTCGACCCCTTCTTCACGACCCGCGACGAGGGAACCGGGCTCGGGCTCTCGATCTGCTCGCGGATCGCCGACCAGCACGACGGGCACCTGTCGATCGAGAACCTTCCGGGCGGCGGGGTGGCCTTCACGCTCTTCCTGCCGTCCGGACAGAACGGCGCCGACGATTAGGCCGCAAGAGATGCAACCGGTCTACAAATCGCTTTCCGAGGTGCACGAAAGCGTCGCGATCCCGCAACGACCGGGGATGCTGAGGAGGCTCTTCGCCTTCGCCGGCCCCGCCTACCTCGTCTCCGTCGGCTACATGGATCCCGGCAACTGGGCGACCGATATCGCCGCCGGTTCGCGGTACGGCTATTCGCTCCTCTGGGTGCTCCTCATGTCCAACGCGATGGCGATCCTGCTGCAGGGGCTCTCCGCCCGGCTGGGGATGGTCTCCGGGCAGGACCTGGCGCAGGCGTGCCGGCGGCGCTATCCGAAATCCGTCAACATCGTCCTGTGGCTATTGTGCGAGGCCGCGATCGCCGCGTGCGACCTGGCCGAGGTGATCGGTTCCGCGGTGGGGTTGCAGCTCCTCTTCGGGCTGCCGCTCGTCGCGGGGGTGCTGGTCACCGTGCTCGACACCTTCCTCCTCCTGTTCCTGCACCAGAAGGGGATCCGGCGGATGGAGGCGTTCATCCTCGTGATGGTGGTCACCATCGGCGGCTGCTTCTTCGCCGAGGTCCTGATGGCCAGGCCCGACCTGCCCGGGATCGTGAAGGGGTTCTGGCCGACGCTGCCCGATGTCGACGCGCTCTATTTCGCGGTGGGGATCATCGGAGCCACCGTGATGCCGCACAACCTCTACCTCCACTCGTCGCTGGTGCAGTCCCGCAAGGTGGTCAAGACGGCGCGCGGCCTCAGGCAGGCGCTCCGCTTCAACCGGGTCGATTCGTTCGTCGCCCTCAACCTCGCGTTCCTGATCAACGCGGCCATCCTCGTGATGGCGGCCGCCGTCTTCTTCCGGAGCGGCCACTTCGCGGTGGCCGAGATCCAGGACGCGCACCGCCTGCTGGCGCCGATCGTCGGGAGCGGCGTCGCCCCGGTGCTCTTCGCGCTTGCGCTGATCTGCGCGGGGCAAAGCTCCACCATCACGGGGACGCTGGCCGGGCAAATCGTCATGGAGGGGTTCCTGAGCGTCCGGCTGCAGCCGTGGTTGCGGCGGCTGGTGACGCGGGCGATCGCGATCATCCCGGCCGTGGCCGTGATCGTGTTGATGGGCGAGCAGGCGACGGGGCGGCTGATGGTGCTCAGCCAGGTGGTCCTGAGCCTTCAGCTGCCGTTCGCCGTGATCCCGCTCATCCGGATGGTGAGCGACCGGAAGCTGATGGGCGCGTTCGAGATCCCGGCGTGGGAAAAGACGCTCGCCTGGGTGGTCGCGGGGCTCATCACGGCGCTGAACGGCAAACTGCTGTTCGGCACGTTGTCGGGGTGGCTGGCGGGCGGCGGCGGGGGCGCGTCGGCGACGCGGTTCGTGGCGGCTCCGGTCTCGGTGGCGCTCGGCCTGTTGCTCCTGTACCTGCTGGCCGAACCGTACCTGAGGGGAAGGACGCGGAAAGGGGCACCGGGGGAACCGGGTGTCCACGGGGGGGGCGAAATCCCCGCGCTTGAACTTTCGCCGCCGTTCCGGAAGGTCGGCGCGGCGCTCGATTTCGGGCCGACCGACCGCGAGGTGCTCTCGCGCGCTGCCGCGATGGCTTCCGCGTCGGGGGGGCGCCTCGTGCTGGTCCACGTCGTCGAAAGCGCTGCGTCGCGGGCGCTGGGGCTGGACGCGGGCGACCGGGAAAGTGTCGAGGACCTCGAGCGGCTGCAGCGGCACGCCATCGATCTGGGAAAATTCGACGTCGATGCGGAAGCCGTGCTGGGTTACGGGGACCCGGTGCGTGCGATTGCCGAAATCGTCCGGGAGCGCGGCATCGACCTGCTCGTCGTCGGCGCCCACGGCCACCGTGGCCTGGCCGACGTGGTGCACGGTTCCACCATCAACGAGTTGCGCCACCGCCTCGAGATCGCGGTGCTGGTGGTGAGGCACCCCGACGTGTAGGTCAGAACTGGATAAGCGTCGGGGTTTTGAAAACGGCCTCGCCGGGGCCCAGCTGGCCGAAGTCGTTGGCGCCCCAGCCCCACAGGCGTCCGTCGGTCGAAAGCGCCGTGAAGAATTGATCGCGGCCGGGAATGTTGTAGCCCCTTGCGATGTCGAGCACCGGTGCTCCCGACATCGCGGGGAACACCGCCCAGCTGTAATTCGCGGACCCGGTATTCCTCTGAAGAAGCGTGCCGCCGGAACCGACCGCGAATGCGTCCGTGCCTCCGCAAATGATCGTGTATGTCGTGCCTCCGAAAACGATCGCGGACAGATTGGACAATCCCGGCGCAACCTTCGGGCTGACGTTATAATAACCGGGATCGCCCGGCGCAAGGTAGGCCCTCCCCCACGTCGTGACCGTGTTGTCCGACATGAGGGCGCCGGAGGTCCAAACCTCTGTGAATACGGCCGCCGCGCCGGCCAGTCCGCTCACCTGGACCGGTATCGAGGAACTGTTGCGCGTTCCGTCGCCCAACTCTCCCGAGCCATTGGATCCCCACGACCACGCTGTCCCGTCGTTCTTGAGCGCCACCGCGTGAAAGGGCGACGAGGAGACCATGGATACATCGGTCAAACCGGGTACCAGCACCGGCGCGAGCCGATCGGTGGTGGTCCCGTCGCCCAACAGGCCGTCGGAATTTTTCCCCCACGCCCAGAGCGTGTTGTCGTTCGTGATGGCGTAGATTTGGAAATGGGCCGCGGTGATTGCCCGGACACCGGAAAGTCCCCGGACCTGGACGGCCGATTCCCGGCGAGTTGTCGTCCCGTCGCCCAGCTGTCCGTTGGAATTGTTGCCGATGGCCCAGACCGTGCCGTCGCGCTTCAGGGCGAACGTGGAGTCATCCCCGGCCCCGATGGCGACGACGTCCCTCAGCCCGGGGATCATGAACGGCGTGTAGTTGGTGGTGCTCAATGTCCCGTTGCCGCGCTGGCCGTACCGGTTTCCCCCCACCGACCACACCGTGTTGTCGGTGCACAGGAAGACCGTGTGGTTGGCGCCGCTCTTGAACGACCGGATTCCGAGAACCGTATAGGTTCCCGCCATGGGATGCGAGGGGGCGAGTTCGCCCTTGAACGCGACCGCGGTGACAATCGTCGTGCCGGATATGAGCAGGGGCGTGGTGTAAACGGTCCCTGTGTTGTCGGTCGGCGTCGACCCGTCGGTCGTGAAACGGATCTCGGCTTCGGGCGTTTTCGACGAAAGCGAGACGGTCTGGGTCGCGAGGTAGGTTCCGGGAACGCGGTTGAACACGGGATCCCCGGCCCGCGGCGGCCCGCCGTCCCAGCCGCCGCCGGTGCAGGCAAGGAGCGGGATCGCGAGAAACGAGAGGAAAATATTTCGGAAGGAAGCCATCTGCTGATCTCCTGTCAGTAGCTCTGGGACACGAAGACCGAGGCCGTGGGACCGCCGAGGTAGCCCGCCTCGATGCCGAACGTGCGCCCAGGTTCCTTCCCGGTATCGATCGCGTCCCGGAAGGAGCCGGTGTGCCGGATGCCGAGGACTCCGCCGGCGGGCATTTTCGTGATGTAGGTGGCCGAGGCCGAATCGCCCGTGGTGAGGTTTCGTCCCATCTGTTCCGTCCTCGAGAAGGTCACTGCCGGCACCGCGTAGGCGTGCCACCCGCCGGATAGCAGCGTCTCGAGGGAGATGCCCACCGTCGCCGAGTACATGCCTTTGGATTCGAGATCGACGGTCATCCGGCCCGCGCCTGAGTTGACGTCTTCCGTGGTGGAGACGCGGCCGTCCCAGGACGCCATGATGAATGCGCCGGCGCGAAAGTGCTGGTCGGAACGGGGGTGTTCCGTTTCGTCGTCGAATCGCGGGGGCTGTTTCGTGAGACGGATCCGGGATCCGACCGCATAGTACGGCGCGGCCCCGTTGAGGTCGGCCTTCGCGCCGAAGTTGAATGCGTCGCGGACCTGGAGGTGGGAGACGCCCACCCGGACGAAGATTTCGGTGGTGCTGTCCAGCAGCACCTTTCCGCCTTCGCCGTACGCCCGGAACCGCGTCTGGGTCTGGTCGGAGAAGCCGTTGCCGGAGGATTTCATCGAGAGGGACGAAAAGTCGCTGTTCGCGCCGAGGAAATACCGGTCTTCGGTCGTCCACGGAAGCTGCCGCCACGCCGGCCCCATGGAGAAGGCCGAGGCCGCCGCCGGGAGGATCGCCAACAGGCTCGAAAGCACGAGCGGGATCAGGCCTTTCCTCATCCGAACTCCTCCGGATTCCCCGACCGGTCCGGGGAAAAATGGTCGTGCGCAATGGGCCATTCTAGCGACAATTCCCGGGTATGCAATCCGGTCAGCGCAGGAAGGCGCCCCACAGGTCGTATTCCCCCCCCCCATCCAGGCGCCATTCGACGAATGCGACCAGCGCGCCGACGTCGTTGGCGGCGATCGAAAAGTTCAAGGCCAGGCCGAAACTGTCGAGGCTTTCGCTGGATCCGGTATCGCTGCGCAACACGCCGAAATCGACCGGGCCGGTGCCGGCCCGCCAGGCGGCCGCGCGGGTCGAGGTGATCGAATCGATCTCGTCAGCGGGGTCCGGCACCGCGATTGACCACGCGAAGTAGCCATTCCCGCCGCCGTCGACCGCAATTTGAATGGGCATCATGGAAAAAAGCCTGCCCCCTCCCGCGCCCAGGGGCGTCCAGGCGCTCCAGCCCGAGGCCGGGGCGTAGCGGGCGGCATAGGGCGTTAACCCGACGTTGTCGTTCCCCACCCAGCAGGATGCGAAGAAGACGCCGCCGGGCCCCGCGGCGATCGACGGGGTGGAACAGTTGTTGCCGGCGGGCGGGATGAAGAGGCCGGTGGTGCCGCTCCATCCGGTCGCGCTCGAGAAGATCCGGTACTTGACCTTGGTCCCGTTGTCGTTTGGCGCAATCCAGATCGCGACCGCGGTGCCGTCGTCTCCAGCCGCGGTCTTGAAAAAGGAATTGCCGAAAGAGAAAGACTCGGTCAGCGTTCCTCCTGCGATCCCCGTTCCCGCGGCGCGCCACTGGCCGGTGGCCGGGTCGAAGAGGGCCGCATCCAGATCGGCTGCCGTGGACTGGTAGACGACGAGCGCCATCCCGGACGAGTTGATCGAACCGGAGAATCGACTGTTGTAGACCCCCGTAAGCGGGAATCCGGGGGCGGTGTCCCAGCCGGCGGGGCCGTGGATGCGCGCGAAGAGCGAATAGTCGTGGGTCACGTTGTCATAGGGGCCGGGGCGGCAGAGGAGGGCGTACCGGCCGTTCCGGCTCCGGGCGAACCCGTATGGGTTGTGGGACTCGGAAGGAGCGCGGGCGTACAGCGTCTCGGCGGGGCCGAGCGCCGTGCCGTTGTCCGAGACCCGCCGGGCAATCAGGTTGTCATACGTCCCCATGAGGAGCAGCTGGTTGTCGACGCCGGGCATCTCGAGGAGCCGGGGATCCGCGCCGGCGGGCGGGATGATGAGTCCCGGGCCCCAGAGTCCGCCCAGGGCGTGCGAGACTTTCCGGAGGCCGGTCCCGAAAGTCTGCTGGCCGGTCACCACGCTCGACGACCGCCAGGTAACCGCGTAGTTTCCGGCGCCGTCGGCGATGATGTCGGGCTCGTAGTCCTTGTTCTGGAGCACGGGGTACCGGCTGATCCGGAACGGCACGCCGGCGCCCAGCGGTTCGGAGCCCGTTGTGAAGGCGAAGGCGGGGGTGAGCACCTTCCGCCGGGCGGCGTCCCGGATGCCCGAGAGTGCGACCGTGTAGGTGGCGCCGAAGCGCATCGGCATGTATGGCGTGAAGGAGGCGGTCGGGTTTGCGCCGGCCGTCTGGGAAAGCTCCCCGGAAAGCACGTTCCCGAGGTCGTCCGTCACGACAAAGCCGGTCGTGGAAATGGACGTGTTGTCGATGGGTTCGGAAAAGACGACGGTGATCGGTTCGCTGACGGCCGTCGTGCTCGAACCGGCTGCCGGCGTCGATCCGGAGAGGTAGGCGAACGACCCGTCGTAGGTGGTCTCGACGGATCCGCCCGACCAGAAGTTGCAACCCGCGAAGAGGAGCGGGACGGCCAGGAACGGCAGCAGGCGTGATACGAATCGGGACGGGCTTCGGAGCATCTTGGACTCCCCCTGGAAGGGATGGATTTTTATCGGAGGATCAAAACGCGTATCCGAGGCGGACGCCGAACACGTCGGTCGAAGTCTGGGGCTGCCCCAGGAATCCGTCCGGGTACCCGAACCGGATCCCTTCGTAGAAAACGGCGGGGCGGAACTTGCCGATCTTCCCTCCGGCTTCGACGAACAGGGCCGGCGACCGGCCGGACTGGGAGGTCTGGTGGCCGGTGGACGTCTTCCGGCGGTTCTCGTAGTAGAGCGGAAGGGTTACCCCGATCTCGGCGTGGAAGGTGCGGGCGGGACGGGCGGCCGACACCTCGTCGTACGGGACGCCCTTGAGTTCGTTCAAGGCGATTCGTGCCCCCGCCCGCGCGGAGACGCCGTAGCGGAAGTCGTCATAGCGGGCGAATTCGGCGTCGCCGTTGCTTCCCGCGCTGACCCTGCGGTGGAAGAACTGCCCCTCGCCGCCCCAGAAGGGCTCGATGGCCACCCGGTCGTTCAGGGGGAGACGGTACAGGTGGTCGATCCCGAGGCGGAACCGTTCGAAGGACGCGCTCGAGGAAACGACCTTCGCGAACGCCGCTTCCTCGTGGGAAACGTCGCCGGTGGTCACCTCGAAGCGGGGGCGCCACAACTCGGGGTAGTCGTCCTCGAGCGTCGCCTCGATGCCGAATCCCTTGGCGTATCCCCAGTCGCGGCCGCGCTGGGTTTTCGTCGTCGGGTTCATTTCGGCCGTCGCGATGTGCTCGAGGACTCCGTACACCTGGATGTCGTCCCTGGGGTAGTCTCCCGCGTCCGAGAGGGCGGGTGAGAGGAGCAGGCAGGCGACGACGGGTAGCAGGAACCGCTTCATGGAGTCTCCTGTATCAAGGGAAGGGCATACTCAACCGGAAATGATATATCAAAATCCGCGACAGATAATCGAAAAACACATATTGCCGACTATTCTCCAGCGGCTGGAGAATAGTCTTCTCCCGGACCTCCCCCGCCCGGTCGCGCTTTCCGGGCCTTCTTTTCCCAACTCGCTGATTATCCGGTTGTTTCGGGCAAAGGTTCGCCTTGGCGCGGTCCGTGCAACCTCACAACCTGAAAACGGACCGGCGTCGTGCGGACGGAGCCGGTCACACCGGGAGGAGAACGTGGTGGCAACTTCAAGACGGTACGGCGGATGGGCGGCGATCGGGGTTTGCGCGGTGCTGATGATCGGCGTGGCTTCAGCTGGGAGGGCCGGCGTCCTGGACGTGTTCAAGAAGAACGCGGCCGACCGGGCGAAGGCGGCGGGCGTGGTCGAGACGGCCGACGAGGTCCGGATCCCGCTGGCTTCCCTCGATTCGGGCAAGGCGCTCTTCCTCTCCCTGGCGCACGAGGGAACCGAGTTTCGCTACTTCGCCCTCAAGAGCGCCGACGGCCGGTACCGCGCGGCGCTCGACGCCTGCGACGCCTGCTACCGTTCCGGCAAGGGATACCGGCAGGAGGACGACAAGATGGTGTGCAACAACTGCGACATGAAGTTCGCCGGGATCCAGATCGGCGAGAAGAAGGGCGGCTGCAACCCGCACGGCATCCCGTCGTCGGCGGCCGGGAAGTCGCTCGTCATCAAGAAGGCGGATATATTCGCCGGCAAGCGCTACTTCCCCGGGAAGGCGTCTTGAGTCGGGCGGAGCGCCTGGAGGCAACCGGATGAACATTCGGACTTTGGCCCGGAAAAACCTGCTCCGGCGGAAATCGCGGGCGGTTTTCACCGGGCTCGGCATCTTCCTGGGGATCGGCACCTTCGTCGCCATCTCCTCGATCACGATGCAGATGGAAGGGGCGGTGCGCGACAAACTCGACCGGTACGGCGCCAACATCCTGGTCACGCCTCGAACCGAGCAGCTTTCGCTCGGGTTCGGCGACATCGCGCTGGGCGGCACGCAGGTGTCGCACGGCCGGCTGACGGCGGCCGACGAGCAGGCGATCCGGTCGATCCCGCTCGGCGAGCGGATCCGGCTGGCGGTTCCCTGGTTCCTGTCCGCGGCCGACGCCTCCGGGAAAAACCTGGTCTGGATGGGGGTGCGGCCCGTCGATCTCGCCGAGTCGCGACCCTGGTGGAAGGTGGACGGCGCGGAGATCGGGGGGAAGGACGACGTCATCCTCGGCTTCGAGGCGGCGGCGGCGCTCGACAAGGGCCCCGGCGGCACCCTCGAGTCGGGCGGAAGGACGTTCCGGGTGGCGGGAATCCTGAAGCCGACCGGAGAGAAGGAAGACGGCATGGTGATCGCCGATATCGCCGCCGTCCGCGAACTGGCCGGCGTGAAGGACGGCGTCACCTTCTTCGAGGTGGCGGCGCTGTGCCGCGAGTGTCCCATCGAGGATATCGTCCGGGAGATCGGCGCGAAGATGCCCGGCGCGAAGGTATCGGCCATCCGCTCGGTGGTCGAGAGCCGGAAGGCGGCGGTCGACCAGTTCCGGCGGCTCGGCCTCGGGGTGTCGGCGATCGTGCTCGGCATCGGCGGGCTGATGGTGTTCGTCACGATCATGGGCAACGTGCAGGAGCGGACGCGCGAGATCGGCATCCTGCGCGCCGTCGGCTTCCGCCGCCGGGCGATCCGGTCGCTCCTTTTCTGGGAGACGGGCTGGATCGCGCTTGCCGCCTCGGCTGCCGGAGCCCTGGCGGGCGCGGGCGCGGCGATCGCGGCCTCGCCGCTCTTCGGCATCGCGCGCGGCGCGGTCGAGTGGCGCGCCATGGCGCTGGGAACGGTGCTCGGGGTATCGCTCGGGCTTCTCGGAACGATCCCGCCGGCAAGGCGGGCGGCGGCACTTTCGCCGACCGAAGCGATCCGCAGCCTGTAAAAGGAGATAAAGGACAATGTCGTTCATCACCCTCGAGGAACTCGAGATGACCTACGGGTCGAACGGAACGAGCGCCACCGCGTTGCGCGGCGTTTCCGTCGCGATCGCCCGGGGCGAATATGCGGTGATCACCGGCGAGTCGGGGGCGGGCAAGAGCACGCTGCTCTGCATCCTGGGCGGATTGCAGCTCCCGACCGGGGGGCGCATCACGATCGACGGGGTCGACCTCTCCACCCTCCGCGCCGATGCGCTGGCCGACTTCCGCGGGAAGACGATCGGCTTCGTCTTCCAGGCGTACCACCTGCTGCCGTACCTGACCGCCCGCGAAAACGTGATGGTGCCGATGGCGCCGGAAAAGGGTTCCGCCGCGGGGAAATGGGCACGGGCCGATGCGCTCCTCGCGTCCGTCGGGCTGGCCGGGAAAGAGGAACGGCTTCCGTCGCAGCTCTCGGGCGGTGAATGCCAGCGGGTGGCCATCGCGCGTGCGCTGGTGCACGATCCGCCGATCCTGCTCGCCGACGAGCCGACGGGGAACCTCGACAGCGGGACGGGAGACCAGATTCTCGACCTGTTTGCCCGGCTTCACGGGCAGGGAAAGACGATCCTGGTGGTGACGCACAACCGGGCGAATGTCGAACGGGGAACGCGGTCGATCCACCTGCGCGACGGACGGGTCGACGAGGACCGGTTCCTGGCGGCCCGGCCCGCAGGCCAGGCGGGTCGCGGGATCCCACCGGAACGGAGGACCTAGCGGATGGAACACAGGCGGGAACGATCCCCGTCATGGCGGAGCTGGCTGATCGCGATTGTCGTCGCGGTGATTCTCTCCGTGCTGACCACCCTCGCGCTCGAATGCCTGTTCCGGCACGGGGCGGGCGGTTCCGGGTGCCTGTCCGGCATGTGCGGTGGCTGCCGGGCCTCCGATAACCAGGCCACCCGGCCGGCGGCCGGTCACGCAGGCGGTCACGGGGAGGGGAGATGACAAGACCAGGCGCGCGCTTCCTCCTCCCGGCCCTGCTGCTGATCCTTGCTGCCGCAGGGGGACCGGCGGCGTCCGGCCTCCCCCTTTCCGCGTCGGGTGACGCGGAGCGGGAAGCGCTCGAACGGAAGATCGTCGCCGGACCCGGACTCTCCGATCTCTCCGCATACGCGTACCTGTCCAGTCCGATGGTGAAGGCGGCGCGCGCCCGTTGGCGTTCCACCGTCGAGCAGTACCGGGTCGATACCGCCTGGGCGAACCCCGAAGTCATGTTCGAGGGGATGTACATGACCGAGACGTTCGGCGACCGGGAACGGCCCGACGACTGGAACATCCGCCTGACGCAGGGAATCCCGCTGCCGGGCAGACTGGGAAAGGCCGGCGACGTCTCGAAGGCCGAATCGCGAATCGCGCGGATCCGCCTCGATGCGGCGGTCCGGGACACGGTGGTCGCGATCCGCGAGTCGTACCACGAACTGCTTTATCTGCGCGACGCGAAGCGGGTGGCGGCGCAGAACCGCGAGCTGCTCGACCGGCTCAGGAAGGCGGGCGAGGGTGCCTACGCGGCGAACCGGGCGGCGCTCTTCGACGTGATGAAGGCGCAGGCGCAATCCGGACAGCTGCTCTACGACGCGCTGCTCCTGGACGAACTGGAAAAGACCGGGAAGGTCCGCCTCAACGCACTCCTCGACCGGCCGGCGGATGCGGCCATCGGGCCGCTCTCCGAAATCCCCGTTCTCCCGGTCGTGTTCGACCTGCCCGGTATCCAGGCGGCCGCCGAGGCGAATTACGAAGAGAACCGGGTCGCGCAGGCGGGCGTCGAGAAGGCCCAATCGATGGTGTCGCTCACCCGGTACGAAAATATTCCCGAGTTCAACGTCGGCTTCTCCCGCGGCAAACTGAACGGGAACGACCAGGTCGGTTTCCAGGTGGGGATGGCGCTCCCGATCTGGCGGGGGAAGAATTCGGGGCGCCTGGGCGCCGCCCGCGCCGACCTCGAGACGATGGAATCGATGAGGAAGGCGCAGCAGAACGAGACGCGGACGATGGTCAGCGACACCTATTTCAGGCTTCAGAACGCCGGACGGCTCGTCGTCCTCTACCGGGACGACCTGCTCCCGCAGGCATTGCGGGCGATCGAGGGCGCGGAAACGGTTTACCGGCAACGGCAGGGCTCCTTCAGCGACTATCTCGAGGCGCAGTCCGCCTTCTACAACTTCCAGCTCTCGCTCGCTCGCGCGAAGGCCGACTACGGGAAGTGGCTCGCCCGCCTCGAAAAGCTGGCCGGGAAAAAGCTGACCGAGGCCGATGGCGCACCTGCGTCACCAGCCGTGAAGGACGAGTTCGACGCGGAGGTCCTGAAACTGCGGGAGGCATCGGCGCGTTGGGAAAATGCCCTCGAAACCGCGACGCCGGAGGCGGCCTTCCTCGCACCGGATCCGGCACGTAAAGACCGGTTGAAGGACGCCGCGACGGACAACACCGCGGCCGGCAACGCGCTCGGGGACGGTTTTTCACTCCACGACCTCGAGACGCTGGCGCTCCTGCGCAACCCGCGCGTCGCCTCGAAGGAACACGAGTTTCGCGCCGTCCTCGAGGGGTACGGACAGGTCGAGAATCTCGACACGATCCTCCGGCGATACAGCGCTTTTGCTTCATCCTTGATGACCGGCGTCGGCGCGATGGAGAGCCCGGAGGCGATGGCCGCCTCGAAATTCCCTTTCCCCGGGGTGCTGGCCCTCAAGGGGCAGGTCGTCTCGATGGATGCCGCGGCGGCCCGCGAACGGCTTGAAGCAGCGCGGCGCGACGCCGTCACGTCGGTCCGGAAGGCGCTCCGGGAACTGGTCTACGTCCAGTCCGCCCGCGAAACCGCCTCGCTCGTCATAGACCTCCTCGATGGCTTCAACTCCGCCGTGTCGGCCCGCTATTCCGCGGGGGCGGGCACTTTCCAGGACGTCCTCAAGGTCGGGGTCGCGCGCGAGAAAGCGCGGGAAGAACTGCGCACGCTCGACGAGGCGCGGAAGAACGCGGAGGCCCTGCTCCGGGAGGGGCTCGCGCTTCCCCCATCGATCCGGATCGGTTTCCCGGCGGCCGACAATCTCGCGACGCCGCTCCCCGCGATCGGCGGCCTCGAGGCGATGGCGTCGGAATGGCGGCAGGAGCTGCGGGCGATGCGCGCCGAGATCGGGAAGATGGAACGGATGCTCGCGATGCAGGAAACGATGATCAACCCCGGCTTCAGCCTGAACCTGTCTCGGTACGACCGGGACGAGATCTCCCGTGTCGGTGCGGGCGCCATGGGTGAGGCGAAGGAGGCTTTCCCGTCGTCGACCGCCTCGTTCGTCGGCGAAGGGTTGCCGAAGGCGCCCGCGTACGGAACGCAGGCGGCCTGGCTTCGGGAACTGAGGGAGCGGATCGAGGCGGCGAAGAGCGACCTCCGGATGGAAGAGGCCGCCACGCTTCTGGGCGTCCGCAACGCCTGGTTCGAACTCGACAAGGCGAAGCGGGAAGAGGCGCTTTACGGCGAACGCGTCGTGGTCCTTTCCCGAAGCGCGCTCGAGACGTCGTCGCGCGGCTATTCCGCCGGGAAGGTCCCGTTCGCCGACCTGATCGAGTCGTACCGCGGGTGGTTCGAGGCGAATCTCGCGCTGGCCCGCAGCAGGGCCGATATCGGCGTGGCGTGGGCGTCGCTCGATGCGGCAGTCGGGAAGAGCATCTCCTCCGGAGGCACCAAATGACGAGAACAAGGATCGTCCTGATTGCCCTGGCCGGAATCGTCGTTGCGGGGGCCGGCGCCGTCCTCTGGCAATATTCCCGTCACGCGGGCCACGATCACTCGAAGGACGGCAAGGCTCCGGTCGCGGCGCAGGCCGAGAAGTACACATGCGGAATGCACCCGTTCATCATCTCCGACAAGCCGGGCAACTGCCCCATCTGCGGGATGACGCTGACGAAGATCGAGGGCGGCGTTCCCGCGGCCGCCGCTCCGCCGCTGCCTGCGGCACCCGCGAAGGGCGAACGGAAGATCGCCTTCTACCGCAATCCGATGAATCCCAAGGTCCATTCGCCGGTTCCATCGAAGGACGAGATGGGGATGGAATACGTCCCGGTCTACGAGGACGAACTGACCGGCGAGGGGGTCGGAACAGCCGGAGGCGCCGCGCCGGTCGAAGGGTACGCAACCATCAAGGTCGGCGCCGAGAGCCTGCGGATGGCCGGCGTCCGCACCGCCGTCGCGACGCGCGAGACGATCGGCGGTTCCCTGAGGGCGTCGGGCATCGTCGTTCCGGACGAGGCGCGCATCCGGCGCGTCCAGGCCAAGATCGACGGCTACGTCGAGAAACTTTACGTCAACGCCACCGGGCAGCATGTCTCGAAGGGGCAGCCGCTCCTTTCCCTCTATTCTCCCGAGCTGCTCGCCTCGCAGCAGGAATTCCTGAAGGCGCGGGAGACGGCCGCGAAGTTCTCGGCGTCCTCGAGCGAGGATGTCCGGAAACTGGGCGACGAACTGCTCCAGTCGTCGCGCCGCCGCCTGGAGCTGTTCGACGTTCCGGAAAGCTTCATCGTGCAGCTCGAGCGGACGGGGAAGGCGCAGCGTACGGTCACGCTCGACTCCCCGGTCTCGGGCTACGTGACCGGCAAGAACGTCTTCGACGGGACGCGCGTCGGCCCGGGCACGGAACTGCTCACCGTGACCGACCTGTCGCGCATCTGGATCGAGGCCGACCTCTACGAATACGAAGCGCGGGCGATCCGGATCGGGCAAGGCGCTTCCGTCTCGCTTCCCTCGGTCCCGGGCGCGGCGCTTCGCGGCCGGGTGGCGTTCGTCAACCCGGTGCTCTCCCCGGAAAGCCGCACGCTGAAGGTGCGCTTCGAGTTTCCCAATCCGGGCCTGAAACTCAAGCCGCAGATGTATGCGGACGTATCGATCGACGCCGCACCGTCGACGGGCGTCGTCATCCCCGACTCCGCCCTGATCGAGAGCGGCCTGCGCCACGTCGCCTTCGTCGACGGGGGGAACGGCGGTTTCGAGCCGCGAGAGGTGCAGGTGGGCGTCCGCGGAGACGGCCGCGCCCGGATCCTGTCCGGGGTCAAGGCGGGCGAGCGGGTCGCGGTGCAGGCAAACTTCCTCCTCGACTCCGAGTCGCGGCTCCGCGCTGCCCTCGTCCGGATGACCGGGGGCGGCAAATGAACCCGAGTGGCGGAGCGCCGGGCGAATCCGGCCGGGAAACGGCCATCCAGCGGATAATCGGATTCTGTGCCGAAAACCGCTACCTGACGCTGCTCGCGGTGGCCGCCGCGTGCCTGTTCGCCTTCTACACGCTGAAGGAGATCCGCCTCGACGCCCTGCCCGACCTCTCCGACACGCAGGTCATCGTCTACTCGAAGTGGGACCGGTCGCCCGACATCATCGAAGACCAGGTGACCTATCCGATCGTCACCGCACTGCTGGGGGCTCCGCACGTCAAGGCGGTTCGCGGCTTCTCCGACTTCGGATTCTCGTACGTCTACGTGATCTTCGAGGACGGCACCGACATCTACTGGGCGCGTTCCCGCGTCCTCGAATACCTATCGAAGATCCAGTCCCGCCTTCCCGGCGGGGTGCAGACCGAACTGGGCCCCGACGCGACCGGCGTCGGCTGGGTCTACCAGTACGCCCTGGTCGACAGGTCCGGAGCGCAGTCGCTCGAACAACTCCGTTCGTACCAGGACTGGACGCTCCGCTACGCGATCCAGTCGGTCCAGGGCGTGGCCGAGGTGGCGTCGATCGGGGGCTACCAGAAGCAGTACCAGGTGACGGTCGACCCGAACCGGCTCTCGGCGTACGGCATCCCGCTCGAGACGGTGACCGCGGCGATCCGCGAGTCCAACAACGAGGTGGGCGGGCGGCTGATCGAGTTCGCGGGCGCCGAGTACATGGTCCGCGGGCGCGGGTACGCGAAGAAGATCGAGGATTTCGAGCAGATCGTGGTGAAGGCCACGCCCGGCGGCGTTCCCGTCCTGGTCAAGGATATCGGGCGCGTCGCCCTGGGTCCCGAGATCCGGCGCGGCGTCTCCGACCTCGACGGGACCGGCGACCACGTCGGCGGCATCGTCGTGATGCGCCACGGCGAGAACGCGCTCAACGTGATCGACCGGGTCAAGGCGAAGATGAAGGAACTGGAACCGTCGCTGCCCAAGGGGGTCGCGTTCGTCCCCACATACGACCGCTCCGACCTCATCCACCGCGCGATCGGGACGCTCAGGCACGAGCTCGTGGTCGAGATGGTCATCGTCTCCCTGGTGATCCTGCTCTTCCTGTGGCATGTCCCTTCCGCGCTGGTGCCGATCCTCACGATCCCCGTCTCGGTGCTCCTCTCGTTCATCCCGCTCTACTACATGGGGGTGACAGTCAACATCATGAGTCTCGCGGGGATCGCCATATCCATCGGCGTCCTCGTCGACGGCGCGATCGTCGAGGTCGAGAACGCCTACAACAAGATCCACCTGTGGGAGGCCGGGGGGCGGATCGGCGACTTCCACAAGGTTCGGCTCGATGCCTTGAAGGAGGTCGGCCCCTCCGTCTTCTTCTCGCTCCTCGTCATCGCCGTCGCATTCATCCCGGTCTTCGTGCTGGTGGACCAGGAAGGGCGCCTCTTCAGGCCGCTGGCCATTTCCAAGAACCTGGCGATGGGGCTGGCCGCGATCCTGGCGATCACGCTCGACCCCGCGCTGCGGATGATGTTCGCCCGCGTCGACCCGTTCGTATTCAAGCCGAAGTTCCTGGCCCGGTTCGCGACGCAGGCGCTCGTCGGCAAGTACTACGCGGAAGAGAAACACCCGATCAGCCGGACCCTGTTCCGGATCTACGATCCGGCGTGCCGCTTCGTGCTGCGCCGCCCGAAAACCGTCGTCGCCGCCGCGCTCGCGATGGTGGCGCTCAGCATCCCCGTCTACTTCAAGCTGGGGAGCGAGTTCATGCCGCCGCTCAACGAGGGGACGATGCTCTACATGCCGACGACGCTCCCCGGGCTCTCGGTGGCGCAGGCGCAGGACCTGCTGATCCGGCAGGACCAGGCGCTGAAGGGTTTCCCCGAGGTCGAGCGCGTCTTCGGCAAGGCGGGTCGCGCCGACACGTCGACCGATCCGGCCCCCTTCTCGATGATGGAGACGACGGTGGTCCTGAAACCGCAGGATCAATGGAGCGCCAAGGAGCGCTGGTATTCGAGGCGGACGCCGAATTTCATCAAGCCCGTGCTCCGTCCCATATGGCCCGACCGGATCTCGTGGGACGAACTGGTGGCGAAGATGGATTCCGTGGTCCGCTTTCCCGGCGTCACCAACGCCTGGACCATGCCGATCAAGGCGCGGATCGACATGCTGAGCACCGGCGTGCGAACGCCGGTCGGGATCAAGGTCTACGGCAGCGACCTCCAGGAGGTCCAGCGGATCGGCGAGCAACTCGAGCGGATCCTGCGCGACGTCCCGGGCACCCGCAGCGTTTTCGCCGAGCGGGTCACCGGCGGCTACTTCGTCGATATCGAGCCGAAGCGGGAGCAACTCGCCCGCTACGGCCTGACGGTCGAGAAACTGCAGGACACGATCATGGGCGCGATCGGCGGCCAGAACATCACGACGACGATCGAGGGACGGGAGCGGTATCCCGTGAACCTCCGCTATCCGAGAGAACTTCGCGAGGACCCCGACCGGCTGGGCCGGGTGCTTGTCTCCGTCCCGGGCGGGGCGGGGCGGCAGGTCCCGCTGGCGCAACTCGCCGATATCAGGCTGGTCGACGGCCCCTCGATGCTGCGCAACGAGAACGGGTTCCTCGCCGGCTACGTCTACGTCGACGTCGCGGGGCGCGACGTGGGCAGCTACGTGGAGGAGGCGAAGCGGATCGTGGCGAGCGGAATCCGGCTCAAGACCGGGTATGTCCTCCAGTGGAGCGGCCAGTACGAAAACATGATCCGGGTCCGGGAACGCCTGAAACTGGTGGTTCCGGTGACGCTGGCGCTGATCTTCGTCCTGCTGTACATGAACACCCGCAGCGCGTTCAAGGCGTCGATCGTCATGCTGGCCGTCCCCTTCTCGGCCATCGGGGCGATCTGGCTCTTTTTCATCCTGGGGTACAACGTGTCGATCGCCGCGTGGGTGGGGATGATCGCGCTCATGGGGCTCGATGCCGAAACGGGCGTATTCATGATGCTGTTCCTCGACCTGTCGTACGAGGACGCACGGAAGCGGGGACTGCTGCGGAACCTCGCGGAACTCGACGAGGCCATCATCCACGGCGCCGTGAAGCGGGTCCGCCCCAAGATGATGACCGTCGCTGCGGCGTTCATGGGCCTGTTGCCGATCATGTGGTCCACCTCGGCGGGCGCCGACGTCATGAAGCGGATCGCGGCCCCGATGCTCGGCGGGCTCGTCACGTCGTTCCTGCTCGAACTGCTGGTGTATCCGGCGATCTACAAACTCTGGAAGAAACGGGAACTGCCGTCGGAAGGCGCGCCGGCGGAAGCGTGAGGGCCGATTGGAACCCATAACCGAAAGGAGATCGTGATGAAACGCATTATTGTGGCAGGAAGCATGGCGGCGATCCTGGCCGTGTCGGCGCTGGCGCTCTCGCCGGGCCTGGTCCGGGCGGCCGACCACGGAAGCATGCCGGGGATGCAGCACGGCGGAGGCGGGGCGCCCCCCGCGCTCGACATGATGAAGATGGGCGACAAGGTTTACGAAGGCAAGATGGGTCCCTGGCTTTCCAAGGTTCGGCTGATGGACATGAAGGCGCACATGAAGTCGATGCCGGGCGGCATGAAGTCGGAAGGGCCGATGCCCAATTCGCACCACATCGCCATCGCCCTGACGAACGCGAAGACGCAGGCGGCGGTCACCGATGGAAGCGGCGAAGTGACCGTGAGGGGCCCGGACCGGAAGTCCGTCAAGAGCGGCCTGATGGCCATGCAGGGGCACTTCGGCGTCGACGTCAACCTCCCGAAACCCGGGAAATACGCGGTCAAGGTCGAAATCGCCTCGGGCAAGGAGAAGGGGTCGGCCGCGTTCTCGTACACGGTGAAGTAGTCGTGTTGGCAAACGGGCCGGAGGGCGTGTATCCTCTCTTCATGACTTTCCCGAAGGGAGATCGACGGATGATGAAGATAACGGCCTCCGGCCTGCTGCTGGCGTCCCTGCTGCTGGCAGGCGCTGCGACGGCGGCGGAGAAGAAGGACAAGACGGTTCTCGACTTGAAGGCGGTGCAACAGGACAACGTGAGCCCCAATCCGAAGCACTCGGCCATGGGTTCCCTGGGCGAACGCGTCCACGGCGGCGCTTTCGGCCCGTGGCGGTGCCAGGTCAAGATCCGGGACCGTCGCGAGATGAACGTCAAGATGAAGGAAGCCGACAAGGACGGCCGGGTCCCCTCGACCCACATGCTGTCGCTCTCCGTCATCGACCCCGGCACCGGCAAGGGCGTGACCGCCGGAACGGCGACGGCTACGGTGACCGGCCCCGACAAGAAGAAGGCCAAGTCCGAGTTGCAGCAGGTCGGCGGTCCGTTCCTTGCGGACATCGACCTGCAGAAGGCCGGCGAGTACTCTGTCCAGATCGAGTTCGCCTCGGGCAAGCAGAAGGCGGCCGCAAAGTTTTCCTACACCGTAAAATAGCGGTCCGTCGCACGTGGTGACCCCGACAATCGACCTGGCCGTGGCGCTTCGCGCCGCACCGCTTTTTTCGGGCCTTCCCCCCGAAGACCTCGCGCAGGTTGCGGCCGTGGCGTCGCTGCGCCGTTTCTCCCGCAACGAGACGATCTTCCGTGAAGGGGACCGGGCCGACGGCTTCTACGTCGTGGCGTCCGGAAAGGCCAAGGTATTCAAACTGTCGGCCGAGGGGAAGGAGCAGGTGCTCCACCTGCTCGAACCGGGCCAGTCTTTCGCGGAAGGGGTGATCTTCGAAGGCGGCGCCTATCCGGCCCACGCGTCGACGGTCACCGACGCCGAGCTGATCTTCCTGCCCCGGCTGGGCGTCGTCTCGCTGCTCGAAAAGTGCCCGCGCCTCGCCATCCGGATGCTCGCCGCGCTCTCCAGGTGGCTGCGGCGGATGACCGACCTGGTCGACGACCTCGCCCTCAAGGACGTCGGGACGCGCTTCACCTGGTTCGTCTCCGAAGAACTTCGCGCCCGCGGCATCCCCGTCGCCGACGGCGCGGTCTACGAACTGGCCTTCAGCAAGACGCTGCTGGCGTCCCGTCTCGGAACCGTCCCCGAAACGTTCTCCAGAACCCTCAAGAAACTGCAGGACGACGGCGCCATCCGCGTCCAGGGAAAGCGCATCAAGATCCTCGACGCCGCCGCGTTCACCTCGCCCCTCGACCGGTAAAGGCGCCTGGTACGGGGTGGAGGGCGTCGATGCCCGCGTGATATCATCGAAAGACAGGTTTGACCGGGGGGAGGGGCAGGCGATGGGCTTTTTTTCTGTGAGCGTGGTGGGGCGCGACCGGCCCGGCATCGTCGCCGGCATCAGCCGGATCCTGTTCGAACTCGGGTGCAACATCGAGGACTCGAGCAGCACCATTCTTTCCGGGCAATTCGCGATGCTCCTCGTGGTCGGCTTTCCGGGTGTTTCCTCGGTCGAGGCCCTCGACAGGGCGTTTGCGGGCGTGCGTTCCGGGATGGGGCTGATGGTGTCGGTCAACCCGGTGGACGACGGAGACCTCTCGCGCGAGAAGGGGTTCCGGGGTTCGCCGCACATCCTCTCGGTCTACGGCGCAGACCGCCCGGGCATCGTTTGCCGCGTGACGCAGGAACTGGCCAACCGGAACGTCAACGTGACCGACCTCAACACGCAGGTCGTGGGGTCTAAGGAACGGCCGGTCTACGTGATGATCATCGAGGCCGACATCCCGGACGACTTCGATATGCCGGGGCTTGAAGCCGAGCTCGAATCGCTGCGCAAGGAACTGCACGTCTCCATCTCGATCCGCCCGATCGAGACGCTGGAACTCTAGGAGCGCCCGACCGGCCCATGGCGATCCTCCCCATCCTGAAATTCCCGGACCCCGTGCTCAAGGAGCCCGCCCGAAAGGTCCAGCGGTTTTCGAGCGAGTTGTCGGCCCGAGTCGACGACCTGCTCGAAACGATGCGCGCCATGCCCGGCGGCGTCGGCATCGCGGCCCCCCAGGTCGGCTGGACCGAGCGCGTCGTGATCGCCGATGTCTCGCAGCACAAAAAGGGGAGCCGGCAGGAAAACCACGGGCTGCTGGTGCTCGTCAACCCCGAGGTCCTTGCGATGGGCGGCAGCCAGATAATCCGCGAGGGGTGCATGAGCGTTCCCGACTACACGGCCAACGTCCGGCGTGCCCAGTGGGTATTGGTCGATGCGCTCGACCGGAACGGCGAACAGGTCATCATCGAATCGACCGGTTTCGAGGCGGTCGTGCTCCAGCACGAGATGGACCACCTCGACGGACTCCTCTTCCTCGACCGCGTCACCTCCCTCAAGACCGACCTGTTCCGCCGCAAGGGTTGCGTGTAATCGACCGCATGCTGAAATACCTTCTCGTCGAAATGATTCTCCCGCCCGGAATCTTCATCCTGCTCCTGGCGTTTCTTGGGGTCCGCCTGATGCGGAACCGGAACCGGGTGAACGGCTTCGTCGCCCTGCTCCTCTCGGGCGTCCTGTGGGCGCTCTCAGCGACACCTGTCCCCGACCGGCTGATGGCCGACCTCGAAAAAGGGCTGACGATTCCCGCCGATCCGAAGGACGGCGCGATCGTCCTGCTCGGCGGCGGCGTTGCGTCCGGTGCGCCCGATGCGAGCGGCATCGGTGCGCCGTCGGGGGAGATGATGCCCCGCCTCGTGACCGCCGCGCGCCTCCAGAAGCGCACCGGGCTTCCCCTGATCGTCTCCGGCGGAACGCCTTTCAAGGACGGCGCTCCCGAAGCGCCCATCATCCGCCGATTCCTCGTCGACCTGGGTGTTCCGGCCGGCCGGATCGCCGTCGAGGAGAAGAGCCGGGATACACGGGAAAACGCCGCCTTCACCCGAACCCTGATGGAACGGTCGTCGATCCGCAAGGCGATCCTCGTCACCTCGGCCTTTCACATGCGGCGTGCCCGATACCTGTTCGAATACGAGGGCATCGAGGTCCTGCCCTATCCGTCGTCGTTCCGGAGCTGGCCGGGCAAGGTGTACGGGTGGCAGGAGTACCTGCCGACCGCTTCGGGCCTGAATGCCACCGCGATGGCGCTGAAGGAATATATGGGCTACGGATGGTACCGGCTGACGCTGCGCGGGTCGGGGGCGGCGATCAAAGGAGAAAAGACGATATGAACGGGCGGCGCTGGCAGTTCATCATGGGTGGCGCTTTGGCAGCCGCGTCCGCCCTGCTTTACCTGGTCCAGTACGCGTTGTTCGGCGATGCGAAAACCGTCTGCCAGGGACTGGTGGGCAACCTTGCATTCCTGCCGGTCTACGTCCTCTTCGCAACGTTGATGCTCGACACCATGATGCGGAAGCGGGAGAAGGCGGTCCTGCTCAAGAAACTCAACATGGTGATCGGCGTGTTCTACACCGAGGCGGGAACCTGCCTCCTCGAACTGTTCACGAAATTCGACCGTGATGCGGAGACGCTCAGGCAATCGCTCCGGGACGGACGCTCGTGGAGCGAGCAGGATTTCGCCCGCCTCGCCGCTGCGCTCGAGGGGCATCCCTATGCCGTCGACTGCGCGCTCTCCGAAATGGACGCCTTGCGCGGGTTCCTGCTCGAAAAACGCGCATTCCTGCTGGGGTTGCTCACCAATCCGAACCTGCTGGAACACGACACCTTCACCGACCTGCTCTGGGCCGTGTTCCACCTGGTCGAGGAACTGGCGCACCGGGCGCCCGGATACCGGCCGGCCGGCGCCGATGCCGCGCACCTGGCCAACGACGTCAAGCGTGCCTACACCTTGATGGCGTCCGACTGGCTCGCCTACATGCACCACCTGAAGGCGGATTACCCTTATCTGTTTTCTCTGGCGCTGCGAACAAACCCGTTCGACCCGACGGCCACGGCCGAGGTCAAGTAGGGCGGTTCGCCCGCATTTCAGGAAGGGCGGGCTATTTCCAGATCAGTTTCGGCTGAGGTTTTGGCGGGGGCGGAGGCGGGACGACCGGAGCCGGCGGCAGGATGTCGAACTTGTAGACCCGGTTGCCCATCGTGCTGGAGATGTAAAACCGCTGGTCTTCTTCATCGAAGGCGAAACTGGACAGGAGGTTGCTCGAAAGCTTGATCGTGTCGCGCTCGACCACGTCGACGTAAGTGGCGAGATAGCCGTACTTCGGATTGAATTCCTTGATGGCCTGCATCAGGTGGTCGAGCACCAGGATGTTGCCGTTCTTCCGGAACGCCAGCCCGCCGATTCCCTGGAACATGGCGGTGCTCGTGCCCAGTCCGCCGAAAGTGGCCACGACCTTGGCCTTCCCGGGGTCGATCACCTTGATTTGCGCCGTGACGCCCAGGATCACGTAGAGCTTGCCGTCGACCGGGTTGTACTGGATTCCCTTGGCGGTCGGCAGGTCGGACTCGGTCATGTTCCGCTCGTCGAAGGTGCCCGGGGGGCGTCCGATCGCCGCGATTTCTTCGCCCTTCCCGTTGATCTTGATCGCCTGCGCGCGAACCCCGTCGAGGATCCAGAGGTAGCCGTTTCCGTCGATCGCGACCTGGTTCGGGTTGTTGCGATACAGGGGAAGTCGCGCCAGGCTCTTTTCGGCCGATTCGACCTCGCCCGGATCTGCCGGGGTGACCGGCTTTTTCGGGGCGGTTCCTTTTTTCTCGACATAAGGGGGATAGCGAAGCTCGGCCGCCGGCTTGCCCAGGGGGTCGATCCGGCGCACCACCTGTTCGGCGTAGAAGGGGACCAGGAAATGGCCATCCGCCTCCTGCACCAGTCCGCCGGGAAGCCCCCATGACCTGTCGAACGCGATCCGCCGCTTGTAGACGCCTTCGTGGTCGAAGAACTGGAGGCCGCGCCGCTCGAGGACGTACAACTCGCCTTCCCGGGTGAAGCCTGCATAGGAGGGCTGGTTGAGTTCGTAGAGTTCTTCCCCCCGAAAGAATCCCTTCGCCGCCAGTTTCCGGATTACGGGTTTCACGCCGCCCGCCTCCACGCCCGCCCGTGCGTCGCGCAGCGACGCCTGGATCGTTGCCGAAGGGGGAGATTCCTTGCCGTCTTTCCCGACGGAAGCGATCCGGTAGAAATAGGTCTTGCCGCGTTCGGCCTTCCGGTCCGTGTATGTTTCGAACTGGATCGACTCCTGGAGGGTATAGTCCCCTGTTTCGCTTTCGGCCCTGTAGATATTGGAGAAAATCGCGCCGATGGGGGAGGACCAGCGCAGCGTGATGAAACTGGCCGAGCCGATGGCGCCCGTAAAAGAGGGGGGGCGAAGCTGCTCGACCATTTTCAGGGTGCCGGGTGCCGACAACTCGGAGTCGGCGTCTTTCACGATGCCGGCCACCTTGTACGTGACGGTGTCGGATTGCGGTGCGGACGTGTCGTTATAGGTGTTCGAAGGACCGCTGTAGATCGCCTTGAATGGCGCGTCGCCCGTCTGGCGAAACAGTCGGTACCCGGTGGCGCCCGGAATCGGAGTCCACATCAGGATGACGGAATCGCCGGCCCGGAGCGGAAAGCCGGCCAGCCATTTCGGCGCCGGCGCCGCGGCTTCGATGGACGACGCCGCAACGCAGGCGAGCAGCGCCAGCGCGGCGGCAAGGAGAATCGGGAGTCGGCGTGAGGTCATCGGGTTTCTCACCAGTTGTGGGCGGTGCCGCCGAAGACGTGGCAATCGGGGCAGTCCATGCTGGTCGTGAGATCCCCGAGGCCGGTCGTCGGATTGGCCCATGTCGGCATCTGGATGTGGAGTTTGGTCGGCGGCGTCTCGTTGGTCTTCAGGTGGGGCTCGTTGGTGGTCGATGAGGAAATCTTGACCGGGGCGGGCGTCGTCACATGGTGCGAGTTGACCTGGTTGTGTCCGGTCGCTACGGTGCCGCCCTTGGACCAGTCGGTCTCGTTCGGGATGCCGATGCCGTTGTGACACTTCTTGCAGATCGACTTGCCGCGCTGACCGATGTCCACCAGCCCCTTGCTGCCTGCGACGCCGAAATGGACCCGGTGGCAGGTCGTGCAGAGCAGTTCTCCGTTGGTGCCGAACTGGTTGCCCGCCTGGCGGCTGAGGTAGCTGATCTGCGCAATCTTGAACTTGAAGTTGCCGGCCGACGTCGTGTACTGCTCGTTCTTGTCCCTGGCGGTATTGGCGCCCGACGGGTGCCCCCACGGGGTCATCCCCACGTTCCACTCTTCGCGGTCTCCCTTGAGGGAGATGGCCGCCCCGTGGCAGCCCACGCAGATCGGGTTCCAGCCGCCGTCGGCGTCGATGGTCTTGACGACGTTGAGGTTCCGCTCGCCGTTGAGATTGGGGCGGTGGGCGGCGTGGCAGGTGTAGCAGCCCATCTGCTGGCGCCCTCCCCGGGGCGTCCAGGCCGACATGGCCTCGTTGCGACCTGAACCCAGATGTCCTCCCATATCCCAGGAGACGTTCTTGTCGTTGAGCGATTTCGGGGCCGGGGTCGGGACGTCGAACACGTTGACGGTGCCGGTTCCGTCCTCGCGGCCGTAAGTCTGGATCCGGATGCGCCTGGGGCGGCGCCCGTTCTCGGACCGCACTGCGGCAATCGCGTTGTCGACGATGAAATCGACCGGATGGTTGCCGTCGGGAGCGGAGCTCATGTTCCCGGTCGCCCGCTCGACGTGGCACTTGTCGCAGAAGCCGTCGAGGGCTGGATATTCGGCGGCCAGCGGGGAAAGGAGGAACGGCGGGTAGCTGTTGTCGTGGACCGAGTGGCAGGAGGTGCACTCGAGCGGCGTCCCCGCGGCGACGGCGGGCCAGCTGAGGCCTGCCGGGGGCCAGGGCGCCGGGCGCCCGCTGCCGCTCTTGAGGTTTTCGGGCCACCGGCCGTGTGAACGCGTGAAGAAGACGGAGGTGTAGTCGGGCGTCTGCGTGGTGCTGTAATCCGTCATGTTGACGCTGGGGCCGGACTTGGGGACCAGCGTTTCGGTTTCGGCGAGGATCCCTTTCCCCGAGTGGCACAGGAAAATGCACTGTCCGCCAAAGGTGCCCAGGTCGTTCTCGAGCATCCCGTAGTAATTGCTGTCTTTCCGGGCGTGGCAGACGAGGCAGGCGTCCTTGTCGGGCAGGTAATGGCGGATGTCGTGGTGTGAATTGTCGATGCCCGCCAATACGGGAGGCGCGGACAGGAGGAGAAGAAAGGTTAAGATGAGGCGCTTGGACGGCATGTCGATCGTGTTCCTCCGATGTCTCCCCACTCCTCGAAAGAGTACACCAGACGGAGCCGCCGGCAAACCGGAAAAAGCGGTGTTTTATTTGCCCCCCAAAAAATGTATAAAGGAATCGATGATTGCGATACTCAGGCGGGTGAAAAGGAACCTGTTCCCGGCGCTGGCGCTCCTGGGGCTGGCTGCACTCATTTTGATCGCCGCAGACGAATTTCCCCGGGCCAACCCCCACACCTCTTTCCAGCGCTCCGACCTCTGCCCTCGCTGCCACGTCTACTCGGGATCCCGGTTCGAGGCCGACCGCTTCGCGGCCGATGCCGACACCCTGTGCTACGATTGCCATGCGAAGGAGCACCTGGGCCGGACCCATCCCGTGGGTTCGCGGCCTGCCGCCAAGTACGGCCGCAAGATGGTCGTCCCCGACGAGTTTCCGATGAACGACGACGGGAAGATGATGTGTCTCACCTGCCACTTTGCCCACAAGAAGGCGTATCTTTCCCAGGACAAGTCCTGGCCGACCCAGCAGCCCGAGAGCAGCATCGCGGGCCGCTATTATAAAACCTTCTACCTGCGGCGCACCGATCCCAAGAACCTCGGGATCGCGGCGCTGTGCGACGGGTGCCACAAAAAAATATGAACACCATGCCTCAGTACAACATGCGACGGATCATCCTCATCAACCCGCGCTTCCAGCTTCGGGTCGCGATGCTTTTCTGCGCGATTATCCTGCTGGGCGGCGCGCTGCTCGCGTTCCAGATCTTTCGGGACGCCCAGCTCGTGCTGCGGGAGGCGACGAGCCAGGGCCATTTCGCGAACGACCTGACGCCGTTCCAGCTCGTCTACAAGGTCATCGTCCGCGACCTGCTCGTGATGGCGGGGGGGCTCCTTGTCGCGACGTCCATCCTGTTCGCCGTGCTGCTTCGGCGGATACACGCGGGCATTCTCCGGCTGGTCGAGATACTGCTCAAGTCGGCCGAAGGCGACCTGTCGACGCCGACCGCGGCGCCCGGGCCCGCCGAGGTCGGTGTCTTCGGTGACCGGCTGGACGGGATCCGGGGCAAGACGCTCGTGCTCGTCAACGAAATCCGCGCCGACGCGGCCGCGCTCGAATCGGGCAAACTGGCCGATGCCGAATTCCGGAGCCGGTGGGATGCGCTGAAAGAAAAACTGGGGAGGTTGGCGCCATGAGTGCCGAAGCCGGCAACGCAAAGGTCCGGATCACCGAAGGGGGATACGGCACCCGTTTCCTGGTCAAGCTGGCACTGACCGTCGGGCTGGGGCTCTCACTCGTGTTCGGTGCCCTGTACCTGCTCTTCTCCCGGCCGCTCGAGGGCGGCTACGGCTCCGCCTACGCCGCCCTGCAGAACCTCACCCAGCCGTGGCTGCTGCTGCCGATCGTCGGGCTTCCGGTCCTGGTCTATGCGCTGGTCGTCTGCATCGTCACGGTGGTGTTGTGCGTCTACGCCATCCACAAGGTGGCGGGTCCGCTCTACCGCATGGACCGCGTCGTCGACAACTTCATCTCGGGCGAACCGATCCGCGCCGTATTCTTCAGGGATGGCGACCAGGCGGCGATACTCGCCGACGTATTCAACGCGTTCGTCGCCCGGTTGCGCGATGACCGCAAGGCGTGCCAGGAACTGATGGTGCGCGCCGAGAGCGGTCTCGACCGCGACCCGGAACGCGCTGTTGCCGAAATGGCCAAAGCGGCCGGAGAGATCGCAAGGCACATTTCGAAATACCGCTGACCCGGGCCGGGTCGGGGAGATCCTATTTCCTGGTCGAGACCGGTCCGGCCTGATCCGCCTTTTGCCGGAACGCCGCTGCTTCCTGGCACAACCCTTCGATCAACTGGGACAATTCGCCCGAAGAGGCGGCCAGTCCATTCATCCCCTCGACCGACGCCTGCGCCGTTTCGGCCACGTGGTGCATCGACAGCACCACCTGCTCGTTGGCGCTGGTCTGCTGGTTCGTCGCCATCGAGATCTGCGAACTGACCTCCGACGTGGTCTCGATCCGCCGGATGATTTCCTCGAACGCCGAGGAGATTGCCTGGACCGTCTGCTCCCAGTCCTCCATCTCCCGGATCCCCTCCTGGGTGACCTTGGCGGAATCGCGGGACGCGGTCTGGATCTCGGTGACGGTCGACCGGATCATCTCGGTCGATTCCCGCGTCTTCTCGGCCAGGCGCCTGACCTCGGAAGCCACGACGGCGAAACGGCGCCCGTGCTCGCCTGCGGCAGCGGACTCGATGGCCGCGTTCAGCGCCAGCAGGTGGATCTCGCCGGCGATCTCCTTGATCATTCCCACGACCTTCTCGATCTCGGTCGACTTCTCGTTCAGAAGCGAAGTCTTGGATGAAATGTTGAGGATCTTGTTCCTGAGCTTCTCGGTGGCCGCAACGCCCGCTTTCCCGAGTTCCGTGCCCGCCTGCGCCACGTCGACCGAGTCCGTGGCCGTCTTCATGACCTCTTCGGCGTTCCGGGCGATCTGGTGGGAGGTCCGGGACAACTCTTCCATGGTCGCCGTGATCTCGGAGACCGAGGTGGCCTGCTGGGAGGTGTTCTCGGCCTGGTCCCGGATGATCCGCGCCACGTCGTCGCCGAAGGACCCCAGGCGGCTGCTGCTCTGCCCGATCCGGTCGAGGATTCCCCGGAGGCCGCCGGTCATGGCGTTGAACGCATGCGCCAGTTCCTTGATCTCCTCGATCTTGTCGCCGGATTCGAGCACTTCGACGGTCAGGTCGCCGTCGGCGATCCTGCGGGCCGTTGCCGAGAGCCGCGATAACCCGGACGTGATCCGGCGTGCCATCTTGGAGGCGATCAGCAACGCTATGGCGAGCATGACGAAGCCGGCCAGCGCGATCTTGCGGGCGAGCGCCCCGAGACTGGCCGCCGCCTTGGTGTAGTCGATGCCGAGCTGGAGCGCGCCCAGCCGCTTGCCGTCCTCTTCGAGGAGCGTCGTGAATTCGAGGACGAAGCCCTTCTTCCAGGGAACGACCCGCTCGATGATCTTCATCGTCCCCTTGGACCCCCCCTTGGGGAGGCGCCACGCGGTTCCATCCAACCCCTTTTCGGTGTGGGCGATCACGACGTTGTCGGCGCTGATGACGAGCGCGTACGAAACGGAGGGGTCTCGCCAGCTCAGGTCCTGCAGGTATTTGGAGAGATAGGCCCGGTCGCCCTCGGCGATCTTGTCGGACGCGTCGGCGTCGAACGCGGTCAGCAGGGTGCGCCCGCGGTCCCGAATGGACTCTACGAGCGTTTTTTGCGCCTGGTCGTAGGTGAAAAGGGAAAGGAAGATGGTGATGGCCACGATCAGGGAAGCGGAGGCCGCCATCTGCCGGGTCGCAAGCCGGTTCCAGTATCGTTTTATCTGCGGCAAGTCGTCACCCCTTTGCCAGTCGATCTGATTTCACCCTTCTCGATTTATCGGCCTGCGGAGCGGCAAACTTTAATGCTGAAGCATGGCATCGGATCCGGCGCAAAAAAAGGGACTCCCGGTTATTGCCGGGAATCCCTTGTGAAGTCAATGGTGGCTTCTCCCAGAGTTGAACTGGGGACACGAGGATTTTCAGTCCTCTGCTCTACCAACTGAGCTAAGAAGCCACCTGCGAAGAATTTAGGATTATAGGGTGCCCTCAGTGTCCTTGTCAAGCAGAGCGTGGGCCGATTCGGTGGTCGGGATCGGACCGGCCAGGGATCGTTCGTGGCGGACGACCAGGGTGTGGCAGATCCGGTCGTGCAACCCCTGCTTCCGGAGGTCGAACGCCGCCGGCGCGTACATGATGGCGATCGGGATGGGGGCGAGCAGGATGATTGCGAGCCCGATGACCCACTCGAAGGCGTCCTGCAGGTACCGGACGATGGAAATGAAGGAGGCGATTTTCCCCAGGACGAAGTTGAGGATCATCCACAGGAGCCCGAGCGTCACGAGCAGGAAGGCCCCGAGCACGGAACCGAAGACGATCTCGACCATCCAGCGCCGGAATGCCTGCCAGTAGTTCAGCCGGGAACCGTCGAGGTTGACGACCTTGACGCCCATCGCCATCTTGCCGAAGGTCTGTCCGTAGGTGCCGTGAAGCCAGACGAAATAGAAGGGGATGAACCCGAGGACGAAGAGGCCGCGGATGATGTTGATGATGGAGGCGAACCCTTCTCCCGAGGTCGACTGCTCGACGGGGAGCGGCGGAAGGAATCCGATTGCGGCCCCCAGCTTGTTGGCGAGATAGAAAAGCCAGTAGACCACCAGGATGGCGAAGATGTCGATGATGCGCGCGGCAGCCCTGACCCAGAACCCCGCGTAGCCGTTTTGGTGCATGGCGATTTCGCCCTTCATTGGGCCCGCAGTTCCCGCCACCTTCCTGCTACGGCGCCGGATACAGGCATATTTGCTGCGTTGCTCTCGGTCGGTCTCCTCGACGTAGTTTCAACTACGCCTGCGTCGTCCGCCCGTCGTGCGTCTTGCAACTACGCCCGTCTCCACCACCTCGCTACGGATCGTGGCGGGAACTGCGGGCCTAGTTTTCGAACTCGTATGTTACCATGCCCAGCACCGCGACGGCGGCGGTCTCGACGCGCAGGATCCGGGAACCGAGCCCGGCCCGGACGAATCCGGCGCTCTCCGCTTCCCGCACCTCGTCTTCCGAAAATCCGCCCTCGGGGCCGACCAGCAGCGCGACGCGCTTCGGCGCGCGCATGCCGCCGAGCACCTTCTTGAGCCCGAACGATCCGACGCCTTCGTAGAAGACGACGCGTCCGTCGCACTCCGATCCGATCCGGAGCGCTTCGGCGTAGGGAAGAATCCCCTCGATTTGCGGAACGCGCCCGGAACCGCACTGCTTGGCGGCCGCAAAGGCGACACGCTCCCAGCGCAGCATCCGTTTTTTGGCGTCCTGGGCGTCGAGGCGGGGGATCGTGCGGGACGAGCGGAAGACGACGACGCGGGAGCAGCCCAGCTCGGTCGCCTTCTCGAGGATGAAGTCCATCTTGTCGGCCTTGGGCATGCCGACCATCAGCGTCACGGGAACGGCTGGGCCTGCTTCCGGGGGCGAGGTTTCGAGGATCCCGGCCCGGATCGAGCCGGAGGTCGCTTCGAGTATCCGCATCCGGTAGCGGGTGCCGTCTTCGTCGAAGGATTGGAACTCGTCGCCCGCGCGGAGCCGGAGCGACTTGAGCATGTGCCCCGCTTCGGTTCCGGTCAGGATCGCGGTGTCCTCGGAGATGTTTTTCCGGTCGACGAAAAAGGTGGGCACGGGCGGGGTCCCGGAGGTTATCTCGAGAGGAGGAGCGCCGCCCACTGTCCGGAGCGCCGTTCCTCGATCAGCTTCGCCCCTTCGGCCTCGAACTCTTCGCGGACCCAGCCGGCCTTTTCGTCGAGGATGCCGGAGAGCAGGATCCGGCCGCCGGGCGCCAGGCGGGCGAGGAGCGAGCCTTTCATGTCGGTCAGGATCTCGGCGATGATGTTGGCGATGACGAGGTCGAACGTGCCGACCGCCTTTTCGACCGGCGTGTCCGTGGCGCGGAAGATGTTCGCGACACCGTTCACCGATGCGTTTTCGTTGCACACCTCGACGGCGAGCGGGTCGTTGTCGAGGCCGAGCACCTCGGTGGCGCCCAGTTTCGCGGTCGCGATCCCGAGGATGCCGGTGCCGGTGCCGACGTCGAGCACGTGGCGCGGGTGCGGTTCGGACGCATAGAGGTCGTCGATGATCTGGAGGCACATCTGCGTGGTCTCGTGCGTCCCGGTGCCGAACGCCTGGCCGGGATCGATGATGAGGATCGTCTCGCCGCTTTGCGCTTCGTAGGATTCCCAAGAGGGGCGGATCACGAGGCGGCGGGAGACGCCGACCGGCTTGAA
>JANXQJ010000024.1 GCA_025356865.1 Deltaproteobacteria bacterium | reverse complement strand
TTGATCTCGGTGATGATCTGGAAGATGTTTTTCACCAGGAGCGGCGAGAGGCCGAGCGACGGCTCGTCGAGCAGCAGCAGGCGGGGGTTGCCCATGAGGCCGCGCGCGATCGCGAGCATCTGCTGCTCGCCGCCCGACATGGTGCCGCCCAGCTGCTTCTCCCGCTCCTTGAGGCGCGGGAACAACGTGAAGGCGCGCTCGATATTTTTCTCGCGGTCTTTCCGGCACGCCTTGTGGAACGATCCCATCCGGAGGTTTTCCATCACGGTCATCTCGGGGAAGATCTTGCGCCCCTCGGGCACCTGGATGATCCCCCGCTCGACCACCTCGTGCGATTCGAGCTGCGACAGATCCGTTCCGTCGAAGACGATGGTGCCCCCGGAGCATTGCACCAGCCGCGAGATGTTCTTGAGCGTCGTGGATTTCCCCGCACCGTTCGCGCCGACCACGGTGACGATCTCCCCCTCGTTGACCGCGAGGTCGATCCCCCAGAGCACCTTGAGGTCGTCGTAGGCGAAATCGAGCTGCTCGACTTTCAGCAATGGCTGCGCCCCCGCCGTCATTGTTCGGGGCCCAGGTACGCCTCGATCACCTGCGGGTTGCCGACGATCTCGTGCGGGTTCCCTTCGGCCAGTTTTTCGCCGGAGTTGAGCACCACGATCCGGTCGGAAAGCCGCATGATCGCCTTCATGTCGTGCTCGATGACCATCTGCGTGAGCCCTTCGATGCGGATATCGAGGATCAGCCGGATGATCTCCTCGCTCTCGGCCGGATTGAGGCCGCCCATCACCTCGTCGAGCAGGAGCAGCTTCGGCTTCGTCGCCAGCGCACGCGCCACCTCGAGCCGTTTCCGTTCCCCGATCGGCAGCGCGCCCGCGAGCATCCCGGCCTTCTCGGCAAGGCGGACCACGTGGAGCTGGTCCATCGCGACGCGGCGCGCCGTCTTGAGCGAGTGCGTGCGGCAGAGCGCCCCGACCATGACGTTGTCGAGCACCGAGAGGTTGGTCAGCGGCCGGACCTTCTGCCAGGTGCGCACCATCCCGAGACGGCACACGGCGTCGGGGTCGAGCCCGTTCATCTTCCGGCCGTCGAAGACCACCTCGCCCTTCGAGGGCGGATAGTAGCCGGTGATGCAGTTGAACAACGTCGTCTTGCCGGCGCCGTTGGGCCCGATCAGACCCATGATCGTCCCCTCCTCGACCGAGAAGGAGACATCGGAGTTGGCGGCGAGGCCGCCGAAGAACTTGCTGACGTGGTGGATCTCGAGGATGGCCATCAGCCCTGCTCTTTCCGGGACGCGAGTTTCCGGACGAAACCCAGGACGCCCTGCGGCATGAAGAGGATGACGACCACCACGAGGATGCCGTAGATGAGGACGTGCGCCTGCGCCAACCGCCCCTTGAGGAAGATGCCCAGCCCCGAATCGACCCCGACCAGCCCGGACTTGATGAGCAGGTCGGCGATCACGTTGCTGCGGAGCACCTCGGAAAGCGGGATCAGCACCAGCGCGCCGATCATGGGGCCGTAGATGGTGCCGATGCCGCCGATGATCGCGATGAGGACGATCTGCACCGAGAGGTCGAGCGGCAGCACGGTCGTCGGGTCGATGAAGCGGACGTAGAGCGCGTAGAAGACGCCCGCCAGCGCGGTGAAGAACGCCGAGATCAGGAGCGCCGCGTTCTTGTAGAAATTGAGACTGATCCCCAGCGAGTGGGCGGCGTCCTGGTCCTCGCGGATGGCCTGGAAGTAGTAGCCGAGTTTCGAGTTCTGGACCGCCCAGGTCGCGAGGACCGTCACGATCGCGAGCGCCAGCGCGATGTAGTAGAAGGGCACTTTCGTCGAAAAATCGGTGACGACCCATCCGCCGATCGTGAACGGCGGGAGGTCGGAGATCAGCACCCCCTCGGCACCGTTGGTGACGGAGGGGACGTTGAGCACCGTCAGCCGGACGATCTCGGCGACCGCGATCGAGGCGAGGACGAAATAGGGCCCGCGAAGGCGGAAGCAGATGGTGCCGATGAGGAGCGAGAGGAGGAGGGCGACGGCGACGCCCGCCCAGGCGCCGTACCAGGGGGCGATGTTCCATTTCTGGAGGAGCACCAGCGTGCCGTAGGCGCCCGCCCCGAAGTAGGCGGCGTGGCCGACCGAGTATTGCCCGGTGTAGCCGCCGATGATGTTCCACGCCTCTCCCTGCCCGGTGGCGAGAAAGAGCAGGATCATGATGTGGAGCGCGTAGGGGTTCGAGACGAACGCCGGGAAGGCAACGAGCACGGCCAGGGCCGCAAGGAGCAGGACGGTTCCGGCGGCGGATGCGGCGCGGCTTTTCACGGTCACATCCTCGACTTGCCCATCAGGCCGGACGGCTTGACGAGGAGGACGACGAGGAAGATGGCGAAGACCAGCACGTCTTTCCAGTCGGACGAGATCGTGACGGCGCCGACCGATTCGACGACGCCGATGATGATCCCGCCCAGCGTGGCGCCGACGACGCTCCCCATCCCGCCGAGCACGGTGATGACGAACGCCTTGAGCGTGAACGCGCTCCCCACCTGCGGGAAGACGTAATAGGTGGGCGAGATGAGCGCGCCCGCCGTGCCGGCGAGCGACGCCCCGATGCCGAACGCGAGGATCGACATCCGCCGGACGTTGATCCCCATGAGTTGCGCCGCCTCCCGATCCTGGGCCGTGGCGCGAATCGCCTGCCCGGTGTCGGTCTTCATCAGGAACCAGTAAAGCGCCGCGGTGATCGCGACGGTGATGGCGAACGACACGGCCAGCGGTTGCGAGACCGAAATCCCCGCGATGTGCAGGCTCGACGACGAGTAGGAGGTCGTGAGGATCTTGTAGTCGGACGTGAACGCGAGCATCACCGTGTTGCTCATGATGAGCCCCAGCCCGATCGTGAGCAGGATCTGGTTTTGCGGCAAACTCCCCAGGATCCGGTTGATGACGGTCTTCTGGAGGAATGCGCCGAAGGCGAACATGATCGGGATGGTGATCAGGACGGAGACGAACGGATCGACATGCAGCAGCGTGAAGAGGAAATAGGTCAGGTACATCCCGATCATCATCAGTTCGCCGTGCGCGAAGTTGATGACGCGCATGACGCCGAAGATGATGGTCAGGCCGATGCCGATCAGGGCATAGACGCCGCCGATCAGGATGCCGCTGACGAGCGCCTGGACCAGGACCACGAAACTATTTCCACCTGAACGGGTAGACCGGCTTCTTCGTCGCGTATTTCGCCGGGGAAACCGTCTCGTACTTCCCGGCCTGGATCTGCTGCACGAGCATCTCGTGCCGGTTCTGGTTCGTGAACTTCTCGTAGTCGGTGAACTTGACGTCGCCCATGATTCCCTTCCAGGAACCGCTCCGAAGGCCCGCGCGCGTCTTTTCCCGGTCGCCGCCGTTCGCAGCGGCGGTCTCGGCCATGATCCGCATCGCCTCGTAGGCGCAGGCGGCGTGATAGGTCGGTTCCTTCCCGAACTTCGCCTTGTACCGGTTGTAGAAATCCTTCGCGCCCGGCCAGTTGACGTCGTCGGTCCACTGCGTGCTCGAGAAAACGAGATTGGAGACTTCCTTCTGCTCGAGGAACTGGGCCGTCGTGAAGCCGGCGCCGGCGCCGAGGAACGCCTTGGGGGCGAGGCCGATCTCCTTGGACTGGCGCATCAGCGTGATGGCATCGACTTCGTACGACACCATGAAAACGAGGTCGGGCGAGAGGCCCTTGATCTTGGAGAGCGTGGAACGGAAATCGGGGGCGCCTTTCTGGTATTTCTCGTCGGCGACCTCTTTCAGCCCCACCCGCGCCGCGTATTCCTTCGCGGTCTTGACGGTCGAGATGCCGAAGTCGGTGTTGGCGTAGACGTAGGCGATCGTCTTGGGCTTGTCGAGCGCGAGGATGGTGTCGAGGATGACCGAGGAGTAGACGTCGGCCGGGGCATTGAGCCGGTAGACGAATTTGTACCCCTTCTGGGTGATCTCTTCCTTCGCGGCGACGGGGACGAGGAGCGGCACCTTGTACTGGTCGGCGCGGCTGGCGACCGCGTTGGCGCAAGCGGAGGTGTAGGGCCCGACGACACCCGCGACGTCGTCCCGGGTGGCGAGTTTCTCGAAGGCGGAAAGCGCCTTCTCGGGCTTGCCCGTGTCGTCTTCCTTGACGAGGTCGACCTCGATCCCCTTTTTCTTGAGATCTTCGATCGCCATCGTGACGCCGTTGGTCAGATTTTCGCCGATAGGCGCCTCGGCGCCGGTGATCGTGTTGACGAAGCCGAGTTTCACCTTTCCCGCAGCGAAGGAGACGCCGGGGACGGCCAGGCACAGGAGCGCGATCAGGGCGGTCAATCTCGTTCTCATCGGGTCACACCTCCAACGGGAATAAAACTACGTTACATCACAGTGGCCCGCCTCCGGAAGTTTTCATAATTACCGAATTCCGTAGTTCGAGTTCACCGATCCGTCCGGATAGTAGTGGACGAAATAGCCGCCCTTCTTCATCACCGCCCGGATCTCGGGCGTCACCTGGGCCGGCGTCCCGTTGGCCGGAAGAAGCCCATGCCGGATCGCGTCCTTGAGGACGTGGGCGTCGATCATCCGGTTCAGGATCTCGGGCGTGAGTGCGGCCGGCGCGGCGCCTTTCTTGAGAAGGCCCATCCGGATCGCACGGGCGAGGAGGCGCCGGTTGTATTCGGCGTCGTTGCCCAGAACGGCGGTAGCGCTTTCTTCGGGGATGTCTTGGGCTTTCGGCTGCGCCGAAGGACCCGGCGCGACTGGGTGCGGCGGATCGGCATCAGCCGCCATTTTCGCCCCGTTGTCGCCCGCCGGGACGACGTTGTCCGGGGACCGGGCGGGCCTGGCCAATTCGACCGCCTTCGAAGGGGATGCCTCGGGCGATTCCTTCACTTTTTTCTTCTGGGATTTCGGAGCGGCCGAAGCGGGGGTGGATACCGACAGCAGGATGGCGGCAACGGCGAGGACGGCGGCGCGCTTGATCATCGGTCGGTGGCCTCCTGACACATCTATGACATAACTTATACCACGGGCGGATCGCCGTACCACACTTCCCACAGGAACAGGCCCTGCGGGGGAGCCGTCATCCCGGCCAGTTTGCGGTCCCGCTGGAGAAGCAGGTCGGCGACGCGTCCCGACGCCATCTTCCCGCGCCCCACATCGGCCAGCGTACCGACGATGTTGCGCACCATGTGACGCAGGAAACCGGAGCCGCGCAGGTCGATCGACCAGAGCGACGGGTGCCGTTCGGTGAGCGCCGCGTGATCGATCCGCCGGACGGCATCGCGCGCCGCGCACCCCGAAGCGCGAAACGACGTGAAGTCGTGCTCGCCGATCAGCGACGCCATCGCCTCGCGCATCGCGTGCAGGTCGAGCGGTTTCTCGATGTGCCAGGCGTGCCGGGCGAAAAACGGGGAGCATACCGGCGCCAGGTGGAGAAAATACCGGTACTCCTTGCCCGTCGTGTGGCGGCGGGCGTCGAACCGTGCAGGGACTTCCTCGGCGGAAAGGATCCGGATATCGGCCGGAAGCAGCGCGTTGCCGCCCTTGACGATCGTCTCCAGGCTGCGCCGGGCGTCATCCGCGAAATCGGCGACCTGTTCCCGGGCGTGGACGCCGGCATCGGTTCGACCGGCCGTGCGAATCCGGACCGGCGCGTCGAGCAACCGTCCGAGCGCCTCCTCGACCACCGACTGGATCGTCGGGCCGGTAGGCTGCAACTGGGACCCCGAGTAGTTCGTCCCGTCGTACGCCAGCGCGATCTTCACGCGCCGGACGGACGGTCCTGCCATCGTTTTCTCCTTCGGCTTGATGAGATGTATTATATCCGTGAAACGAATGGAGGAAAGCATGCCCCGCTTTTCCACAAAACGCTTCACGGCCGTTTTCGGCCTGCTGATGATCCTGGGCGGATGGACGGGGTTCGTCGCCATCTCCAGTCTCGACCACAAGCGGGAAATCACCCGCGTCCGGAACGAAAACGCCTTCATCGCCGTCGCCCTCGAGGAGCAGACACGCCGCTTCATCAAGACGGCGGATACCGCCCTCGTGTACCTGAAGAACGAATTCGAGAAAACCGGCAAGATTTCCGATGGGATGATAAACCTCGGGCACATGACGAAAGAAGATCTGCAGGCCGTCCAGTTGGCGATTTCCGACGACCGGGGCGACCTCGTCTACAGTGCGGTTCCGCTCAAGAAACCGGTAAACATTCTCAACCGCGAACATTTCCAGGCCCAGATGCAACGGACCGACGCGGGGCTCTACATCGCCAGGCCCGTCAAGAGCATGGCCACGAGCACATGGACCTTTTTCCTGAGCCGGAGAATCAACCGCGCCGACGGCTCCTTTGCCGGAATCGTTTCCGTCGGGCTCGACCCGTATTACTTCGGGAAGGTCTACGGCAATCTCGGGCTCGGCCAGGACCGGTCCGGGTTGATAGTCGGCGGCACCGACCACATCGTTCGGATCCG
>JANXQJ010000019.1 GCA_025356865.1 Deltaproteobacteria bacterium | reverse complement strand
GCTCGAGCCGGAGTTCCAGGGGAGCCGGGCAGAGCGGAGTCGCGTCAAGAGCGTCCAAGTCGCCACCTCAGGCTGGCCTCATCTGCCTGACGACCCCCGACCGCGCACCGTATCACCAAAATCCGATCAGAGCCGATTTTGAGGTGGCCGCCGGGGCGGCCGCCAAGGCGACTTTGGCTTTGAAGGCGGGAGAATGATTCCGACGGGGACGACGGGGCATGGACAGGACTCCTGGGTCGATGGGCGAAAGATCGCCCGGTCAGCCCGCCTGTCCAGTTATCCCCCCTGTTCAAAATTGCGGAGCCACTTCTAACCGTCCACGTAATAAGTGTCCACTGTGCATGTGGACTGCCATGTCCACTCGCCAGGTCTGTCCGGCGGGCAAAGTCCGGAACCGTCGGGCGAACGGGCGCCGTGGTGGCATGGTAATGGTCTCTCGCGAACTTCGCGTCACCAAACGAGCGCGAACGGAAGCGATAGGGCGCGTCGACCTTGGACTTGAAGACGTTCACCATGAGGTGGAGGAGTTTGGGGTGGCCACGGGGATTTTGGGTGGCCGCCGTCGCGCATCAAGACGTACCTGGCTTACGGCCCAAGCGCGCCAATGGGAATGACAGCTACACCGTCGGGACGACGGTACCCATACCCCGTGGCCACGATGATGGCAAGCAAGCGAGGGGCGCCACACACCGCGGCGTCAACGCGCTTGGTGAGCGTCAGCAAGTTTGCGGCGGCCTCGTCGAGGTGGCGATGGCCGAGCTTGATTTCAAAGGCCGCCCACGCGCCGTCCGCCGCCTGCACGATGGCGTCCACTTCGAGTCCGGTGTTGTCGCGATAGTGGTGCACGGTGGCGTCGTTTGCCTGCGCATAGACGCGCAAGTCGCGCACGACCAGCGATTCGACGAGGAAGCCCAACCACTCGAGGTCGGCGAGCAAGCGCGCTGGTGTGGCGCGCAGCGCGGCGACGGCGAGGGCGGGATCGACGAAGTGCCGCTTGGGGGCAGATCGGAGGATCGACCGCGACCGCAGGTGCGGCGCCCATGCTGGCTGATCTTCCACGATCATCAGGCGATGCAGCGCGGCCATGTACTCGCGGGCCGTGTCGTCCTTGAGCGGACCGTCACTGCCACCGGTGTCGTGGGCCAGCCGGCTGGTGGTGGCTGAGGTGGCGACATTCCGTGCCAGTGAGGCGAGCAATCGCGCCACGCGAATTGGATCGCGGCGCGTGTCATCGACGCGGCTGATATCGACGCGCTGGATCTCGCCGAGGTAGTCGCGCATGGCCTGCAGCGCCTGCGGTGCGTCGAGCGACTGCATGCTGGGCCAGCCGCCAACGGCGACGCGCGTCGCGAGCTCGTCGATGGTGAGCGGCGGTGCCGGGCAATCCGGATCGCCATCCGCGAGGAGCGATTGCAGGGAGACTTTTCCGCTCGAGTGGCCCGTCTCGAACAGGGTGAGCGGGCGCATGTGCAGGCGGGTGATGCGGGCCGCGCCGGTGTGGCGCGTGATGTCGTCGCGGGGAACGGCCGACCCCGTGAGAATGAACTGCGCCGGCAGGCGGCGATCGTCGATGGCGCGGCGGACGTGGTTCCAGAGCTCCGGTTCAAGCTGCCACTCGTCGAGCAGGCGTGGCGTGGGGCCAGCGAGCAGCGTGTGCGGCGCGAGGGCGGCGGCGGCGCGCGCCTGGGGATCGACGTCGAAGAGGATCTCGCTCTGGGCGATGCGTCGGGCCGTCTCGGTCTTGCCACAGGCCTTTGGGCCTTCAATGACGACCGCGCCCGAGGACTGCAGGCGCTTGTGCAGTTCGGCATCGACGATGCGCGGGATGTAGGCCATTATCGTCCCCTGCAGCTACGCGAGTCTCAACATATTAGCACGAAGAGACATAACGCATGCAGGGGGTAAAATGCAAGAAGTTTGGCGGGCGTTATGTAACGAAGGTATCGGGGAGAATGGGAGATTGAGATCGAGCGAGAAACCGCATCGGCGGGGCTTGGATAGGCGCAGGGGATGGGCTACGTTTCTCGGTCTAGTACGGGCGCGTAGCTCAGCTGGTTAGAGCGCTGCTTTCACACAGCAGAGGTCCGGGGTTCGAGTCCCTGCGCGCCCATCGATACGCGAGGTTGCTCCACGTCGGAGTGGCCTCGCGTTTTCATTATCACTTGCTTACTGTCGCCTGAAGCTTCACGCACGATTGCGCTCACACTTTTGCTGCAGAAAGGATCAGCGACTTCCATCTGTTCACCATCGTATCACCATCGAACACCTCGCTGAGAGCGACGCTACAGGCCGCACGCATAGACACTAGGTCCGAAGTGCTGAGCTGCTGGACGCGCCGCCGAATCTCTTGGGGATCGTTCGTATCTATGATAATGCCAACAGGATAACGAGAAAGGAATCGAGCGACGCTCGAATAACTTGGTCCATGGTAGATAATGGGCAAGCCGCACTTAAGATACGTTATCAGCTTTGTTGGAAATGAGGTTTGCACAAAACGTCTGAGACTCGGATCAAAGCCATATGGCAAGTATCCGTAGTCGAATTCTGGAAGACGGACGTCTAACTCATCCGGCGATATCCATCCATGAAGAACCGCAGCCCCTTCACTCGCCAATGACTGCAACCACGGCGCCGCGTTCCCAAAGCACTCCACCGTCGGCGCGCCGGTCGAGCGGCTTCGCAGAGCACGCATAAATGCGGTCGCTTCTTCGGAGTGCAGAAGATTGCCTGCGTGGACGATGCGCACGGGACCCTTTACAACTGGTTTCTCAGGCAGGACACTCGCTGCGACCGCCTGCTGCACGATTACCGAGCTCACACCGAAGCGATCCCGATAGTACTCGGCCATTCCCTCGGAAATAACGTCTCTAGACCTCGCATGCTTAAGGCAATACTCCAGCGCGCGATCTAGCGAGAGCAAGACGTCCTTTGGCCAACCCGCGATCTTTGCCGACTCGACGGGGTCATCATGTATTGAAACGTGCATCGGAACCGTCATTGACTTCATGAGTCGGTAGGTGACCGGTAACCACGCGTAGTCCAGAATCGACCACACGACCTGTGTCCGGCTCCTTCGAATTATGCCGGCGCATTGGGCTGCCTGCACTCTAGATGCAATGTGCCATAGCAGGCGGGACGCCGTCACACGCGCGCGCGGATGCCACAACCCTGGAACTTGGAGTGCGTGGTACTCGTTGTTGCCGGCTAAAATCTCGACATCACGCGCTCCTCGAAGAGGGACGCAGAAGCGCCTGACTTTAGCAGTCGAATAACCCGCGAGGAGACGATCCACGATAGTGGCCCCCCCTGACGGCCACCGCGGACCGAAGTAGGAGCTAACGAGCAATGTCGGCACTTCATCTGGTCGAATCCGAGCGTCATTCACGCGCTAACCCCTGGACTTACGATCCGGCGACGATTGCAGTTATCGCGGTCCTACCTCCCACGCTGCGCGCCATACACTCCGGCCGCCACTCCTTCTCGGGTGTACCGTTGTTGCCTTGGAAGCACTCGCTTACTGGGCAACCTGCTGCGAAAGAGAACCGCTCAGCTTCGCTGTATTCACACTTCACCGGACAGTTGGCGTGATCGAACGAAACAGATGACGAATTCGCCGACATCAAATTGCCATCTTCGCGCCAGTTGTCCGCATCGTCTCCAATATCGCGCTCACTGTCAGCCCGGCCGGCCTTGCGAAGACATGGTAGAGCAGGACAAGAGCCACTGTCAGAACGGGCATCGCACATATCGCAGACCAGGTAGGCGACAGGTGAGCAAACCCAAGCACGAGTATAGCGCAGCATAGTCCAGTTGCGAAGATGCGCAATCCTAGCTTGCGGGGCACGAGGCCTCCCCAAATAAGGCCGACGCAACAAAAGGTCAAATTGAGGAAGAAACCAAGAAGAGTCCCGTAACCTACAGCAACCGCTCCGTAGCGTCCGACAAAAAAGAAGGTGCAAAGCAAGAGGCCTACGCCGCTCAGTAGATTGCCCGCGATTCCGAGTCGAAACAGTCCACGCGCCTGAATCAGACTGCCTAACGAAAAACCAACGTATCCAACCATCGTCCCACCGAGCACCAAAACGAATGCCTCCCTCCCTTGGGCGTAGCTCGCACCGAAGACCCCCATCAGAAGACCTGAGAGTCCGAGCAAGACGATGCCGCAAGTAATCACAACCACAAGGTTTACTAGGTTGCTGATAGCAAACGCATTTCCCGAACTCGAGGAATCACCAGACTCCGCAGCGCTCAACATAGGCAACACGACGCGTGAAAGGCTGACTGGCAAATACGTCATCACTCCACGCCATTGATAGACTGCAGCGAGTACTGCCATTTGTTCGAACCCGCCGCTACTTCGCACCACCATTGTATTCGTGAACCAGACGAACGGCGTGTACGCGAGCCCGCTTAGCAATGTCGGCACTGCGTAGGAGAGAATGCTCCTCAACTCAACAGCAGATTGGAGTCTCGCAATCCTCACGCCGTGAAACCGACACTGCTGCATTAGGACGCGGGCAACTACGATGCTACTCGCTGCCAATCCGACCGACCATCCCACCAGAGCTCCCTGCAATCCCCAGCGCAAGCCAATTGTCACGCCGACCAAGACAAGTGCACCCCGCAAGAGACTCTGCTGCGCGACCGCCCGAAAAGCTTCCAGGCCAGCGAGGGCGGCCATTAGCAGTTCATCCGCCGCGAATGAAACAAGCCACAGCGAGCAAAGTCGAACATAAGCCTCGAGATCTGCGCTTCGTAACCATAGCGATCCTATGCTTCGCGCTGACACATACAGTAAAATGGATGCAACCAAAATCGTTATCCCGCCAATCGTCAGTACGCCTCCTAGCATTCGACCGCAAAGAAGCGGTTCATCCCGGAGGTGACGCGACACGAAACGCGTCGCAGTAGTACCTAGTCCGAGCACTGCGAGCAATGCAACAAAGCCGACCGTACTCTGCAGCACGCCTAACTGTCCGAAAGCAGCGCTCCCCAGGTAGTGTGCACACATCACGCTTGCGAGGAGATTGAATGCGGATGACAGGCCCGTCGCGGCGACAGACCAGACGGTGCCGCGCATTAACCTGCCGAGTAACGCCTCAATCATCGATAACCGCAGCCACTCGATGATAGCGCGACTCAACTATCTCCCAGACGGCAAGTCCTACCTCCAAACGGGAACTCACAGAGAATAATGCTCCAGTAGGTTGACATACGGCCCAGCTCCATGACGTGAACGATACGTTGCAGCGCTCGAGAGCGCCGACTTTTGATATGCCTCGAAATTTCGAAGCATGGCCTCAAGTGCTTCCAGAAATGATGCAGGGGAACCAAACTCGAAGCTCACTCCAGAACCTTGCGATTCCATTTCCGAGGCAAGAGCACTTCCTGCCGATACGATAACCGGCAGGCCGGCCGCAATCGCCGCCGTGAGGATGCCCGATTGAATGAACTGATAACGTCGTGGGTCGTACGGCAGAACGACAACGTCAGCATTGCGGAGGTTCTGTCGGAAAGTTCGAGTACTGATTGGCCCTGTCAGGAGCGAGATAGTTGGCGATTGAGCGCCACACGCGGAAAGGCGCTCGGCTGCAGCCGCACTCTCTGCATCACCTTTCACAGGATGGCACTGGATAGTGAAACGGAGACGATCTCGCGAAGACTGAATCAACCGCTCCGACAAAAGGCAGTTCACTAGAAACGCGAACCCCTTCGCTGATGAGGCTAAACCAAGATACACAACCCGCAGCGCTCGCCCGGGCACGCGCTCACCTTCGGCTAGAGAAGCAACCTCCCCTTCCCACTGCACTTGGGGCATCGGCAACGCATCGATATTCTCTCCAAACCTCGCATAATAATCTGCGGCGATCGCAGAAGATTGAGCTGCGGTATTGATGCGTTGCCCCGCACCTGCGATTCGAAAAGCAGCCAATTCCCACTTTGCATACCACGGAGCACGATCGTGGAGCACCGTCAAGATTGAAGCCTTCACACCTCGTAAAGTAAGCACAAAGAACCAGAGCATGTATGCAATAGACACGCGTGGCGAGACACAGGAGATCAGCACAATGGCATCTCGTCGGGGCACTCTGACGCGGAACAAAAGCCCGTAAAGGTGCAACAAGTTGCAGTAGAGAAGTCGCAACAGCTGACCAGCTCTCCCAGAATTGCGGAAGAGCCCTTCTTGATGCAGCGTTGCACTGCGAATTGGAAAGACCGGCCGCAATGATGCTTCTGAACTAATGCTAATATCGAGGCGAGAGTTCGCGTACACTATGCACTGGTAACCGCGCCTCTCACACTCACGCTGAATCGACATAGCATATTCAAAATTGTGGCCGCCGACATCGCATAGGTTTTCGTCAAGCACAAGGACGCGCATTGGAAGGCACGATTCGGGGCTAGTCTCGAAGATCCTCGTCGCAAGCTAACTCGGCACGAGAAAGTCAGGGCCAAGAGCTCGCGACCTAATGGGCGCGCAATAGCATTGCCTAACAGTGCATTCGTACGATACCTTCGCACAAGAGGCCGAACTAACGGAGTCCGAAGATCGTATGGCGCCGTGCCATAATCGCCGACAGCAACTCGACTCGACGTTGACACCAGCCAGTTGACCAACAGATTGCCTATGCCGCCGTGTCGTCCAACCTGCCGCTGCCGACTGAGCGGTAACCAGCTCACCCATCCAGACAAATGTCTGCACTGACGCGTCTCTGCCGAATCCTAGGCACCTGCACGCCGGCCCCCGTTCGCTCGCGGGTCCTCTCGCCCCTATTCGCCAGACTTCTGGGCGCACGTGAAATGAAGGTGGGGCTAGCCGACTGCAGTGCTTCCATCAACTGTACCCCTTCCAGTTTCATCGAAAATCAGGTGCTGCTCACGGGCTATTTTGAGAAGGAGGAATCTCGGTTCATTTCTCGCACTCTACGACCGGGCATGCACGCACTCGACGTCGGAGCGAATGTCGGCATTCACGCTATGCGGATGGCGGCGGCAGTTGGCGTCCGGGGAAGAGTTTCTTGTTTTGAACCGAACCCGGAAGTCCGATTTCGCCTCGAACGGAATATCGCGCTGAATGCTTTCACGAACATCGAAGTGCATCCGGTAGGCATTTCCGAGCAGACTGGCAAAGCAATCCTGTACGTCAACGACCTGCGCGACTGGAACCGCAGTGCTACCATGGTACGAGATCCCGACGCGCAATCGTCCATTCCCGTCAGCGTTGACGTATGCCAGCTCGACGCGCTCTTCTCCGTAGAGAAGGTAGACTTTATCAAGGTAGACGTAGACGGTCTTGATCTGCCGGTACTGCGCTCTGCAATGAAGATTCTCGCCACCCATCGACCGGTTGTCCTATTCGAGTATTCCCCACACTTCCTGAGACTTCGAGGAGAGTCATGGGATGATTTCGCCGATCTCTTCCGACAGGTTCGATACGAAGCGTTTCAGCTTGACGGTACCCGCGTAATCACTCCCCCGACATTTGACTCGTACTTGAACATCTGGGCGCGACCTATATGAGTCACAGTCTGCCGACGTAGCACCAGCATCGGCCTGGCCCCACGCCGCTCAGGCGGGCGCAGCCACGCGCCACGGAATGGATGGCGCACTTGAAGCAGCGACCTAAGCGTCAGCCGCCATCCCAAAGAGACCTACGAAGTAGCTTCAGACATTACCTTGACGAGCACATCAACGGTCTTTTCGATTTCCTGGTCGGTAAGTGTCGGATGAACGAGAAACGCAAGGCTGGTTTCTCCCAATTCACGCGCGACAGGTAGGCGTTGTCGCGGCCGCCACGGGGTGCCGTCAAACGCCTTCTCAAGGTAGATCTCAGAGCACGAGCCGCTAAAGCACGGAACGCCATACTCAGTGCATCGAGCAATAACCCGGTCGCGCGACCAACCAGCGCGCAACGCGTGCGGCTCGACGAACACATATGCGCGGTATCCAGCATGCCTCGCCCATGGCGGAATCTCCGGCACTCGAAGGCCTCGAATCTGACGCGCCGCGTCCCATATCCGAGTACAGTTTGCCCTCCGAGCGTCTGACCATTCCCTTAGGCGCCCAAGCTGAAGCCGACCCACCACTGCCTGAGTTTCAAGCATCCTTGCATTCGTGCCGAAGGTTTCGTGTAACCATCGAAACCCACCACTTTGTCCATGACTCTGCATAGCGTCCAGAGTCTTGCCGTGATCCTTGTACGACCACAGTCTAGCCCACAACTCGTCGTCTTTCGTACATACCATTCCTCCTTCACCAGCCGTCGATACGATCTTGTCTTGACAGAACGACCATGCGCTGATCACGCCAAAGGTGCCCACGCTTCTTCCCTTGTACTGCGCCCCTAGGGCCTGCGCACAGTCCTCAATAAGAGCGATGCGCTTACTGCTTGCCAAATCTAACAGCGAGTCCAAATCGCATGGCATCCCCGCCAAGTGGACGGGAATTACGGCACGTGTACGGTTCGAATAAACCCGTTCAACCGTTTCAGCAGTGATATTCTGACTGTCGCGGTCGACGTCAGCAAACACCGGCGTCGCGCCAATGGCAACTACGCAGGACACCGATGCGATAAAAGAACGCGGTGTTACAATGACCTCATCGCCGGCACCAATCTGCAACGCCCGCAGCGCGAGTTCGAGAGCGAGTGTGCCGTTGGCCAAGGCGATCGCGTGCCTTATCCCCAATTGTCTTGCGAATTCCGACTCGAAGTGGCGTCCTTCGATGCCAGTCCAGTAATTCACCTTTCCGGAGCGAAGAACTTCCGTAACGGCACGCTGCTCCGCTTCCGAGAAGACCGGCCATGGTGAGAATCCGACGCGATTCGCCATTCTCTATACTGGCCTGGCTGAGGTGACACCATGGATCTCGCGCGCCGGCACTCCACCTACTGTCATGCCATCGCCGACATCTCTGATCACAGCTGCTCCTGCACCCACAATTGCTCGTTCGCCAATCGACACGCCATGCACTACGGATGCGCCGATTCCAATCCAAGAGAGTCTTCCGACGCGCACCCCGCCACCGAGATGAGCCCCCGGGCTGACATGAACGCAATCGCCAATTTCACAGTCGTGATCAACAGATGCGCCAGAATTCACAATACAGCCTAACCCGATTCGCGCATTCACTCCCACGATTGCGCCAGCGAGAACGACACTGCCGGCTCCAAGTGCTGCAAACGCACTAACGCTCGCCGCAGGATGAATTACTGTCGCGAGATTGCCGCCCGCGCGGTGAACTTTCGCCTGCAACTGGCAGCGCAGCACGTTGTCGCCGACTGCCACGACGACCGACTCCAAGAGGTTTTCAGATGACAGGAGGTCGGCAGAGCTACCGTCAACCTTCCATGGTCCATTGGCATGCTCTTTGGGAAGCGCGTCGTCAAAGAAGAGAACCTGGTTCCAGCCAGCGTGCAAGGCAGCATCAGCGACAACCTTGCCATGCCCGCTCGCGCCAAGAATTGCCAAGACCCTCACTTCCCGGCTCCTTCAAACCGACGGACAGTCGCTTCGCCATCGGCTGAGATTCCTTCACGTCGCAAGACTATGGCGAAGGTGCGCAAGAGTATTTCGAGGTCGAGTGCGAATGACCAGTTGTCAACATACCAGACATCCATGCTGAGGCGATCGTCCCACGAGATAGCGTTTCGCCCATTTACCTGAGCCCAGCCCGTAAGCCCCGGGCGCACCCGGTGCCTCCGCGCCTGATACGGAGAATACAGGTCAAGATACTCAACCAAGAGAGGCCGTGGCCCCACTAAACTCATCTCCCCTTTGATAACGTTCCACAAACCAGGCAATTCATCAAGACTGGTGCTCCGGAGAAATCGACCAAACTTCCCCATTCTCCTTCCATCGTCCAGCAACACACCGTTGGCATCGCGATCCATGGTCATCGTTCGCAGTTTAAGCAAGCGAAAGAGCTTCTCATGTTTGCCAGGTCTCACCTGCGCGAATATCGCTGGGGGACCCATGGTTGAGCGTACAACTAGTATGAGTAGGAGCAGCAACGGCAGCGTTAGTAGAAGCGCGAGTACGCTAAACGTGAGATCAATAGATCGCTTGAGAAGCTCAGACCTCATCGACCTAGTCCAGCAATTCGAGCAACCGCGTCGTTTACTTTCTCGACATCGAATCGATCCTCGCACATCTCTCTGCTTGCGCGACCGAGTTGCGGTAGTCGGTCCGGATTCTCAATGAACCACACCATTTTCTCAGCCAAGCGTTCGGCGTCTCCCGACGGTACCCGGAACCCGTTGGCGCCTTCGACCACTGTCTCTCGACATCCAGGAACATCAGTAGTCAAGATTGGCCTGCCAATCGCCATCGCCTCGATCACACTTCGCGGAAGTCCCTCGTGATAAGAAGGCAAGACGTAGACGTGACATGCTCGAATCGCTCCCCGCACATCTGTCAACACACCGCCATACTCAATGATGCCTTCATCATGCCACGCCCTCACGACCGACATCGGCACGCGATCCGGCGACGTGTCTTCACCGCCGTACAGCCTAAATACAGCATCCGGGTACTTTCGTTTCACTTGCCTCGCAGCGCTCGCATATTCGACTAGGCCCTTCGCGTACAGCAAGCGCGCCAATAGCAAGAATACCGGGGGGCCCAGCGGCAGCGCTTCGAAAGCAAACTCTCGAAGATCTATTCCCGAACTAGCTACAGTGTGTACTTGAGAGCTAGTGACTATCTTTCGCCGCACAAACTCACGTAGATTCTCCTCGTTCTGGAAGATGACCGCGCTCGCCCGTCCCAAGGCGATACGATAGAGTGCCGCAACGACGAGACGTAACGGCCAACGCGCTCCCCTCCTCTCGGAAAACACATAACCGAGACCGGTGATCAAAGCAATAAACGAAACCTGTGGTTCAACCCTTAGCGCTATTGCACTCCAGATGACCGCCTTCGCCGTATAGGCGAGTACCACATCGGGTTGGATCGCTCGGAACGCCCGCCCTAGAATCACCAAAGTAAGGATATCCCGAAGCGGGTTGCGTCCAGTGCGTTCAACGGGATACGACAAGAATCGCACCCCAAGAGACTCGATCTGCCGGACTTGCTCCATTGAAGCTGTGGATGCCATCGCGGTGACTGTATGGCCGTTTCGTGCGAGGGACTGCAGAAGTGAGCCACGAAAGCGCACGAGCGAATCTGGCGCCGCGCCGACGACGATGACTCTCGCCATCTAGTTCGACTGCTCTGCGTACCACGCCTGAAACATGAGCACAATCCACAGGTGCTGCTGCCAGTTCCGTGTTCCTCGTTGATGCTCGCACCACTTCTGTCGAATCGGCGCGACGTGGAAGAACCCGTCTCCCTCCAGGCGCGCTTCCGAAAGCAGGTCCTCTCCCCATTCCCTAAGCGGGCCGCGTAACCAGTCACCTACCGGTACACCGAAGCCCATCTTAGGTCGACTAGTCAGATTACCAGGTAGGTACCGACTGAGCACTTTACGCAACAACCACTTCCCTGTGTGTGCGTTCAATTTGCACTTCATCGGCAGTTTCCACGCAAACTCGACGACGCGGTGATCTAGGAAGGGCGCTCGCGTTTCAAGCGACACGCCCATGGCGGCCCGGTCTATCTTGCACAAAATGTCGTCAGGAAGGTAGGTCACTGTGTCGATTGCCATCATGATCTCCTCGGGCGTGCACGAACCACCGAACATCGACCAGTGTGTTAACATCGCGGTTGTGCCTGAATCGCGAAGCACTCGACCGTCTGCAACTGACCAAGTCGCCACAAGGGATTCGTAGAGAGCACCGATAGAATTAGCAGAAAGGACTCCAGCTAGCTTGTGCGCTTTATCCCCTGGCAAACGCACTCGATACGCGTCCGGCAAGAGCACTTCCGCTATGTTATACACGCAATCCCATTGCCCAGGTGTGAGTGCTTGCAGGCCGAGCGTCGCTCCGCGCCGTAGAAGCGTTGGCGCTGCAAGCACTCTTCGCGCCCAGCGATACCGATTGTAGCCGCAGAACAGTTCGTCGCCTCCGTCTCCGGAAAGTGCGACGGTGACTGATTCTCGTGCCATACGACTGACAAGATAGGTCGGAATCTGCGATGAATCCCCGAATGGTTCATCGTACAACGAGGGCAATAGTGAGACCACCGCACGAGCTTCTTCAGCAGTTACTCTCAAGAGCGAGTGATTCGTCCCGAGGTAATTTGCGACTGCGCCGGCCTCATCGCTCTCGTCGTAGCGCTTATCGTCGAAACCAATTGTGAAGCTGTGGACTTGCTTGGCTCCCCTAGCCTGCATTAGGGCAACGATTAGTGAGGAATCGACACCCCCGGAAAGGAAGGCACCCAACGGCACGTCCGCCATCATTTGTCCCTCGACAACGTCGCCGAGAAGTTGATCTAGACGCGCAACGGCGGCATCCACCGAAAGGTCAACTCGATATCGCTCAGTATCACGTGTACAGGACAGAAAGGACCAGTACTCTCTCGGCTCCGAAGCACGATTGGACGCTGATAGAGTTAGCAGTGTTCCCTGAGGTAGCTTTCGGATCCCCTGATAGATCGAACTAGGAGCTGGCACATAGCCGTATTTAAGATACGCCGCCAGCGCTCCATGATCGATTTCCGCGCGAAATCCAGGATAAGCGCGCAGCGCCTTGAGTTCTGACCCAAAGATCAGCGCACCACCGCACCAGCCATAGTACAGTGGCTTCTCGCCAAGTCGATCTCTGGCCAGCGATAGCGTACAGGTTTCACGATCCCACACGGCCAGCGCAAACATGCCTGTTGACATACGCAATGCTTCTTCCACGCCGTGAGTCTCGCACACCGTCAGCAGCGTCTCCGTATCCGAATGCCCTCTCCAGACACATTTCGCTCGGGTATCGGCCTTCCCGCTCGACACCAGCATCGGAGTGTTGTCTATGGCGGTTCGTAGCGCACTGTGATTATAGATCTCACCGTTGAGTACGATCACGTAGCGGCCGCTATGCGAAGTCATCGGCTGTGAACCTTGGACGCTAAGATCAACCACCGCGAGTCTTCGGTGTCCTAGCGCGATTCCATTGAGGTCATCGACCCACACTCCAGCTCCATCCGGACCTCTGTGAATCAGCGCGGCGTTCATGCTCCTCAAAGCACTCTCCGCACCTCGATCGAGACCGTCCGGGGCCCAAATCCCAGCTAGTCCGCACATTTGACGCTAGACTCCGTAGTACGAGCGATACCATTCCGCGAATCGAGCCACCCCGACCGAAAGAGGTGTCTGAGGCCGGAAGCCAACCGCATCAATCAGGCGACTGACGTCAGCGCACGTGGACTCAGCGTCGCCCGGCTGCATCGGCAAGAAACGCTTGGCTGCAACGCAACCAAAGGCCCGCTCGAGTTCGACAATCATGTCGAGTAGCTGAACGGGGGAGCTACTGCCAATGTTAAAGATCCTATACGGTGCGCCGGTACTCGAATCGGAGGTGGCCTCAGTAGGCGGTGCATCTGCAACCCGGATGACTCCCTCAACGATGTCGTCGATATAGGTAAAGTCCCGACGCATTCGGCCTTCATTGAACACGTTGATTGCTCGGCCCTCAAGCATCGCCTTCGCGAAGAGAAACATCGACATGTCTGGGCGCCCCCACGGTCCGTAGACCGTGAAGAATCGCAGCCCAGTTGTCGGAATCCCGAACAGGTGACTGTAGGTGTGAGCCATCAGCTCGGTGGACTTCTTGCTCGCAGCGTACAAGCTCAGAGGCTCATCAACCCGATCTCCTTCGGCAAACTGCGCCGTCGCAAGCGCACCGTAGACCGAACTGCTGGAGGCGTATACAAGGTGTCCTACGCGATTGTGCCGGCATGCCTCCAAGACACACAAGGTGCCCCGAACATTCGCATCGACATACTCGAACGGATGCGAGAGCGAGTGACGGACTCCCGCTTGGGCTGCTAAGTGAATAACGGCGGTGGGTTGCTCCGCCGACATCAACGCCGACATTCCTGAGGCGTCCCCAATATTGTTCCTAAAGAAATAGAACGAATCGAATTGTCGGAGCTGAGAGAGCCTCGCTTCCTTGAGCTTCGGATCGTAGTAGGCGTTGATGTTGTCAACTCCGACTACGGTGTCGCCCCGACTGAGCAGACAGCGACAAACATGGTAGCCGATAAAGCCGGCCGCGCCCGTCACCAATATCTTCGCCATTCGAGTTGCACCCTCTGGTTTGATCTACATGACCCCAACGCAGCCGGGACAGGCCTGTGGTCACACGCAAGAGAAGATCAGGCAGAATGCTGTAAGCTTGCGCAGCGAGTCGATGATGAAGACTCCTACCTTGTCGTTCGTCTAGCCACTAGAATCGTACTGCAACGGGAGATCGGCTCCAAGAAAGGCGTGAGCCGGTGAGTCGGGCGCCAGCGGTCGGGAACCCGTCAGAGTCCATCGACCGCGACGAGAACTTCGCAACCCACGTTGACGATCGCGAGCTGGACTTTCCAAACATCTTACATAGCGCTTAGATACGCTCAGGGTGGAACTGGCACACCTCGCGAATTGAGCGCCAAGTCTTGCCTCGGTCTGTCGCTAGCCTAACAGCCGTCAAGTCCTCTTTTACCCGTGGGCAGTGAGCCCAAAGAGGACGCGCCTCTCCGATCCCGCTATCAATAATGATGAAGCTATGGAGCAAGTCACGACGTCGATCTATGTTGATCGCGACGCTAGTCGCTGTGAGTCTAGCTTTCTATCGCGATTCGGAGAAGACTCGCGACTTAGTTGAGTTCGTACGCCTTCGTGACGCGCTCTTCACGACGACGGTCGATTCGGCAGCATGGCACCGCACCTACCTTCACGCCGGATCACCAGAGAATAGCACATCGGGCTTTCGCACCGACTCCCCAGATCGTTCCGCACGCTTCTTACGATCATCGGGTATCGATGCTACCGTAGCGGTGGAGACGTCGACTAGCGGTACGATCGACGCTATCATAGCGATTCTGAAGAAATTACCAGGACCGGGGAAGAATGGGTGTGGAACCGTGCGCAGCCTGTCTGATAAGATCCGGAGTTTGGCGCTGTCGTCTGGGTACGGCTGCTGTTCGGATTTCACGAAGGTCTTTCAGGTCATTGCCAGCGCGAATGGCCTCGCCGCACGAGAGGTGCTCAACAGCATCCACAATTTCATCGAGGTTTGGGAACCTCGAGAGACCCGTTGGATATTCGTTGATCCGCAATTCGGACTTCTAGCTACTGACCCGGATGGAACCTACCTGGGCGCGATGCAAATTGCGCGAAGCGCTCGCAGCCATAAAGTCATTAAGTGGATTTTCATTTCGAAGGGCGTCGCCTTTGCCGACCAATGGAGAGCGGCCCATAGTCTCTACGCCAGCCCAATCGCGTGGTCGGAGATTCGAATGCCAATGGGAAGCGATGTGGTCGCCCAAGACGCATTTGACAGGCGCATACGACCGTTGCCAAGACTTCCTGCACAGTTGATTGCGTACCTGACCGGAGCACGTCCCACCTTCGCCAGAATCACACTTCAGAGTTCCGTTCCGTAGCTGCGTTCGGCCGTACAATCTTGGCAAGATTCCGGAGGAGACGATCATACTCCTCTCCGGAATTGCGGAGCGCCTCTAGCAAGAGCACAGCTAGAATTCCAAGCGATGCTCCTATCACCGATGCGACGCCTAATTTGCCAGCGAAGTCGCGCGAGTCCGCGAGCTGCGGTATTTGCGGTTCTTCGACGATCGTAATGACTGGAGTGTTTCGATCCTCGTCAATTCGCGCTTGCTCGTAAGCCTGCATGACCGACATGTAGACCTGTTGACGAACTGCCAGTTCACGGTTCAGGCGGTCATATTCGAGCGACAGGTCAGGGGAACGCCGGAAGTCCCCTCGATTCGCCTCCAAGAACTTCTTTAGCATTTCCTCCACAACCGCTAGCTGTCGCTTGAGTTCCGCAGATCTTTCTGCAGTAAACCTGCGCTCACTTTCTGCCTGTGCCTTGCGGGTTTCGATATTGAACGCGTCTAAGAGCGCCAAGAGGCGACGATTGACTTCGGTGGCAAGATCGGGAAACACATCTGTCACTCGCAACGTCACAACGCCGGTTCGTGGCGAGAACGCTGTTCCAACGGACGACCGCAATCTCTCGACAGCACCGCGCCATGCGAGCTTTGGGTCCGCCTTCTTGATCCCGTACAGCTTCGCGAGGTCACCGCGAATCGTCTCCCCGCCGTGTCGAATCTCGTATGTCTGTGAAGCTAAACGCCCCAGGATCTCCTCAGATCGCGCCAAATCGACGTAGAACTGTGGAGATTGAGCAACGTCACCGGTCGCACCGGGCACTCCAAGCTGCGCCGCAAGCACCAAAAGACTTGATCCAGATTTCCGTGATTGAGGGATGAAACTGGACTGGACAGTGTACTCCCGTGGTGCCGAAGATAGCACCACGACAGTAACCGCATTTACAGCGACGAAGACAGCTGCTACCACTCGCCACTGTTCAAGCAGGTCATTAACGATCCGCAGCAAAGAGTAGCTCGAATGATGGGACGCTTCGTAGTTCACTTCGACCTCACATATAGACGTCAAGACGCTACCGAACTCGAGTTCACCTTACGACCGCAAACGACTCCGTAGAGCGCGACATAGCGTTCGACAAAGTCCTCCGCCGCGAACCTGCTCTGGGCCGAGGCGCGAGCGGCAAGACTCATTGTTGCGCGTTCCTGCTCCGAGAGCCTGACAAGATCGAGTATTCCGGACGCAAGAGCCGCCGGATCCCGGACCGGAACGATGCGTCCGTATTTGCCTACAATTTCCGCGCTGTCCCCTGCATCCGTCGCCGCAATGGGAAGGCCCACAGCGAGCGCTTCAACCAAACTAACGGGAAACGACTCCGAAAATGACGAACTCACGAACACGTCGCACGCCGAAAGGAATGCGGTCACGTCGCGCCGCTCGCCCAGCAGCATGACACTAGACTCGAGACTTCGATCTCGAATCATCTTGACAAGTGCAGCGTTGTTCGGGTCCATTCCACGCCCGGCGAGCAATAGCATCATCTCGCGGCATAGCGGAAGTGCGAGTGCGAACGCGGACAGCATTGTCTCGTGGTCTTTCATCGGGTGGAACCGTGAGAGAGCTCCAACAACACATGCTCGCGCCCCGAGCCCGTGCTGTGCCCTCCAGAGTTCGCGTGTACTATGCGGCGCGGAGAACCTTCCGAGATCCGCGCCGTTGTGCAAGACCGCAGTTCTGCGTCCACGGTAGCCCAGTTGCGCGTGGAAGGCATGCGAAGAGCGTGATGCGTAGACGATTGCGGAAGGAATGCCTGAGAGAAGCGCACAGGCCCGTATCGTCATGCGCGTCAAAACAGGATGAGCCGCCATCGGCAACTCCCCGCCGTGTACACCCCAGACGAGCGCGACCCCGGGAATCGTTGGCACCACCAAGGCACCCGCCAAGTCAGCGTGGTACATCCATGATTGAACAACATCAGGGCTTTCGGCTACGATGTGCCTGCGAAGCACCGCAAGACCACGGAGCGATGGCCGGCCCCGCAGCAATCCAAGTGAAAACACTCGATGTCCGTTGGCCTCAAGGACCGAACCCAACGCGCCAGTATTCGTCAGCGAAATGACAGTCGATTCGATTCCGTGCTCCCCGAGCTTATTTGCGAGTAGCACAAGCGTCGACTCCGCCCCCCCGATGTCTAGGTTTGAAATCAGGTGCAAGACGCGCATTAGAGTTTGTCACGCTTAAGCACAACGGCACTAAGTCCGGAATCAGAATCTGAGGCCCTTTTGACTTCCTCATTTGCTCCCAGCAAAGCGAAACCGACGCGAAGACAAATTGCCAAGAGCGCAGTCATCTTGAACGCTACCGCAAAGTCAATCCGATTCCAGTTGAAGATGAAGAACGGCATCACGCCGTAGACGCACAGCGCAATCGGGCTTCTTCCATATACAGCGCCACGCTCATATATGCGCGTCAAAAGATAGGAGATCGCCGTCCCAACCAGCATCGGCCCAAGCTGACCAAAATTGATAAGCGCCTCCACGTTTGGCGAGAACCCGAGGCCCTCGGCTCGCTCAGCGAATCGATTGGAGAATTCGTTTGCGATTGATATTGGACGCCCCGGCCAGATCAACCTTGGCACAAAACCGACGACTGCGAAGAAATAGCTCCGCCCGCGGGCCCATGCGTCAAACGCGCGATCTGCTGCCGAGTCGTAGAGCGACCAAACGTTAAATGCAGTGTTGAGCTCCTGGCCAGAGGGGTTTAGCAGTGCAACACCGCCTGATCTAAGCACCTCAACAAACGCTGTGAGTCCACGCATCCCGTACTGTCGATACACACCGGTAAGCATGAAGACCACGAAACCGATTATGCATACCAGAACGACCCGTACATAGTTCGCGCGTCCTCGGCGAAGCGCCGAGTACGAAATTATTACACTAAGAAGCATAAGCACGACGTTACGCTGCCCAGCTAGGAGATTGACCGAGAAGAATACGCCTGCACCAACCCAGAACGGTGCACTTGCCCCCTCAACGAGAAGAACGGCGCCGAGCACGCCGACTGGCATTAGATAAGCAGCAGAGAGCGCGAGCGTGTCGAGCTCTGTCTCGACGGTTCCGGTGCCATATCCTTCCATCAAGATCTTCTCGATGCCCCCGAGGTAGCGACCGATCGCGAGCAGAAAGAGGACCACCACGGCTAGTACCACTACCCACGATCGAACCGTCGTGGGTTTCCTAACTACCGCACCCGTCTCCCGCAGCCTCAACGCAGGCGAACTCAGACTCCTGATTCTTGCAAACGCCAATCCCATCACGATGCCGAGCATGCCAGTAAGCTGAACTACTTCGAATCGAGCTAGCGAACGGACAAGAAGCACCCGCTCTGGCAGGAACAGTGGCCCCAGGGAGTAAGCCAAGTAGATTGCGCCAAGGAATATCGTGGGATGATACACGCGAGCACTTGCCGGGTCCGTACGCTGCACGAGCAATACGGCAATCCCAAAGCACAGCAGTTGTGCGATGACCGCCGACTCTAGCACGGGCGCAACCCCACATCGCCTCGGTCGTAGGACGCTCCCCCCCTGCAAGGAGAAGGCCAAGACACCGCTACCAACTGAGGAGTCAGGAAGTGGTTGTCTTCAACGAAGGTCGAGTGCGAGCCGTAATCGGGGCGCTCTCCAACTGATTGGGAGTAGACTTCGAAGCCAGACCGCCACGCACAACGTGTCGGCAAAGCGCGCAAGCTTGCCAGGCGAGCCATCATGGTTGTGGCACCACGGACGTAAGCCAATCCACCAATTGTCCGGTGCGTGCCTCCCACGAGTACTCTGCGAGCATCGATTCCCTCGCGGCTCGACTGAGGCGACGTCGCTCCTGTGCGTCGCTCGCAAGTGCAGCGATGGCCGCCGCGAACTCATCGTGCGAATCTGCGAGTACGGTTCCGAGAATTGGCCGCTTGAAGGCATCCATTACACGCCGAGTCGTGAGCACCGGCAACCCGCACGATAGCGCCTCAAGTACCTTATTCTTCGTACCTGTAGTATGAGGCATCGGCACCACTAGCAAGTCCGCAGACCGGTACTCATCCACCATCGATGCCACCGCCCCCGGCACCAAGACGCGTGGATCGCTCGACAGTCGCTGAACAGCTACGCTCGGATCGCGACCAGCTAGCCGCAACGTCACTGGCACCTGGATTAGCGGAAGAATTTCGCGAACTAAGACCTCGGCGGCGACTACATTCGGTTCGTAGCTCATAACTCCGGTAAAGAGAAGCCTAAACTGACCACCAGCGTCGACGCATTCGGCGGTCAGCGGTGCAAATAGGTCGACATCAATTCCATTCGGAATCGCCGCTAGCGATGGCGCATTCGCACCTGGCAGCAAACCCTGTGCATGACTTGCGTCCACGTGCGAAACGTAGACTACTCCGCAATAGCCCGATCTGAGTACTCTCCGCTCTTGGCGCGCGGAAACCACGCACCTCACTCCCCAAGCCGCGTTGCTGTCTCTGTAGCGCTGGAATAGTGCGATGCTATCATTGCAGTGTAGGAACGCGGGTTTGCCGTCGCAGTGCGTTGGCACCATCGCGACTAGCGGATCCCATGAATCTCCTATCCAAAGAACTGCATCAGCGTTGCTTGCCGCACTCCTCAACATCGAGAGGATAGGACGCTCGTCCGAACGAAGATGACCTGCTAACGCAGTTCGAATGAGATCCGCGCGAGTCAGCGGACGGCGGCAAACGTCGAAGCATATCGGCACCCCGCTAGGTAGAGCGAACTCAGTAACAGGTCGGCCGGCAGGCGTCGGCGTTCTGATGAACCCAACCGTAAGTTGCACGTCGCTACGGCGCGATAGCTGGATGATGGTGTTCGCAACGACGAGCCCCATTCCGTGCGTTCCATCTCTTGGATCATGACCTCCGACAACCAAGAGTCGCATTTACCTATCTATTTGAGGAGAGTCGCTGCGGGTCACCACGCAAGTTCCAATACCCGCACGACTGGGAGCAAGAAATTGATCTGTAAGTGAACGTCATCCCAACGGCGTTGCGTACCGTCATCACGCCTACGTCGCCCTACGAGCAGTGCCGCAAAACGGTCGGTCACGACAGCATACTCGTTGAATACCCCAGCTCTAATCTCCCTCGCCAATTGGTGCATCAAGTCGAAGTGACGCAGTTCGGGAATCACAGGTTCAAGAAGCGGCACCCACCGTAGAGCCGCGATTTCGAGTCATGATCCCCGCGAGCTGAAACCGTACTTTCTGTGTCACTGGCATAGTACAATCGTCTTCGCGAATCTGACTGACGGCCGCCATTACTGGAAGATCGGGCGATAGCGAAGCTCGTATTGAAAGGGGCCAGGCCGATGCCCGACGACTCGTGCCGGCACGCCAGCCACAATCGCCCCAGGTGGTACGTCTCGCGTTACAACAGCGCCCGCGCCAACAACGGCCCCACACCCAATTGTAACGCCGGGTAAGATCGTAGCGCGAATGCCGATGAACGCAAAGTCATGTATCGTCACACCGCGGAGTCTTGTTCCAAGGAGAGGATCTCTGACATTGTGATCGGCTGACATGATCGCACATTCGGATGAGATTGAGACGTTCACGCCGATGTTGACACCAGCTCGGTTATCGATTCGGCAACCGTCGTTGATCACGCTGTTCGAACCCATGGTGAACTTACCGGAACCGTAGAATCGAGTAGCCATTAGCACGGAACTCGCATGTCCGATATTGAAACCGAAGAAGCGCCGATACAGAAAGAGCCGAATGGCGTGACTGGGAAGCCGACACACGAGGTGGTTACACACGTACATCTTCGCCCCACTTAGGGCTACTCGGTATTCTGAGATCATCAAAGGCTCCTCGCCGAAGTCGGGCTCTTCAAGCTTCCGAATGGTGTCACACGAAAGGTATACACTTCTACTCGGCTGTTTAGCGCAGATACAACCAATTCATCCCGCATTCGGACACCGTTTTGGCGGCAACGGCACAGACTTGCGTGTTCAGTGAGTGTACTCCCGCGGCCTGTTCGATTCTAGGCAGACAAACCGTCCGTGGGCGGTGTCCCATGATTTCCCTTAAGGCGGAACTGTCACTTGAGCGGACCTCAAATCTAATGAGACTCCTTGACTGGCTAGCGACAGTTCGTGCCTATTACTGCTAGGAGCCTCAATATGCCGGAACTTCCTTAATCGCAACGATGCGCAACCGTTTCTTCCTCCTCCTCGACGTAGCACTTCTCGCACCACTGCCATTTCTGGTAGTGGCGCTGCGGTTCGAAACGCTAGCATGGAGCCCCGACACTATAAGGGCAGTGGTGGCTTACGCCGCATTCGCCTTGCCAATCCGTATCGGCGCAGCCTACGCCACGGGCCTCTATCGCGCCATGTGGAAACACGCCTCGCTCGCTGAGCTCGAACGCTTGGTGTTTGCGGGTGGCATTTCCGGTATTCTGACTTTCTTCGTCGGCGCATTTCTCATCAGGGCTTCGGGGCTATCGCCCGTCCGAATGCCGCTATCGTCCCTCGTTTGGGACGCACTGCTGGCCGCCAACCTCATTATCGCCCCCCGCCTTGCGGTGCGGCTCTTGAACCGCAGTCGAAGCCACCCAAGCCGCAACTCCAAGCGCGCCCTTATCGCCGGCGCAGGCGAAGTAGGCCAGAGCATCCTCCGCGCCCTGCGCACGCACGGATCGCATTTTCAATTTGAGGTGATTGGCTTTGTCGATGACGACGCCACCAAGGTGCGCCAGACACTCGGCGGCCTCCCCGTCCTCGGCACCATCAACGATCTCGGTCGCCTCATTCGAGATAACGCCATCGACGAAGTGATCATCGCCGTCCCGTCTGCAAAGGGCTCGCTCGTCCGTCGCATCATGGCCGCCACCACCGAAACGGGCGCCAAGATGCAGATCGTCCCCGGCATGTCTGACCTGATTTCAGGCAGAGTCAAAGTCGAGCAACTGCGCCAAGTCGAAATCGAAGACCTCCTCCGCCGCGAGCCCATCACCACCGACCTCGAAAAGGTCCGCACCCTCGCCGCAAGGCACGTCGTCCTCGTCTCCGGCGCCGGCGGCTCCATTGGCAGCGAACTCTGCCGCCAGATTGCCGTCCTCGAACCGTCGCTGCTGGTCGTCCTCGACCACAGCGAAAATCAGGTCTTCGAAATTCAGGGCGAGTTGCGACGCTCCTTCCCCAAGCTCCGCATTGCATCAGTCATCGCCGACATCCGCGACGCCCAGCGCCTGCGCGGCGTCTTCCAACAGCACCAGCCGCACGCCGTCTTCCACGCCGCCGCGCACAAGCACGTGCCGCTCATGGAAGAGAACATCGTCGAAGCGGTCACCAACAACGTCATCGGCACTCGCAACATGGTCGACTCGGCCATCGACGCCGACGTCCACCACTTCATCTTCATCTCCACCGACAAGGCGGTGCGCCCCACCAGCATCATGGGCGCCACCAAGCGCGTCGCCGAACAAATAGTGCGCCACGTCGCCGAGTCCGAGGGGCGCAACTACGTCTCCGTTCGCTTTGGCAATGTGCTGGGCTCAAGCGGCTCGGTTATTCCCACGTTCCTGCGGCAGATCCGCGCCGGGGGGCCCATCACGGTCACCCACCCCGAAATGCGTCGCTACTTCATGACCATCCCCGAGGCGGTGCAGTTGGTGCTGCAGGCCGCCGCACTCGGCAAGGGCGGCGAGCTGTTTGCGCTCGATATGGGTGAAGCGGTCAAGATCGTCGACCTCGCCCGCGACCTCATTCGCCTGTCGGGGCTGGAAGAAGGCGCGGACGTGGACATCAGCTACACGGGCATCCGCCCAGGTGAGAAGCTGTACGAAGAGGTCTTCTTCGGCCACGAAGACGTGCACCCCACCGAGCACCCCAAGGTGCTCCGCACCAAGGTGGAGCCCGCCGACCCGGTGCTGCTCGACCGCATCGACTTCCTCATCAAGTCAGTGCTCAGCGAGCCCAATCAGGACGACAACCTGCGCACCCTGCTGCACACCCTGGTGCCGGACTTTGAGCTCGAGGATGCGCGCACCAACCCCAAGACGCGGCGGTCGGATCCCACCGGGGACCTCGCGAAACCGAAGGTCGTGTAGGCTCAGGGGGCGCCGCTCTTTGGCGCCCCTTTTTTCGCCCTTTGTGGGCGTTGGGGGTGAGCAGGCGGTCGGGCACCTCGGTGGAATCGTCGACTACCTCAGCGCATCCTCGCCAGTCTACGCGGAGGGCTTGGTCCACCGCATCGAGTCGCGACTGCAACTTCTCCGTGGGCAGCCCGAGATGGGCAAGGTTGCTCCATCGATGCCTGATCCGTGGGTGCGCGAGTTGGTCGTGTCACCGTACCGCGTCTTCTATCGCTGCCTGCCAGACTCCATCGAAGTTCTCGCCATCGTGCACGGCCGGCGCGAAATCTGAGGGCGCGCGCAGCGCGCCCAAAGACCCGAGAATTTCGCCAGCGTGGATACCCGGAGCTGCGGGCCAGCCGAACTGAACCGGCGTGTTACGCGAGCAACCCCAGCCGAGCGAGCAACTCGCCGGACGCCCGCACGCGCACTACCAGCTCGCCTGTCGCGTCGTCCATCCCCTGCTCCACCACCTCGCCGTTCCGGTGCAGCTCCGCCAGCCGCTTGCCGTCGCTGGGGCTCAGGCGCACCTCGGTGATCGGCCGCGCGGCGCGGCGCGCCTCCAGCAATGCCCCGCGCAGGGGCTCCAGGCCCCCAGGACGCACCGCCGAGACAAAGACCGACCCCGGCAGCAGGTTGCCCATCCGCTCGCGCAGGGCGGCGTCCTCGCCCGGCGACAGGTTGTCGATCTTGTTGAACACGTGCAGCACCGGCTTGTCGTGCACCCCCAGCTCGCCCAGCACCTCGTCCACCACCAGTCGCTGCTCCTCCCACGTGGCGTGGCTGGCGTCGATCACGTGCAGCAGCAGGTCGGCCTCGCGGGTCTCCTCGAGCGTCGCCCGGAAGCTCGCCACCAGGTGGTGCGGCAGCTTGCGAATGAAGCCCACCGTGTCGGTCAACAGGATCTGCGCCTGCGCCCCCGTGCCCCCGAGGTCCACTTCGCGCGTCAGCGGGTCGAGCGTCGCAAACAACCGGTCCTCGATGAACACGTCGGCGCCCTTGCTCATCCCCTTCAGCACCGAGCTCTTGCCGGCGTTGGTGTACCCCACCAGCGCGGCGCGGAACTGGTTGCGCCGCTGCTTGCGCTGCACCTCGCGGCTCTTGCTCACCTCCAGCATCCGCGCCTTCAGCAGCTTGATGCGGTGCCCAATCAGCCGGCGGTCGGTCTCGAGCTGCGTCTCGCCCGGGCCGCGCACGCCAATGCCGCCCCTGAACTTCTCGAGGTGCGTCCACATGCGCGTCAGCCGCGGCAGGCTGTATTCGAGCTGCGCGAGCTCCACCTGCATCTTGGCCTCGGCGCTCCGCGCCCGCACGGCAAAGATGTCGAGGATCAGCTCGGCGCGGTCGATCACCCGCTTGGTCAGCGCCGTCTCGATGTTCTTGCCCTGCGCCGGCGTCAGCTCATCGTCGAAGATCACGACGCTGGCGTCCAGCCGCTCCATCAGCGCCTTGAGCTCCTCGATCTTGCCGCTGCCGATGTACGTGGCGCTGTCGGGACGGTCGACCTGCTGCGTGAGCTCGCCCACCACCAGCGCGCCGGCGGTGTCGGCCAGGCGGCCCAGTTCTTCGAGGTGCTCGGTGACGAGCAGCTTGCCGGTGCCGCGCTTGAGGGGGGCGCCAACAAGGATGGCGCGTTCCTGCGGGGGGCTGAGATCGATGATTTCTCTGGACACACCTTCAATCTAGCGGGGTTTCTGCTGGATTTGTCGCTGCGCGCTGGCGGTGGGCATCTCTCGAGCGCCTTGCTTCGCTCGGCGCAGGTGGGGCGCCAGAGAACTATCGGGAGTGGAAAGGCGAAGTGCGGGAAAACGATGACGCAGTGGGCGCGCTCGTTGACCACATTCTCCTTCGCCAGCAACAGAATGGCACCAAGTGGACGAGATCGGTGACGCTGCCGCGTCGGAGGATCCCGATCTTGCGGCTTGCGCCCTTGCCACGAATCGCCGAGGACTGGTACCGTATGGGTATGGCCATCGCAACCGATCACTTCACGGTGTCGGAACTTTCCCAATTCGACGGGCAGAACGGCCGCCACGAGCTGCTCGATGGGGCGCTGCTCGTGACGCCCCTCGGGTCGAGCCGGCACCAATCGATCTGCCTCGCGCTCGGCGCGGTGCTGCGCGAGTACGTGCGGCGCTCGAAGATTGGCGCCGTCTTTTCTCCCGGGCGCGTCATCGTCGATGACCGCAACGCATTGGAGCCCGACGTGCTGGTGGTTCCCGGGCCGCACGGCATCGACTCGGTGCCGTGGGAGGCCCATCCGGCGCCCCTGCTTGCCGTCGAGGTCCTGTCGCCGAGCACGCGCTCCTTCGACCTGTTGCAGAAGCGCATCGCATACCTGCGGCGCGGGGCCGCCGAATATTGGGTGGTCGATCCTGACGCACGGACCGTGACCGTGTTTCGTGCGCGAAGTCCGGAGAGCGTCGTCACCACGGTGCTGCCGTGGGCGCCGGTCGGATCGGCCGAGCCGCTGACCATCGACGTCAGGGGTTTGTTCGAACGGTAGGGCCAGTGTCGCAGGTGACCGCTGCGCCGTCGGCAGGAAAGCGATGCCAGATGCGATACGCCGATGATGAACGATGGTCCCCGGGCGCACACGTTCTTGCCACTCTGCCTCATTGAGCGTGCGTCTCCCGCCCGTGGAGCGTTGACAAGGTGTATCTTATTGGATACTATTCAGGCAGCACCGCCGAGGTGCGCAGCACGGATGGGTTTGCGGCATGGCTCAGGGATCTCGGCGATGGTCGAGCCCGGGCCAGTATCCTGGCCCGCATTCGCCGATTGGCAGACGGCAATGCAGGTGACGCGCGACCTGTCGGGCATGGCGTCTCCGAATTGCGGATTCATCTGGGCCCCGGATACCGAGTCTACTTCACCCGACGGGGATCGACCGTGATCATCCTGCTCGCTGGCGGCACCAAGCAAGGGCAGTCGGTCGACATTGCGCGGGCGCAGTTGCTCGCCCAACACCTCAGCTGAGGGACGCATGACCAAGACCCGCACCACGTCCTTCGACATCGCGGAACACCTCCGCACACCCGACGACATGGCTGCTTACCTCGACGCCATGTTCGACGAATCGGGCGAAGAGCCACGCTCCATTGTCCGGGCCATCGGGGACGTCGCTCGGGCCAAGGGGATGACGCAATTGGCTCGGCGAACCGGCCTCGGCCGTGAGAGTCTCTACAAGGCCCTGTCGGGCGAGAGCAGCCCGAGCTTCGATACGATTCTCCGCGTCGTGCGGGCGCTCGACCTTCGCCTGAGCACTGTTGTGATGGCACCAGCCCGGCGGCTACGCCCTGTCAGGCGCCGCGCCGTGGGCACCCGGTAGCCGCCGACTAGCGGTCCAGCGAGTCGTACCGCCCCTTGCTCGCGTAGGGCCGCGTAATCGACCCAAAGCGCGTCGCCAGCGTGAACTCCCCCTGCACCGTGTACTCCACGCTCCCGCGCTGCAGCAGCACGTTGGCCGCCTTGTTCAGCTCCTTCATGCCGAACGTCACCGGCAGCGTCACCGTGGTCACCTCCTTGCCCGCCAGCTTCACCCGCGTGGTCACCTCACCCGTGGCCACCTGCACCGACTCGGCCATCACGGCATACGTCAACCGGCTCACGTCAAAGGCGTAGCCGTTGGGGTTGTAGACGTCGAGCACCACATCCAGCGTGCCCCCCTGCAGGCCAATGCCGCGCACCTGCACTCCCTTGAGCTCCACGGTGGGGCTCTTGAAGGCCGCGCGCGCCATGCGGGCGCAGCCGGTGGTGGTCGCGAGGCCCATCAGCATCACGACAGGAAAGAAGCGATGGAGCGATGACAGGCGCATGGTTCTGGTGACGAGGGAAGAGACCGCGACGTGCATTGTACACCACTGTCGCTTGCCGGGAGAATCAGTGTGATATATCTTGGGTATATACCCACTCCGCCGCCTGTCGGCCCGGGAGCGCAGGATGAAGCGAGCCAAGCTCTTCATGAACGGCCGCAGCCAAGCCGTACGACTGCCCAAGGAGTTCCGCATGCCGGGGACGGAAGTGAGCATCGAACGGCGCGGCGACGAAATCGTGCTCAAGCCTGTCCCCTCGACCCCGACGTCCAACGGGCGGCCGCTCAGGACGATGGGAGACCTCATACACTACATCGCCGACGTGGGGCCCGTGTCGGAGCAGTTCGCCACGGCCGTGCGTGAATACCGCGAATGGACGCGGCAGCAGCCCCCGCGAGACATCTCGTGGTGACACCGGCGAGCGTCTGCTTCGACACCAGCACGTGCATCGATGTCCTGCGCAACCATCGGTCGCAGGGCGGCGAACTGTTGCGCTTTATCCCGGAGGGCGCGTCATGGATTTCGTCCATTGTGCTGGCCGAACTCGCGCGCGGCGTCCACCTGTATCACGACGCCCATCGTGAGCGGTCGGCGCTGCACCATCTGCTGGCGGTGATGGAGGTGCGGCCATTCGACGCCGCCGCGGCGAACATGGCCGGCATGGTGATGGCAGTGCTGCAGCGCGCGGGACAGCGTATCGGCCCGCTCGACGCGCTCATCGGTGGTCATGCCCTTGCGCAAGGAGCCGTGCTGATGACGTCGAACCCTGGCGAGTTCGAGCGCATCGAGGGACTTACGGTGATTGACTCTCGTCGCGCGACTTGAGCGACTTCCACCACGCGATCCGCTTGGCAATCTCCTTCTCGAACCCGAACTCGGTGGGCTCGTAGAACGTGCGGTCCGCCACCTCGGTGGGAAGGTACCGCTGCGGCGTGTACCCCTCGGGCACCGAATGCGCGTACTCGTACCCCGCCCCGTAGCCCAGCTCCTTCATCAGGCTGGTGGGCGCATTGCGGATGTGCAGCGGCACCTGCGCCGCCGGCGTCTCGCGCGCGGCCGCCAGCGCCGCCCCCCACGCCTCATACACGCGATTGCTCTTCGGCGCCGTCGCCAGGTACACGGCGGCCTCGGCCAGCGCCAGTTCTCCCTCGGGCGACCCCAGAAAGTGGTACGCGTCGCGCGCGGCGATGGCCATTTGCAGGGCGCGCGGGTCGGCCAGGCCAATGTCCTCGCTGGCAAAGCGCACCGTGCGCCGCGCGATGTACATCGGGTCCTCGCCCCCCTCGATCATCCGCGCCAGCCAGTACAGCGCGCCCTGCGGATCGCTGCCGCGCAACGCCTTGTGATACGCGCTGATGGTGTTGAAGTGGCCCTCGCCGGACTTGTCGTATTGGGCAAAGCGGCGCTGCAGGGCGGCGGTGATGATGGCGGATGTCAGGGGGCGGATGGCGGAGTCGGTTCCATCTGCCCTCTGCCCTCCGCCATCCGCCATCCCATGCATCAGGCCCACCGCCGCCTCAAGCACAGTCAGCGCCCGCCGAGCATCGCCATCGGCTGCCGTCGCGAGCATCGCGAGCGCATCGTCGTCCATTGCAACGTGCAGCGCGCCCAGTCCGCGGTCGGTGTCGGCGAGCGCCCGCGTGATGACGCCCGCGATGTCGTCGGGCGTGAGCGGCTGCAGCACGAAGACGCGCAGCCGGCTGAGCAGCGCGCCGTTGAGCTCGAAGCTCGGGTTCTCGGTGGTGGCGCCAATGAGCGTGAGCAGGCCGCTTTCGGCGTGCGGCAGCAGGTAGTCCTGCTGGCCCTTGTTGAAGCGGTGGATCTCGTCGACAAACAGGATGGTGCGGCGCCCCGCGTCGCGCAGGTGTTCGGCGGCCTGCACGATGTCGCGCAGGCGCGGCACGCCCTCGCTCACGGCACTGAACGGCACGAACTCGCCGTGCAGGTAGTGCGCGGCCAATCGGGCCAACGTCGTCTTGCCGGTGCCGGGCGGACCCCAGAACAGAATGGACCCCGTGTCGCCGCGCTCCATGGCCACGCGCAGCGGCATGCCTGCCGCCAGCAGGTGCTGCTGCCCGCCGACCTCGTCGAGCGTGCGCGGGCGCATGCGCGCGGCCAGCGGCGCCTGGCCGGCGGCGGCGGCGAACATGCTGGGTTGGGCTGGGACATTGCGCTTGGTGGCCACGGCCGCAATTTACGCGCGCCCGCGCAGGGCGGGGGCCACTCCTGCGAAATTCTCGCTGCGCCCGCGCAGGGCGGGGGGCCACTCCTGCGAAATTCTCGCTGCGACCGCGCAGGGCGGGGGGCCACTCCTGCGAAATTCTCGGGCCCGTCGAGCGCGCTGCGCGCGCCGTCGGTGGGCCCTCCAG
>JANXQJ010000012.1 GCA_025356865.1 Deltaproteobacteria bacterium | reverse complement strand
GGTTGGCCAGCCCCCCCGTCGCGGCGATGTTGCCGGCGGCCAGCGAGGCGATCGACGTGGCGTCGTATTCGGCCGTTTCTCCCGCGGAGGCGAGCATCGACCCGTTCTTGTCGATGAGGAAGACGACCTTGGCGTACGCGTCCGCATGGAGCCGCTTTAGCAGCGCGTGGAACGCCTCGCTCTCCTTCTCGCGAAGGATGAAGTGACCCTGGGCCATAGTCTGAAACGATACCATAATCTCCCGAAACTCCGATAGGATAAGAACATGAGCCAGAGAATCCGATTCCACCTTCCGGATACCCGGGACAACGGGTTGCTCCACCGGGCATTCGTGTCGGTCGTCGACATCCTGAACGCGGCGCCGGTGCCCTTCATCCTGGCGGGCGGCTACGTATCCGTGGCGCTGCTCGGCATCGTCGACCACTTCACGTCGCCCGACCTCTCTTTCCTGATCTTCTATCTCGTCCCGGTCTTCATCGTCACTTTTTTCGTCGGAAGCTGGGCGGGAGCCGTCCTGTCGATCGCCTGCACGGCGGTCTGGTTCGGCGTCAACACCCACGAGTTGATCGCGGATGCGCGCACGGTCATCCCCTTCTGGAACATCGCCCAGAAACTGGCGTTTTTCTTCCTGATGACCTGGATGCTTTCGGCGCTCAAGGAGGCGCTCGCCCACCAGCAGGAACTGGCGCGGATCGATCCGCTGACAGGGCTGCCGAACCGGCGGACTTTCCACGACGTGGCTGATTCAGAGATCCTCCGGTCGCGTCGATACAATCGCCCGTTCAGCTTCGCCTACCTCGATCTCGACAACTTCAAGGACGTCAACGACGCGCGCGGCCACTCGGAGGGAGACCGGTTGCTCCGCGTGGTCTCGAACGCCATGTGCGAATCGCTGCGGGAGGTCGACACGGCAGCACGGCTGGGCGGTGACGAATTCGCCCTGCTGATGCCCGAAACCGATTACGCCGCCGCCCATACCACCGTCACCAACCTGCGGGAGAAACTGCGCATCCGGATGGAAACGCACGGCTGGCCGGTCACTTTCACGTTCGGCGTCGTGACCTATCTTTCCGCAGTCCATTCCATCGACGAGATGATCGGCCTCGGTGACCAGCTGATGTACAAGGGCAAGCAGGCCGGAAAAAACAGCATCACCCATCGACAGATCGAGGCAACGCCCGTGGATGCGGGCGCGCCATGAAGATCGCAGTCGTCCGGGAAATCCTCGCCGGAGAGCGACGCGTCGCGCTCGTTCCCGAATCGTGCGGGAAACTGGTCAAGGCCGGAATCCAGGTGGCCGTCGAACGGGGGGCGGGGGAGGACGCCTTCTTCCCGGACGAGGTCTACCTTGCCGCCGGCGCCGAGATCTCCGGCGAGCCCGCGGCGCTCCTCGCCTCCGCCGATTTCGTCCTCAAGGTCCAGCCCCCGTTCGATGCATCCATTTCCGGGCACGACGAAATCGGGGCCCTCCGCGAAGGCGCGATGCTGCTTGGCACGTTGCTCCCCGCACGCCACCCGGGCCTGGCGGATAAACTCGCCGCACGCCGGATCACCGCCTTCGCCACCGACCGGATTCCCCGGATCTCGCGCGCCCAGTCGATGGACACCCTTTCCTCCATGGCCAACATCGCCGGTTACAAGGCGGTGCTGATCGCCGCCAACGCGCTCCCCCGCTTCTTCCCGATGCTGATGACCGCCGCCGGAACCGTGACGCCGGCCCGCGTCTTCGTGATCGGCGCGGGAGTCGCAGGTCTGCAGGCCGTCGCCACGGCGCGCCGCCTGGGCGCCGTCGTCGAAGCGACCGACACGCGCCCCGTCGCGAAAGAGCAGATCGAGAGCCTTGGCGCCCGCTTCGTCGGCGTCGACGCCGGGGCCGAGGCGCAGGACGCCGGCGGTTATGCGCGCGAACTGTCGCCCGAGTTCTATCGCCGCCAGGGGGAACTGATCGCCGAGCGGTGCGCCGCGTCCGACGTCGTCATCACCACGGCGCTGATCGGCGGCGTCAAGGCGCCGCGCCTCGTCACCGCCGACATGGTTGCCGCGATGAAGCCCGGATCGGTGCTCGTCGACGTCTCCGCGGAAGGCGGCGGCAACTGCGAACTCACCCGGCCGGGGGAAACGGTCGTCGTCAACGGCGTCACGATCTTCGGCCCGACGAACCTCCCCTCCGAAGTCCCATGGCACGCGAGCACCCTCTACTCCCGCAACCTGACGGCATTCATCCTGGCCTTCTGGAAAGACGGCGCGTTCACCCTCGACCAGGCTGACGAGATCCAGAAAGCCGCCATGATCACCCACCACGGCAAAGTACTGCTCCCCGGAGGCGCAACCCCATGATCGCCGACCTCGAGACCGGGTTGTACGTGTTCGTACTCGCGACGTTCCTCGGGCTCGAGATCATCCGGCGGGTGTCGCCGATGCTGCACACGCCGCTCATGTCGCTGACGAACGCGATCTCCGCGATCACGGTCGTCGGCGCGATCCTCGTGACCGGAGAGCAGAAGACCACGCTCTCGACGGTGCTCGGGGCGGTGGCGGTCGCCTGCTCGACGATCAACCTCGTCGGCGGCTACCTCATCACGTGGCGGATGCTGCGGATGTTCCGGAAGAGCGGGAAAGAAGACAAGGCATGATCGACCACCTCCTGTCCCTGATATATCTCGCCGCGGCGGCCTCGTTCATCCTCGCGCTCAAGTGGCTCTCGGCGGTGCCGACGGCGCGGCGCGGCGTGATTGTCGGTGCGGGCGGGATGTTGCTGGCCGTCGGCGCCACGCTCCTCGAGCCTTCGATCGCGAGTTACCGGTGGATCGCGGTCGCCTTCGCCGTCGGCACGGCGATCGGTGTCCCGATGGCGATGATGCCGATGACCGCGGTTCCCCAGCGGACGGCGCTCTCCCACGCGTTCGGCGCCCTGGCGGCGGCACTCGTCGGCACGGCCGAATATTACCTGCGCGCGCCCGCCATCGGCCGCTTCGCGATGGGCGCGCTCGCCCTCGAGGTGCTGCTCGGAAGCCTGACGGTCACCGCGTCGCTGATGGCGTTCGGCAAGCTCCAGGAGCTGCTGCCCACGCGGCCCGTCGTCTGGCGCGGACAGAACGTGCTCAACCTTTCGATCTTCGGGCTCGCCGCCGCCGCGG
>JANXQJ010000005.1 GCA_025356865.1 Deltaproteobacteria bacterium | reverse complement strand
GTCGCCCACGGCGCAGAAGGAGTCGGCGCCGGTCGCGAGCATCTTCGTCAGCGACGACTGCAGCCCGTCGACGTCCTGGAACTCGTCGACCAGCAGGTGCCTCGTTTCGCGGCGGACGGTTTCGAGCACCTCGGGCGCCTCGCGGAAAAGCCGGACCGGCAGCCGGATCAGGTCGGTGAAATCGATCGCGCCCGCGGCCTTGAGCGCCTCGTCGTAGGCCCGGGATACGCTTTCGGCCTTGCCGACGAAGAGCCAGCCCGCCGCCAGCGCCGCATCCTCGATCGACAGCCCTCCCCGCTTGGAACGCTCGATCAGGTCGGCGAACTTCCGGTGCGGAAATTTCTTCTCGTCGATATCCTGCTCTTTGAGGATGGTCTTCAGGACGTCGGCCTGGTCGCGGGCGTCGTAGATCAGGAAGCCGGGCGCAAGGCCGATCCGGGTTCCGTACCGGCGCAGGAGGAGTGCGCCGTAGGCGTGGAACGTGCCGAGCCACGGCATTTCCTTCCGGCCCGGAAACATCTTGCCCACCCGTTCCCGCATCTCTTCAGCGGCCCGGTTGGTGAAGGTGATGCCGATGATCGCGCGGGCGGGAACGCCCTCGTGCAGGAGACGGGCGACGCGCGAAACGATCGCCCGCGTCTTGCCGGAGCCGGCTCCGGCGACAAGCAGGATCGGCCCGGACGGATGGGTGACGGCACGGTGCTGGTCGGGGTCGAGCCCCGAAAGAAAGTCGACGGCGCCCGCGAGGGGCGCCGTTCCGAAAAGATTTGGCTGCATGAAAGTCCTGTCGGCTAGAATTCGGGGCGGATCCCCAGTGCGCGAAGTCGTCGTTCTTCCTCGGCCAGCACGGCGAATCCGTTCCCCCGGTCGTGAACCACGGGTGGAGCAACGGCCTTGGACCTGGCGGCCGGTCGCGCCGTCGACAGGAGTCGGGCGGCAGCAGGGGGGAGGCCCCCCCCGCCTGGTGCGGAAAAGACCACGTTGTCGCCGGCGCCGACGGAATCCGTGACCGTCGCGTTCCGGACAACCAGATAACCTTCGGAGAAGTACGGATAACTGGTCGCGGGCGTAATTTCCGAATACAGGAGCCCGTTTCCGTAATCGATGAAACTCGCCGTCGTCGTCAACAGCTCGGTCGGGAGCCAGGTCACGTCGCCGAAAGGCGGCGAGACCGGGGTGTAGAGCGAATAGGTCGAGCTCCACTGGGGCAACGGCTGGAACGCGGCGTTGTCGGACCTGTAGAGATAGTGCCTGAAAAAGTACTCGATGTCCGGATTGGGCGCATAGGACCACTGCCTGCGGCTGTTGTCCGCCCGGATCGCGTCGAGGAGATCCGGGTCTCCGACGCCCGTGAACAGGTTGGCGAGCGTCCAGTCGAAGAACACGTCGAAGAAAGACTTGCCGGTTCCGGCCAACCCGTCGCCGACCGAGACCCTGCCGAGATTGGTCGACCGGAGCGCCCGGGCGAAGACGTTGTTGTCGGGCGACCCGCCGTCGGGGATCCGGTCGATGATGTATTGCGACCACATCCCGACGGAGGCGTAGTCGCGGGAATCGGTAAACTGGGTTGTGCTCCACCCCGTCAGTGAATCTTCGGTGTTATTTGCGTAGACATAGGCATTCGACGCGTTCACCCCGTAGCAATAGGACTCGGCGGCCTCGGACATCGCCTCGTTCAGCCAGAGGTCATCCTCCTGTCCCATACGGTGCATCTTCTGTTCCCAATGGATCATGTGCTGGAACTCGTGCGCCAGCGTCCGGAGACTCCAGGCGAGATCGCGGTTTAACTGCGGGATATCGACGAAAAACATCTCTTTCTGGTTGGAGGTCGCATACCGTGTGCGGGAATACTCGTTCGCCGGCCGGAAGTAACCGGCGACCCCGGAAGATGGATTCGGCGACTGGCGCATGGTGGTCAGGACGATGTAGATTTTCGGATCGCCGTCGGAGCCGGGGTTCGGCTCGGAGCCGAACCGGGTCGTCACGATCGAGTAGATGGTGTTGTCGAACTCGCGGAGCAGGGTGGGAATCACACCGGCAGCGTTGTCCACCACCTCGCCCTGCTCGAGATAGATGTAGCAGTGCGTCCCCTCGGCGACCTTGGAGGCCGTTATCAGGTACATTGTATTGTCAGCGAAACTTGAAACATAGAACTGCTTCGGATCGGGATCGAGCCCGTCGAATAGCCCGCCATCGCTGCCGCCGCCGCATGCGGGAAGCAGGAAGAGCAACCCGAGGAAGACCGCCGCCAGAATATTCCGCCCTGCAACTTGTACCGTCATGCTCTCCCCCGCCGTCCGGGAACCGGTTCGCATCCTAGAAGCCGACCGCGGCCGTGAAACCGACCGTGTAACTGCCGCCGGAAGCACCCGCTTCGACGCCGAACCGCTTGCTGTTCTGCTTCCAGGAAAGGCCGCCCGCAACGCCGACATTCGGCTGCTTCTTGTAGTAACTGTCCCCGGTCGCATCAAACCCGACCGGCACGGCCGTGGTGCGGTAGACCTTCCCCTCGACGTATTCGAACACCGGCCCGCCATAAACCGTCAGGCGGTCGAACCGGCGATGCGCCATCAGGCCCGCCTCGGCATCCCAGAAATCCTTGACCCGCACATCGGCCAGGAGGCCGGGCGCCACGGCTACGCCGGCCACCCGGTAGACGGAATAGATATCGGCGCGCAGGGAGGCCACGATCCCGAAGTCGGTCGCCCGGTCGCCATAAAGATGTCCCTTGAGGCCGATCCCTGCAAACGGCCTGTAACCCGCGTCGAACTGCTGGCCGTCGTTGAAATCGGCCACGCCCAGCCGGGCGGCCCATTCCCAGCCGTAAGATTCGTCGGACGCCTGGACGTAAAAGTGGTTCTGGCTCGCGGTGATCGGGGAGTAGCCGGTTTTCCGGGGGGCCAGGCGAACCTCGCGGTGGAGGAGTCCGGCCGAGACCGAGACCGTGCCCGTGTCCTCCGGTTCGGACGACAACGTGCCGGACGGCCCGAGGGCATATGCGGCCCCGTTGGAAAGCAGCGCAAGCAGGACTGCCGCGACGGCCGCGATCCGTTTCATCTCAATTCCACAGCGGGAGCCGCAAAGCGGCACCCACGCCCCAGTCGGAAAGCCCTGCCGAGAGGCCGTTTCCGCCGCTCAACCCCGTGTACTGGCCTTCGACCTCGAACACCATCGACTTGGGAAGCGCGAAGCTGAAACCGGCGCAAAGCCCGACCAGCGGCGTTTCCTTGGCGTGATCGACCCTTGCCACGGTCACGCCATTGTCGATCGAAGCCCCCTTGCGGCGCCCACCCCCGTAGGTGAAGAAGGGGCCGCCGTAGATCGTGGCCATCTTCCACCGCTGCTGCGCGGTAAACGCGACCCCGAGGTTGAAATAATTCTGGTAAGTATCGTTCATGTAGCGGGTTACCTGCGCGGTGGCGCCGACCGCGAAATCGCCCGAGGTATCGGAGACCATCAGCGCCTTTGCGACGAGACCGAACATCGGCTTGAAGTTTTCATTGCGCCCTTCGTCGCCGGAAGCCGGGCCGACCGGCTTCTCGTCGAAGGTCGAGCCGCCGAAGCGACCGCCCACGGACCAGTCGTAACCCGTATAACGAAGCGTGGCGAAGGCCTCATTGCGCGTCAGGTCATAACTCCCGAAGCCCGTGCGCACCTTCCGCCCCTGCCGGAAATAGCCGGCGCCGGCATCGACGCGATATTCGGGAACGCCCGTCGAAGCCACCTCGATCGGGCCGATCGGGCCTGCCAGTGCGACGGTACAACCCAGCAGCAGGAGAACCGCTGCCGAAAAGCCGGGAAGAATCTTCATCCGTTTCTCCTGAGGATGCGCTAGCCCGCATTTCTCGCCACCTTCCTGCTACGGCGGCGGATACGGGAATATCTCCTGCGCGCCTTGTATCTACGCCCGTCTTCACCCCAAAGCGACGAAACGGGCTGAGAAATGCGGGCTAGAGGTCGCCATATTATAAGGGGAAGTCCACCATCGTGAAAGAATTCATTGCCGGCAATGAATTCACTCCTTACCGCATCAGCCGGTCGATCGTCTTCCCGAGTTCCTCGAGCGCCCGCCCCGCTTCAGTGAACTTGCCCTGCGCAGTCAGTTTCCGGTAACGGTCGAGCTGGTCGGCCGCCTCGCGCCCGAGGGTGGCGGCTGCGGGAGATGCGGCGTTTTTCCCCGCGACGGGGCCGGCCGCCGGCGCTTCGACGGACGGCAGTGCGGCGCCCCCTTTCCCGGTCACCTGCAGGAGCGCCTCCGCGAACGTCTTCCCGTACCCGATCTGGTCGCCGGTGGACACCACGACGCGCCGCAATTCCGGCATCTTGCCGACGTCGGATTGCAGGTAGACGGGCTGAACGTAGAGCAGGCGGTAGCCCGGCAGCGGAATGACCAGCATGTCGCCGAGGACGACCGTGCTGCCCTGCTGGTTCCAGAGACTGAAATCCTTGCTGATCTGGTCGTCCTGGTTGATCCGGCTCCCGATCTGCGATGGTCCGTAAACCAGCCGGTTCTTGGGGAAGGTGTAGAGGACGAGTTTTCCGTAATTGGCGCCGTCGCACCGCCCGGCGAGCCACCCGACCATGTTGCTCCGCGGCGTCCCCTTCTCGGTGGCAAGGGGGGTGAAGAGCTGGATCAAGACGTACTCCGCCTCCTTTTCGCCCGGCAGCCGCACGAGGGCGTAATAGGGGTCGACGACCTCCGCCCCCTGCCCCTTGATGCTCCGGATCGCCTTCGCCCGCTCCCAGGCGTCCTCCTTGTTGTAGAAGACGGACGGGTCCTGCATGTGGTAGAGGCCGTAGATCTCCGCCTGGACCCGAAGCTGCCCCTCGGGATAGCGGACGTGCTCGCGGAGCGACGGCGGCATGGCGGAGGCGGGGCGGAACATCCCGGGGAAGGCGCCGGCCCAGGAACGGACGATCGGGTCGCTCTCGTCGAAATTGTAGAAGGCCACCTCGCCCGTGTAGGCGTTGACCGTGACCTTGACCGCATTCCTCAGGTAGTTGAACCCGCCGCCGCGGGATGGCTCGGAGTAGGGAAACATGTCGGTGACGGTGTAGGCGTCCCAGATGTACCAGAGGGCACCGTCCGCGATGACCTGGTAGGGGTCCTCGTCGAACTGAAGGAAGGGCGCCAGGGTGCGGACGCGCTCGCCGATGCTCCGGCGGTAAAGGATCCGGCTCTTGTCCGTGATCTCGGAGGCGATCAGCAGCCGCACGCCGTCGAAGCGAAGCGCGTAGGCGAGCTTGCGAAGGGGCGACGAAAGCGCGATCCCCGCGGGGCCGTCGTAGGTGAAGGTCGTGTTCTTCTCGCCGTCCGGATAGTCGAACTCGGGGTGCTTGGTGCGGACGTAGATGTGCCCTTCCGTCTTCTCGCCGAAGTAGATCCGGGGCTGTTTGATCGCCAGCTCGGGGTATTTGGCGACCGGGGGGATGTCTTTGAGCCAGTAGTCCGGCAGCCCTTCCGGCGTGAAGGCGTTCGCGGGATTCGCGCAGGCGCCGAAGCCGTGGGTGTAGACGAGCCGCTCGTTCTGCCAGGTGCGCGACTGCGGGGCGAGGCGGCCCGTGTCGAGTTCGCGGGCCGAGTACATCATCTGGACGAGCTTGCCGCCGATCCGGTAGCGGACGACGTCGACGTCGGGAAAATCGTAGTAAAGGCGGAACGCCTGCTTCTGGGCGTTGGTCGACTGGAGCACCCGGTAGTCCCACAGCCGCACGCCGCTCAGGTCGCCTGCGTCCTTCGGGAGCAGGTCGGCCGCCAGGCCGGCCACGGCGGGAAATTCGGAGCGCTGCACCCGCTCGTCAGTCAAGCCGTAGGCCGTCCGGGTGTACGCGAGGTTGGTCCGGATGTATTCGGTCTCGAGCCGCTGCTCGTTGGGCGAGACGTAGAAATACTGCACCAGCCCCGGGAGCACGCCGAGCAGCAGCACCCCGCAGAAGACGAGGATCGCGACGCCGGCCAGCGCCTTCTGCCGGGTGGCGTTGTGGGAGCGGGAGAAGGCCGCCGCGAGAAACAGGATCGCGGAGATCGCGATGATCAGGAATACGGCGGGATATCCAAGCTTCAGGTCGACGTTGATGTCGGTCCACCCTGCGCCGAACACCGCGCCGCGCGTCGAGAAGAGGATGTTCCAGCGCGAGAGCAGGGTGTGCAGCACCAGCACTCCCACAAGCAGCACCCCGAGCGACGCGGCGTGCGTGATCCAGCGGAAGCGGACCGCATCGGCGGTGAGCGTCGTCGGGGCTCCGGGGTGGACCTCCCGAAGGAGCGGACCCAGACCCGTCCGGAACCGGTCGAAGTAGATCAGCCCCGTGGTCGCGGCGGAAAGGACGATCGCGAAGAACAGGAAGTTCCGGGCGATCGACAGGATCGGAACGGTGAAGACGTAGAAGGAGACGTCGCGGTGGAACACGGGGTCCGCGAGGCCAAAAGGGGCGCGGTGAAGATACAGGAGAAATTCCCGCCAGCCGCCCATCGCCGCGGTCCCGGCCAAAAGGGAGAACGCGAGCGCGAGACCGACGCCGAGCCGGATGGCCAGCCAGCGCCCCGCCCCGTCCTTTCCGCCCGGCGACCGGGTCGCCCTCGCCGCGATGAAGAGGTTGACGAGCAGGAACAGCGCCATGCCCGCACACCCCGCGAGGAAGAGCCCCCACTTCGCCGCGAGTTCCGTCCGGAAGCGCTCCTCGAAGTGGAGATCTCGAAACCAGAGCAGGTCGGTCCAGACCGACAGCGCGTACTGGAGGACATAAAAGGAGGCAAGGCCGAAGAGCGCCAAGAGCAGCCTCGCCTGCAGCTCACGGAAAGGGGGATCGATCCTGCCCGTCAGCCGGAAGGCGCGGTGGTTCCGTTCGACGAGCAGCAGCAGGGGGAGGGAGAACAGCCCCACCCAGACGACCATGAGGACCGTTTCCAATTTTTTACGATTCCTTTCCGCGCTGCCTGAGTTCCTCGAGGACGTCGGTCTGCACCTGCTGGATCTCCATCAGCCGCTGCCACTGGTGAACCAGCATGTGATCGATCTTTTCATGGAGGGTCTGGATCTCGAATTCCGCCTTCAGGTTTATCCGGTAATCGTGTTCCGACCGCATCCGGTCCTTCTCCCCCTGCCGGTTCTGGCTCATCATGATCACCGGCGCCTGGATCGCCGCCACGCAGGAGAGCACCAGATTCAGGAAGATGAACGGATACGCATCGAACGGCTTCATGATCAGGGCGATCGAGTTGACGATGACCCAGACCACGATCACGCCCATGAAGATACCGATGAACCGCCAACTGCCCCCGAACGACGCGACGCGGTCGGAAACCCGCTGGCCAAGGGTTGACTGTGCATCAAATTCATCGTTGATGTTCTTCGACAACAACTCCTGTTCCGCAATGCTCTTTGCAACATCCGCTTCGATCGAGTTCGTTTCGTCGATCTCGTCCAGGAAAACCTCGCGAACCAGTTTCGCGCGGTAGATGCTGAGGTCGTCCTTGCAGATGAATCCTTGCAACGTCCAGCCCGGGAGGTCCTTCCGGATCAGTGCCGCAACCGACTCGCGCACCATCTCGGCCGGCATCGATTCCATCAAGCGCATTTCCTTGCCGCACACCTGACACGCAACGATCCTGTCGTCCATTCCGTCCCCCCGGCTGCGCGGTGAAATGCAGGCAATCATCATATCTGCTTATAATAAATGGAATGATTGAATCGCCCAGAGGGGGTCCCCAAAAATCGGACAGTCGTGTAAGGTGAAAACCGACTGACGACGGAGGAGATCCCGAGATGAGCAAGCCGAACCTGATTATTTCGTAATCATTCACCCCCCTGCGTGACCGGATGGTATGACCCTCCTTGCGCCTGCCCTTTGCGGGGCAAGGCCCGGAGGGAACATGGTGTTGTCTCTCACGTAAATCCGGGATTCACCGCCCCCGGCATTCCGGTTTGATCCGGCGGGGAATCGTTTGAGAAGGTGGGCGAATGTGGAGAGCGGTTCCGCTGGTCGAATTCGGGAAGGGTTTGTCGTTTCGTAAAT
>JANXQJ010000184.1 GCA_025356865.1 Deltaproteobacteria bacterium | reverse complement strand
TCGTCCTTCTCGGTGCCCTTGCGGGAGAAGATGCGCGCGTTGATGACGATGCCGCCCACGCCCGGGGGGACGCGGAGCGAGCTGTCACGGACGTCGCCGGCCTTCTCGCCGAAGATGGCTCGTAGGAGCTTCTCCTCGGGGGAAAGCTGCGTCTCGCCCTTCGGGGTAACCTTGCCCACGAGAATATCCATCGGCTTGACGCGGGCGCCGACGCGGATGATGCCGCTCTCGTCTAGGTCGCGGAGAGATTCTTCGCTGATGTTGGGGATGTCGGCCGAGATGTCTTCCTTGCCGAGCTTGGTCTCGCGTGCGACGCACTCGAACTCTTCGATGTGGATCGAGGTGAAGATATCTTCCTTGACGATCTTTTCGTTGATGAGGATGGAGTCTTCGAAGTTGTAGCCGCCCCACGGCATGAACGCCACGAGGACGTTGCGGCCGAGGGAGAGTTCGCCCTGGTTCGTAGCCGGCCCGTCGGCGATGACTTCGCCCGAGTCGATACGCTGCCCGAGCGTCACGATCGGGCGCTGGTTGATGCAGGTATTCTGGTTTGAGCGACGGTACTTGACCAAGTTGTAGATGTCGGCGCCGTACTTGCCTGCGGCATCCGGCGTATCGGGACGAACCACGATCCGGCGGGCGTCGACCGACTCGATCAGGCCGGCCCGGCGTGCTACGACGGCGGCCCCCGAATCGCGCGCGACAACCGCTTCCATGCCGGTGCCGACGAAGGGCGGCTCGGTGCGAAGCAGCGGAACAGCCTGCCGCTGCATGTTGGAACCCATGAGCGCGCGGTTGGCGTCGTCGTGTTCAAGGAAAGGAATCAACGAAGCCGCTACCGAGACCAGCTGGTTCGGAGAGACGTCCATCAGGGTGACTTCGGAAGCGTGCACCATCGTGAATTCGCCCTGTTTCCGGGCGATCGCGACATCGCGGGAGAATTCGCCGCGGCTGTTGACCTCGGCGTTGGCCTGCGCGATGACGTGCTTTTCCTCGTCCATCGCGGAAAGCAGGATGATGTCCTTGGTCACAGTGCCGTTGACGACCACGCGATACGGAGTTTCGATGAAGCCGAACTCGTTGATCCGCGCGAAGGTCGAGAGCGAGGCGATGAGGCCGATGTTCGGGCCTTCAGGCGTCTCGATCGGGCAGATGCGCCCGTAGTGCGTGGGGTGGACGTCACGCACCTCGAACCCTGCCCGCTCGCGTGTCAGGCCGCCAGGTCCCAGCGCTGAAACTCGGCGTTTGTGCGTGACTTCGGAGAGCGGATTGGTCTGGTCCATGAATTGCGAAAGCTGCGAGGAACCGAAAAACTCCTTGATGACGGCCGACACCGGTTTCGCATTGATGAGATCGTGCGGCATCTGCGTTTCGATGTCCTGGATGCTCATCTTCTCGCGAATGGAACGCTCGACCCGGACCAATCCCATGCGGAACTGGTTTTCGATCAACTCGCCGACCGTGCGGACACGCCGGTTGCCGAGGTTGTCGATGTCGTCCGCCTCGCCGATCCCGTTCTTGAGGTCGATGAGGTACTGGATGACCCGGATGATGTCTTCCTGGCGGAGAACGGTCAAATCGAAATCGCCGTCGTCGATGGCGAGTTTGTGGTTGAGCTTGAGGCGGCCTACCCTTGAAAGGCTGTACCGCTCGGGATTGAAGAACATGTTCTGGAAGAGCGACTCGGCGGCGTCCTTGGTCGGCGGATCGCCCGGGCGCATCTTCTTGTAGATTTCCTTGAGTGCTTCATCGCGCGACTTGATCTTGTCGGTGAAGAGGCTTTCCCAGACGGCACGGTCGGAATTCTCGAGGGAGAAAACAGAAAGGGTGGAAACGCCCTTCTCGCGCAAGGACGCGAGTTTTTCTTCGTTGAGCTGCTGCCCGGTTTCGAGCAGGATCTCGCCTGTCTGGGGATCTGCGATGTCGGATACGACGATCTTCGCCAGCAGGTCGTCGACAGGCAGGCTGATCGGCCCGAAAACGACGTTGTCCTTGGCGTAGCGATCGACGCGCTTCTTTGAAATCTTGACGCCCTTCTTGAAGGCCACCTCGCCCGTCTTTGGGTGACGCACCTCGACCGGCATCTTCATGCCGATCATGAGTTCGGGGCGGAATTCCTTGAGGTATTTCTCGCCTTCGATCGTGACGTCCTCGACCTCGTAGAACGTGCGCAGCAGCTCTTCGGTGCTCTTTCCGAAGGCGCGCAGCAGGACCGCGATCGGGAATTTCCGCTTGCGGTCGATCTTGAGGTAGAGCGCATCCTTGTGATCGAACTCGAAGTCGAGCCACGACCCGCGGTAAGGTATGACACGTGCGGAGAACAGCACTTTTCCGGAGGCGTGGGAACGACCCTTGTCGTGCTCGAAAAACACGCCAGGGGAACGGTGGAGCTGACTGACGATAACGCGCTCGGTTCCGTTGATGATGAAGGTCGCGCGCTCGGACATGAGCGGAATTTCACCGAAGAAGACTTCCTGCTCCTTGACGTCGCGGATCGTACGGGCGGCAGTGCGCTCGTCGACGTCGAAGATCACCAGCTGGACCGTCACTTTGATCGGTGCGGCGAAAGTCATGCCGCGCTCGCGGCATTCCTCTTCATTCCACTTGGGCGTGCCAATGGAATAAGAGAGGAACTCGAGCGAGGCCCTGCCGTTGTAGTCGGTGATCGGGAAGATGTTCTTGAAGACGGCCTGAAGGCCGACCTCCTTCCGCTTTTCGGAGGGGATGTCGGTCTGGAGGAAATCTTCGTAGGATTCCTGCTGAACCTGGATCAGGTTCGGAATCTCGAGAACCTTCTCGATCTTGGAGAAGTCGACTCGCTTGATGCGATTCCGGTAGTCCAAATAGGCCATCGTTTCACCCCGGACGAAACTGAGAAAGTTGAATTGAAGGGGGGGCATGACGCCCCCCCGCTTCGTGCCTTTCTGGACGAGGGGTTACTTGACCTCGGCGGTGCCGCCGGCGTCCTCGATCTTCTTCTTCATCTCTTCGGCAGCCTTCTTCTCGATGGCTTCCTTCAGCGGTTTCGGCACGCCCTCGACCAGGTCCTTCGCTTCCTTGAGGCCGAGGCCCGTCAGTTCGCGAACGACCTTGATGACGTTGATCTTGTTGGCGCCGTATCCGGTCAGGATCACGTCGAACTCGGTCTGCTCTTCGACTTCGGCAGCGGCAGGACCCGCAGCGGCAGCGGCAGCGGCAGGGGCAGCGGCGGTCACGCCGAACCGGTCTTCAAGAGCCTTGACGAGTTCGCTGAGTTCGAGGACGGTCATGCTTTCGATGCTTGCGATGAATTCTTCCTTGTTGAAAGCCATTTCTTGTTTCCTCCGGATATTGTTCAGGCAGATTTTTGGGATCGGATTGAATCGAGAGCGTACACCAGCTTGCGCTGCGGCCCGGAAAGAACCAGGACCAGCCGCGTAAGCGGCGACGCGAGACTGCCGACCATGCGGCCGAGCAGCACTTCGCGCGACGGAAGTTCGGCAAGCGCTTCGACATCCTTGGCACTGAGCGCTTTTCCGTCAAGGAACCCAGCCTTGAGCTTGATCTTGGTGGGACTCGCCGTGGCGAACGTCTTCATTGCCTTGGCGAGGGCAACCGGGTCGCCGTAAGAGAATGCGACTGCCGTCGGCCCCTTGAAGTATTCGTCGAGCCGAGAAAATTCCGATTCCTTTGCCGCGAGGCTGATCAAGGTGTTCTTGACGACTCGGAACTCGGCGTTCACCTCGCGGAGTTTCTTGCGGAGTGCCGTGATTTCCTTGACCGTGAGGCCCTTGAACTCGGCGACAACTGCCCCTTTCTGGGCGGCAATCGTCTGCTTGAGAGCTTCGACATTATCGGCCTTGCTCATGCTTTTCACCGCGTTTTACCCCTCCTTTCGTTGAATTGTTGGTCTCTGTTCGAAACCGCTGTCAAAGTAAAGGGCAATACGCGGATAAATCTCGAATCGGTTCCGCTTTATTTCCCGTTGTCTGCGCGGGACGGTGGCTTCAGCAAACCACCCCTTCGTCGCCGGAATGGCGAACCCGCGGTCTTTGACAAACGAAGTTTCGTCTTTCAAGAACGAGTTGAAACTATTCCGCCTCGAGCGAATTCGAGTTGAGGCGGACGCCGGGCCCCATCGTGGTGGACAGGGTGATCGTCTTGATGTAGGTTCCTTTGGCGCCGGAGGGCTTGGCCTTGTTGATCGCTTCGTAGAACGACATGAAATTCTGGCCCAGCTTTTCGGTGCCGAAACTGATCTTCCCGATGCCGCTGTGAAGCGTACCGGTCTTGTCGACGTGAAACTCGACCTTGCCGCCCTTGAGATCCTTGACGGCCTTGCCGACTTCGAAAGTAACGGTGCCGACCTTGGGGTTCGGCATCAGGCCGCGGGGTCCGAGGAGCTTGCCGATCTTGCCGACGGAACCCATCATGTCGGGCGTGGCGACCGCCTTGTCGAAGTCGAGCCATCCGCCCTGGATCTTCGCGATCAGGTCGTCGTTTCCGACGATGTCTGCGCCGGCGTCAAGCGCTTCCTTTTCCTTCTCGCCCTTTGCGAAAACAAGGACGCGGAGGGTCTTGCCTGTTCCGTTGGGAAGCACGACAGAGCCGCGAACCTGCTGGTCGGGGTATTTGGGATCGACCCCCAGACGCATCGCGACTTCGACGGTTTCGTCGAACTTCGCGAATTTCATCTCACCCAGCAGATTGAGCGACTCGTCGAGAGAATACTTTGCCTCCCTGTTCACCTTGGTGCGAGCGGCCCGGTATTGTTTTCCGTGCTTCGGCATTTCTTTCTCCCTCTCTCGACGAGTCGCTCAATCTGCTGGGTGAGATGAAATTCGCGAAG
>JANXQJ010000094.1 GCA_025356865.1 Deltaproteobacteria bacterium | reverse complement strand
GCCACGCGATGGCACTTGGCGGCGCAGTAGGTGTCGAGCCGGCCGGAGCGGAGATTCACGGTGTTGTAGAAGGTATCGGTCGGGTTCGGGTATTCCTGGCCGCCCACGGCAATGTTGTCGTGGCGAACCAGTTTCCGGTTGATCGATCCGTGCACCCCGCCCGGCATCTGGTCGCGGGTCGTGCCGCCCGCCTGGAACGCCGTGGACTTGTGGCAGTCGGCGCAATGATAGGCCGGGGGACCGGCAAAGCCGGTGGAAAGAGTCGCCGACGCCCCGTGGCCCGAGCCGCCGGTCCAGGTTTCACCCACCGGGATGACGATCGGTGCGGCAACGCCGTTGAGCGCGGTGCCGCCGCCGGTGCCGTGGCAGGTCAGGCACATCGTGTCGTCCAGGTCGATCGACCCGCTCGGGTAACCCGCCAGTTGCGTGGCCGGCGCGGTCGGCGTCGCCCACTCGAAGAGGCCGTTCGGGTGGATCGGCGTGCCGGCCGTCCGGTTTTCCCAGTGGCACTTGAGGCACTCGTTGGCCTGACGGTTGGAACTGTCGACGCCGTGGCAGTTGTAGCAGTTGACCTGGGTGCCGTCGAACAGGCCCGCCGCCGTCGTGCCGGACTGGATCCGGTGCCCCGAGAGGTCGCGGTAGTTTGACGTGTTGTCGGCGCGGTAGGCGTTGTCGAAGAACTGCTCCTGGTTGCTGCCGCCCGCACCGCGGAACCCGTTGCTGTGGGAGTGGCAATTGATGCAGTTGGTGCTGTAGTGGGCATCGGTCTTGACCGTGGAGGTGTAATGCGTGATGCCCATTGAAGCCAGGTGGCACACCTCGCAGATGCCGTTGAAGGGCGCCTGGTTGTCCGTGCTCGCGTAGTCGAGACCGGACGTGCGCGCAGTGAATGACGGGCTGACCCGGTCGGCGCCGGCGGTGCCGCCCACGGGGATGCCCAGCACGTTGTCGGTCGCGCGGCTGACCATCTTCCCGATCATGACGATGTTGCCGCTGCCGGCAATGCGGTCGCCGTGCGGGTCGTGGCAGTCCCAGCAGAACTTGCCGCCGTTGTAGGTCGTGCTGTGGCGGGCGTTGTTGGCGCTGCCCGGATTGTAGTGGGCGTCGCCCACGAGAACAGTGGAATTTTTTGACGTATAGGTGAGCGAGGCGTTGTCCTGCGGGGGCTGGTAGCCGACCGCCGTCTTGCCGGCGATGCTGCTGTGGCAGATGTAGCAGTTGCCGTCCCAGCCGAGCGACTGCCAGTTGTTGTTCGCAAGGCGGAACGGGTTGGATACGTTGTCGTGACCCACCGTGTCGTCGTGGCAGAACTTGCACTTGTTCTTGCCGGTGGAGGCGCCCACCAGGTTCGGTGCGAGGTTCGCGGTGCAGTCGTAGGATCCGGCGTCGCGGCCGTGGCCCGACCAGAGCCACTCGGCATTGTCGATGCCTGCCGTGACGTTGTTGTTGAATATGGATGCCGCGCTTCCGGTGCCGAAGTCGTCGACGTCGCCGGTGCGGAGGTGGCAGTTCACGCAGGAAAGCTGCCCGACGCTTGTGAACCAGTTTGCCGTGTTGCCGCTGTGGCAGCTGATATTGGAGCAGTTGTGCGTGGCGTTGTCGTAGGCGAAGACGGCGTTGTCGCCGGCCAGGACGTTGATCAACCCGTTTACGTGGTTATCGTAGACGGTGATCGTGCGGCTGGTCAGCGCCCCCACGGTTCCGCGGTGGCACGAGGAGCACTCGAACCCGCTGTTCACGTGCGTGAGGTGGGCCGGCGACCCCCATCCGGCGGTCCCCATCCGGTTTGCCGATGCCAGGTTGTTGCCGTGGCAGCCGGTGCAGTCGGCGGGCATCGAACCGGGGGTCCATTGCGGCGTGCGGGAGACGTTGTCGCCGCTGTAGCCGGTGGAGTGGCACCAGACCTGGCTGCAGGTGCCGTTGGTCCAGCGTACCGATGCCTGCCGCGTGTCGACGGTGACGTTGTCGACGCCGGCCGCGTAGACGGGAACGGAGGCGCTGGCGCCGTAGGGATTGCTGTACATGGAACGGTATTCGAAGAGCGTGGCCGTCGCGTACTGGATGGTGGACCATGCGCCGACGGCCTGGTTGTCGAATCTTACCTCGGCGTGCTGCGTCGCGCCGGCGTCGTTCTTGTGGACCGCGGGCGCAAGGGTCGCCGTCCAGCTGTGGCACTGCTTGCACGCCAGCCGGTAGGTCGTGTTGTCGACGTGACGGGCGTGGGCGCCGTTGAAGCTGGCTGCGGCGACCGATTTGGCGCCCTGGCTCTCGTGGCAGGTGTCGCACAGGCCGCTCGCCGGATTGTGCGGGCTGTAAGTATTGTCGTTGACGTTGAGCCCGGCGTGGCAGGCGCCGCAGCTCTGCGTGTTCGCTGCCGCGTGCTCGACGATCGGGTTCGTCGCCGGCAGCTTGAGCTTGTTGAGCCCCGCCGTCTGGCGGGTCAGGTTCTCGACCGTGCCGGCCGTCGCCGCGTCGTCGTAGCCCACATGGCAACCCATGCAGAAGGCCCGGTTGTTCGCGGCGTTGCCGCGCGTGTCGCCCAGGTTGGCCCAGCGCTGGTCGCTCTTGAGCTGGGTGTTGCCGTTGCGGCTGCCGTGGATCACGTGGCAGTCGTAACAGGGAAGCGCGGTGTACTGCGCCAGGAGGCCGCCCGACGTCTTGATGTTGTGGCCGGTATTGATCGTGGCGGACGCCGCGGCGCCCAATCCCTGGGAAACGGCCGGATAGTACTGCGCGATGTTGTCGGTCGCGGCCGGAGAGCCGGCGAGGCCGTGGCAATCGAAGCAGAGCTTGTAGTTGCCCGCCACCATGTTGTCGGTGAGCATGTTGTAGGTGTAGGCCGTTCCGTGCGGGTCGTGGCAGCCGTTGCAGTCGGCGACCGCCCTGCCGCCCAGAACCGCGGGGCCTGTCTTGGCCGAAACGCCGTGCGGCGAGAAGGCCGCGTTGTCGTAGACCGCCTTGCCGGCCCAGCGGATCACGAGTCCGGCCGCGCTGAAGTAACCGGAGGCGTCGCGGTAGCCTTCCTGCGTGGCGACCGTCGCGGGGGTGGGTGCGAGGGCCGGATAGTTGGCGCCCACGACCGCGTGGCACGCGGCGCAGATGGCTGTGTTGTCGGCGGCCGTCACCGCCGCGGAGACGGCGACCCCGTTGATCTTGTTGATCCCGTCGGCCGGGTCGAACTGGCCGAGCAGGCGACGCGCGGTGGAACCGTGCTTGTCGTGGCACGCGTCGCAGGCCTTGACGGTCGCAGCCGTCAGGGAACCGTTGGCGGTCCAGTGGCCCCGCGCGGCCATGGCGTTCTTGTTCATCAACGGGTTCGAGATCTGGACGGTGATCGGCACGTATGAAGTCCCGGAGACGACCTGCACGGGGGCGGCGCCGTCGTGGCAGACGAGGCACCAGTTCGAGCGGGCGAGGACGGAGGCCTGGCTGTTGTCGTTGACGTTGTAGGCGGCCAGCGCGTAGGTGTTGTCGGGATGCGCCACGATCCCGCCGGTGGCGCTGCGGGTCGCGTGGACGTTATGGCAGTTGAGGCAGTCGACGACCCGGCCCGCGGCCTGGTCGGCCGTGTTGGCGGGGTGACGGGAGGCGCGGTTGAACAGGTTGTAGCTGCTCTCGGCCGCGTTGTCCATCGCCACGTTGTTGTAGTAGTCCTTCGCGTCGACCGTCTTGCCGTTGGCCAGCTGGGCGCCGTGGCTGTGGCACCGGTAGCAGAAATTGGAGGCCAGGTTGTCGGCCAGCGGGGTGTAGCCCAGCGGGGCGAGCAGGTTGTTGACCGCGTTCGCGCCATCGGAGGCGTGGAGGCCGAACTGGAAGAGCCCGGCGCCGTTGTCCTGGAAGTTTTTGGAGGAGGTGTCGTTGTGGCACTTGCTGCAGTTGCCCTGGAAGTAGGACGTCGCGTCGAGGTTGTCGGAGGAGATGTGCGCCTGGATGAACGGGGAGATGCTCGCGTAGTTGTGCGCGCTGCCGCCGTAGAGCGTCTTGCTCACCAACGCGGTCGTGGCGACGCCGTCGTTCTTGATGTCGGTGCCCGGATTCCGCTTGGCCTGGGAATTCAGGTGGCAGGAGGTGCAGATGCCGCCGCGCGTGGTGGTGTTGTCGTAATCGGTGCGAAGCGGCGCGTTGACCCCGTTGTCGGGCTGGACCGTGATGTCGCTTCGAAGGTTCCGGGCGCGGGTGTTGGCGATGCTGACCGATTTGTTGAAATAGTTGTGGTCGACGTGGCAGATGAGGCAGGTGCGGTCGGTGACCGTCGAGGTCGGCGTGGCGTTGACGGGGTAGATCCCGCCGACCGGCCCCGCGTCGGAGAGCATCACGTGGTGGTAGCCGGTCGCGGTTCCGTTGTCCATCGCCGAGTAGAGGGAGCTGTGGCAGATGGCGCAGTTCTGGCCGCCTTCGCTTTCGCCCACGGGATTGTGCGGGTTCGCGTGGCAGCCGCTGTTGGCCGCGAGACAGTTCTTGGTGGAGGCCAGCAGGTTGTCCGCGATTCCGGCCGAGATGTGGATCGAGGCGGTATCGGTGCTGTTGTAGGGGTCGACCGGGTATAGCCCCTCGACGATGACGGCGATGCCGCCCGCCTTGATGGCTGCGGTGGTCGCGTTGCCGGTGTCGTGGCACTGTCCGCACACGGCCTTGTCGTTCATCGGCCTTCCGCCGGTGTAGGTGGTGAGGGCCAGTTGCGAGGTGGAGGCGCCGTAGATGGACTGGTTGTCGAGGACGAGGCCGTTGTTCACGGAGCCGTGCGAGTCGTGGCAGTCGTAGCACGGAAGCGCGGCGCCCGGCTGCATGGCGCCGGCCACGACGGTCCGGATCTGGTGGCCGATGGCGTTGCCGACGCCGGTGTATTCGGCGCGGATGTTGGCGGAAGCGGTGACCTGGGTGAACGGAGATTGCTGCGTGCCGTCGTGGCATACCCAGCAAACCATGTTCTGGGTGTTGTTGCGGACCCCGGTCCAGAAGGCGGTGTCGTTCGCGCGGGTCACGCCGGGAAGCGAAGCCCCCCAATAGGGCTGCGTCAGGTGGGGCGGGTTGCTGGTAAGGTTGTGGGCGTACCCGGCCCCCATGCTGAGGTGGTCGGGGTAGCCGAGGGCGCCACGCACGGTCAGGCTGGTGGAAGTGAGGTCGTTCGTTCCGCCGTTGTGGCAGTCGTTGCAGGTGATCTCGTTGACCGGACTGAGGTCGCCGGTCTGGATCAGGTCGACCGGGTGCTTGCGTGCCTTCGTGGCCATGTTCACGGTCGGGACGTCGTTCGCGGCACGGTGGCAGAAATCGCAGGAGATCGGGTTGCCGCCGACCCAGGGCTGGTCGGCCCCGGGCGTGGGGATGGTCGCCAGGACGGGCTGGTCCTGCCGGACGGCCTTGGAACCCGCCCGGACGTCGCCCGGCCTCAAGGTGTGGCAGGTGTAACAGGGATACCCCTGGTCATGAAACGCCTGCGCCGCCTGGGGCAGCAGGATCGCTGCGACCGCCAGGACGAGCCAGATTGTCTTGCCCAGTCGGGGCGTCGACATGACCTTCCTCCGGTTCGTGTCCGTTTGCATGGATTTGCGGATCATAAGTGGCACTCTTTGCAGACCGTGGATGCGTTGTCGGAGAAGCTGCGCCGCAACATCTGTTTCGCCCCGCCGGTGATGGAGGAACCTGAGCCGTTGACCAGCGCGCCGCCTCCGTGCGGGTTGTGGCACGTGGCGCACGTTTCGTTGCCGGTTCCCGGGAGGGCCCCGGTGATGTATTCGGAGAGCGGCAGGTTGTCGGGCGACCGGAACTTGACGCCGGGCACCGGGACATTGTTCGACGGGTGCGTCTGCGAAAGGGCCTGGACCTGCCCCCCCAGCTTGTCCCACGTGTGGCGGACCACGCCGTCGTCCCTGGTGTCGGGATTGGACAGGTTGCCGTGGCACTTGCCGGCGCAGAAGGAATTCATCTGGCCCGAACGCTTGTCGATCGTGTTGTACCGGACGTCGTTGTCGGTCGGGTTCGGGTATTCGTGGATGGCGGCGTTTTCGTTCCCCACCATCTTGCGGTTGAGCGAGGCATGGAACGTGGGCGCGTTGTTGTCGCGCACCCCGGGACTGCCGCCGGATACGGACGAGTAATGGCACGCGCGGCAGGTGTAGGAGGGCGGACCGACGGCGTTGTCGATCGACAGGCGCGTGGTCGAACCGTGCCCGGAACCGGCGGTCCAGGTTTCGAGCGCAGGGATGACCGTGAGCGCGGGCACGCCACCGAGGGCGGGCCCGTTTCCGGCGAGACCGTGGCACGTCAGGCAGAAGGCATCTGTCGCCAGGCCGGCCGCCCCGAACTGCACGGTTGGCGTGGCAGGCGTCGCCCACTCGTAGGTTCCGTTCGGGTGATAGATCCCGCTCCCGCTCCGGAACTCGAAGTGGCAGGTCAGGCACTCGTTGGACTTGTAGGTCGACGGCAGCGGGCCGACGCCATGACACGAGAGGCAGTCTTTTTCGGCGGGACTCGTAAGCACCGTGGTGCTTTCGGCCAGCGGATGCCCGGAACGGTCGGGGTAGTTGGAAGCGGAAGCCGCCCGATAGGCGTTGTCGAAGAACTGCTCGACGTTGCTGCCGCCGACGCCGGCGAATCCGAGCTTGTGCGGATGGCACTCGAGGCAGCCGCGGCTCGGGTGACCGTTCGCGGCCGGTATGCCCGCGCCGGTCCCGTTGGCGAACTGCCGGGTGCGGACGTGGCACACTTCGCAGATGCCGTTGAGGTATTGACCGTCGAGCCCGATGCTGGCGAAGCCGGAACCGTTGACGTTGTCGGTGAAGACGACCGTCGACCGTGTCGCCGGGAACAACGGAATGCCGTACTGGTTGCTGTTCTGGAAGGCCGCGTTGTCGGTGCGCCACGCCAGGTTATCGTAGATCATGAAGAGGTTCGACTGCCCATGGACGTCGTGACAGTCGACGCATTTCTGGCCGTGGGTCCAGTTGAGCTGCCCTCCGCCGGTGACCGCCCGTGAATGCTCGGCATCGCGGGTCAGGTAGTCGGTGTGGCAGGCCGTGCAGAGCGAATTGACGTTGTCGGCGGCGACCGCCCGGCCGTTGACGACCAGCTTGAAGCGGAACGGGTTGAGCACGTTGTCGTGCGAGATGTTGCTGTCGTGGCACCCGGCGCAGGCGAGATTGGGAACCTTGGTCGCATCCCATGCGAGGCCGTTGTTGTCGCCATGCCCGCGCGTCATGTAGTCGGCTCGGGCGACCTTGGACATGGTGCCGGTCGGCGGCGAGTAGGTGTAATCGTAGTCGTTGTGGGTCACCAGGACGCCGAAGGAGTCGTAGGAATGGCAGGCGTCGCACGTCAGCGCCCCGCTGGTCCAGGCAACCGGGCTGCCGTGGCAACTGACGTTGCTGCACACCTTGGTGGCGTTGTCGTAGTGGCCCGCGGGATTGGAATCGTTGGTGAAGAGCGGCTTGATGGCGATGTCGACCACCATGTTGACGTGATAGGTGATGCCGGCGGTCGGGTTGAGCTGGCTGTTGTTGTCGGACACCGTGCTGTAGTGGCACGAGGAGCAGGTGAAGTTGAGGCCGAGGTGGCGCGGATGGGCGCCGCTCGACAGGGCGACGCTGTGGCATCCGCTGCAGTCGAGCGTCTGGCGCGTCGTGGCCGCCGCCGGATTGAACCACTGCGGGTTGATGTTGGGGGGGCCGCCCTTGCCGTCGCTGTGGCAATAGATGTTGGTGCAGCGGAGCTGGGCGTTGTCGTAGGCGGCCACGCCGCGCTTGTAGGCGTTGTCGAAGATGATGCTCTGGAACGTCTTGGGCAACGTGTTGTGGGTCGAGGCGTCGGCGTAGTTGTAGTGGCACTTGCGGCAGTCGAAGGCATAGTAGCCGAGCGACGGGTTGTTGCCGCCGTGGATGCGGTGCGGGCTCAGGTATTCGTTGTAGATGTAGACGTCGCCTGCCGAACTGTCCTGCGGCGGCGGCGGCTGGCCGTGGCAGTTGGTGCAGACGGAACTGGCCCGGAAGGAACCGCCCGTGTCTGCGTGGCTGTGGCACGATTCGCAGTTGCTGTTGACGATCTGGTTGCTGCCCGAGTGAAGTCCGCCGGTCAGGAAGGTGGAGAGCGGATAGATGGCCCCGGCAACCCGGTTGCCGTGACAGGCGCGCTGGTCGCAGAAGCCCGCGTTGGTCGGATCGCCGACGCCGTAGGAAACGTTGCTCCAGTAGTCGTACTGTCCCCCCGAAGGGTATTTCGCGCTCCGTTGGAACCGCACCGACTCGCTGCCGGTGGCGGCGCCGACCCCGACGACCCCGATCATCGAACCGGAGACCCGGTTGGTGCTGCGGATCATCATCACGTTGTTGTCGGACGCCTTGGCGTGCTGGTCGTGGCAATCGATGCAGCCGACGTCGCCCCGGGTCGTCTGGTGGACGGGCTTGTTGGAATGGCAGTTCCAGCAGACGCCCTTGGCCGGCTTGCCGAACACGGACGGGTTGTTCCAGGAGAGGTCGTATGCGGCAAACCGGTATTTGATGAAGTAGTTCGTGTCCTGCGGCCGGTGCGGCTGATTGGCGTCGTGGCACAGGTCGCAGTCGCGCGCCAGCGTCACGTTGTCGAAAGCCTGCGGCTTGCCGTGACCGTGGGTGTCGTAGTTGCCGGCCGCGTCGCCACGGACGTGACACACGGTGGTGCAATGGGCCCGGTCGTCGATCGCCGTCTCGGAGGCGCCCACGGGGTCTTTCTCGTGGCCGTCGGAATAGAGGTGCTGGGTCTGCGACTCGTGCGCGTCGTGGCAGACCGTGCACTGTCGTTTCGTCGACCAGTTGACCTGCGTGCGAAGCTGGGTGTTGTCGAAGTCCTTGATCGCGTTGACGGTGTTGTCGGCACCGTTGTCGTGGGCGACCAGGACGATCTTGGCCGCACCCGCCGCCGACTTGGACGGCACGAAGGCCTGGAACGCAGCCGCGGACTGGTGGCAGTTGCGGCAGAGGTCGTCGTAGGCCTTGGGTGCCGTGACACTGCGGAGGCCGAACGGGTTGGTCGACTTGGTGCGGCCGGCCGCGCCGCTGTTGTTGATCCAGGTCGTGTTGTCGTGGTTGGGGTAGGACGTCAGCGTCGTGTCGTGGCAGTCCCTGCAATCGAGGTGGTTGGCAACGGTGGTGTTGTCGGTGGAGATGTAGGGGGTGTTGTCGATGGCGTTGGTCACGTAATTGCGGGAGACCGGGTGGCGTGATGCGCCGTTGGGCGTCGCCCCCGAAAAGGAACTCAACACGTCGGGCATGATGGCCGTGGCGTTGACCGAGCGGTGGCAATAGGTGCAACCGATCCGCATCCCGACCGTCCAGCCGTGGGACCGGCTCTCGGCCATGGTCGCGATATTGATGTTGTTCGTTCCGAGTTGGACGTCGTTTGCGTTGAGCGCGTGGCAGATGTAGCAGCCGTTGCCGCCGCTGTGATCGGCCAGCGCGGTACCGGCGCCACCCATGCAGATGAGTGCCATCGCAGCGACAACACAAGCCATTCGACGGAACAATCGTTTCATCACGCCAGTCCTGCCTCTGTTATTTGTGACACGTGGTGCATAGATCGCTCGGGTTCTGGCGCTTCAGCCGGAGGTCGGGATAAGCGTCGCCGCCGATGCTGTTCGAAGTAGAATACGGAGAACCGTGGGGATTGTGACATGTGCTGCATGTATACCTGTAGCGCACGAGTCCCTGGCCGAGGTATCCGTTGGTGAAATCGCGCGTTCCGTCGCCGTAATCGGGGAAGAACGGCAGCGGGGACGTCAGGTTGTTGAACGACCCGGGGAGGGCGCTGGCCGATCCCGGATAGCGATAGAAACTGGGGCCGGTTATGCCGGCCGCCGTCTTGTACCAGCCGACCATGTCGTCGGTCGAGATGATCTCGTTGTTGATATGCCCGTGATTGCGGATGCTGAGGTTGTCGACGGTTCGCTCGAGCCCCTCGGTGATGAACGTCTTCTTGATGCCGGTCAACTGGTAGAGCGCGGTGGTGCCGTCCCGCTTGAGATAGCGCTCTTTGGAGTAGCTGGCGTCGAGCCGGGCAATGTGGCACGCCTTGTTGCAGAAGTTGTTCTCGTCGGACGAATCGGCGAACGCATTGGGGGAGACGTTGTCGACGCGCGCCCGGTACCAGATGTTCTGGTTGAGCGGCGTGCCGTAGCTGCCCGTGTTGTCGAGCGGGAACACGTTGAAGCGCCCGATCGTGTTCCCCGCGGCCATCCGGTTGGCAGGGCCCGTGCGGACGATCTGGGCGTTGCCGGAACCGTGCGGCTGGTGGCAGAAGATGCATCCGGCCGCGTTGGCGCGGTGCACGCCGGCGGCGAAGTCGGCGGCGGGAATGACCGTCCTGGATGCGACGCTCGGGAATCGGCCGCCCAGGCTGATGGTCGTCGTGGCGTGGCACTGCAGGCACCAGGCGTCGTAGTCGGTCAGCGTGGAGATGGTGTAGGCGGACGTGGGCAGCGAGTTGCCGGAAACGGTGGCCAGTTGCAGGACGCCGTCCATGTGGTTGCCGGCCGGGGCGTTGACCTGGTCTTCGAAGTGGCACATGACGCACTCGTCGCTGGTGCGGGGCAGCCCCGACGAGTAGTGGCACGCGAGGCAGTTTTCGGTGCCGGCGAAGCGAAGCGCGTTGTCGGCCGTCGTCAGGCCGCGCAGCGGGTGGCTCGAGTTGTCCTCGAAGTTGAGCGGACCGGGCACCTGGATGGAACGGTCGAAGTATTGACCGACATCGGGTCCGCCCAACCCCTTGAAGCCGGCCGTGTGGACGTGACAGATGGTGCAGCGCCCGGTCCGGCTGATGTGGCTGCCGACGTTCCCGAGGCCGCCGCGGTTGTAGAGCGGCGTCTGGTTGTGGCAGATCTCGCAGACGCCCTGCCCCTTGGTGGTCAGCGTCGCATAACTGCCGTTGGCCTGCCCCGTGAGATTCGTGAACGTGACCGCGGTGACGGCGAGCCGCTTGGGCGTGCCCTTGCCGTCGCTGCCGGAAAGCGTGGTGTCGCCGACGGTGGTCGGCGCATTGATGCCCGACCGAACCATCTTGTAGTTGGCGTCGCCGTGCGGATCGTGGCAGTCGACGCACTTCCAGGGGGTGACCGGCCACGTGGCGTAGTCGGTGCCCGTGATGCCGCGCGCGTGCGTCTGGGCGTCGACCGTGCGGGTGCCCTTGGCGGCGTTGTCGTGACCGGCGCGCTGGGTTGCGTTTCCGTGGCATCCGAGGCAGAGCGTGTCGACGTTGTCGGCGAAATTGCCGGTGAAGCCCCCCGCGCCGTTGACCCCGAGACCGCCGGGCTTGCCGGGAATGGAGCCAGACCCCAGCCGGTAAGGGTCGTTGTTGATATCGGAAGGGGTGCGCCCGATGTGCTTGGAGAGCATGGCGTGGCAGACGAAGCACTCGGACGGGCTGGCCGCGGCGTTGTCGAAACCGGCCGGCGGATTGCCGTCGCCGCCCGGATAATTTCCGGAGGCGGGGGGGCGCCCGTGGCCCGACGCCAGGTATTGCACGTTGTCGACCGGGCTCGGGATGGTCTGGTTGGGCTGGGGCTTGTAAGTCTGCTCGGTGCCTGCGTGGCAGGAGAAGCAGGTCAGGTTGGACTGCCCCCAGACCGGCGGCGTGCCGGCGCCGTGGCAACTGACGTTGCAGGTCTTCGCGCTGTTGTCGTAGCTCGGAGTGCCGCCCACCACCGCCGTGTCGAAGCTGACCTCGCGGAGGCCGTTGACGTGGAGGGTGGACGTAACGCCCTTGATCGCGCGCGACGCCCCGACCCCGGTCACCGAGTTGAAGTGGCAGGTGGTGCACTCGATGCCGCTCTCGATGACGTGGGGCCCGTGGGAGTTGGCCCGGGTGCCCGGCCCGCCGTTGGCATAGTTGGGCATGCCGTAGTTATAGGTTCCGTAGAGGTTGTCGGCGATGATCGTGGTGCCGAGGCCGTGGCAGTCGTTGCAGTGGACCGCCCCGGTCAGCCAGCGGGCGTTCGGATAATCGGTGGTGTTGTTGAGCGTCATGGCGGCCTGGACGCGCCCCGCGCTGTGGCAGTAGACGTTCGCGCAGTTATCGCCGCCGTATGTGGCGCCGGAACCCCAGCCCCCGCTGACGTTGGTGTTGTCGAGTTGACCGTGGGTACCGGCGGGGTAAGCCGGGTTGAAGTAGTTGGTGTTGTCCCAGAGCCCCCCCGGCCCGTTGGGCGCCTTGGTCCAGATGCCTTGGATGACCACCGAGACGCGGCCGTTCTGGTGTTGCCCGAGACCGGTGTCGAACCCCATGGCGGAGCCGTAGTGGCAGACGCCGCAGACGATGGAGTAGGGGCCGCTCGAGTTCTTGGCCGCGCCCTGCTTGTTGCCGACGTGCCGAGCATGGGAGTCGTTGACCGCGCTGGCGTCGGGAGCCGGCGTGAACGAAACCGGGTAGCGGATGGTCGCCGTGTCGCTCGGCGGGAAGCCGTGGCACATGGAACAACTCGCGTCGATCATGTTGTGCTGGTGGCACGAGACGCACGCGACCGTAGACGCGGACTGGTGCTCGCTGATGCCGACGGGCGGGCGGATGAGCGTGGGGGCCGGGTTGTTGTATTTCTGGTTTACCTGCGTGAACGTGACCGAAACCACGGGACCGGGGGAGACCGAGTCGGTCGAGGTGCCGTGGCAGACGATGCACAACTTCCGGCTGGACTGGTCGTTGCCCGTGCGGCTGCCCGACGCAAGGGGGTTGGCCATGTATTCGCTGCCGACCGGCGTCGTGGAGGTGCCCAGGGCCGGGTTGTTGAAAACGTTGGACCACTGCGTGGCGTTGCTGGTCTGGACGAGCGGGGCGAAGAACGCCTGCCACCCGGACGCCCACCGGTGCGGATCGTGGCAGTCGCTGCACGGCAGCTTGTCGCCCTTGTAGATCCCCAGGGCCGTGTTGGGATCGCCCGACTTGAAGTAGTGCCCGCCCGTCTTGGCCAGCGCGGTGTTGTCGGTGCGGGACGCCAGGCTCGTGTTGACGCCATACGTGTCGAGCGCATAGGGCGGCGAATTTTCGTAATAGCCGGAATAACTGCCGCGGGGCGCGTCCTCCTTCATCGTGGAGGAGGCATCGGTGCTGATGCTCGCATCGCGTTTCTTGGTCTGGAAGCCGAAGGCGATATCCTGCGGCTTGTGGTTGACCTGGAAGTTGTTGAATGCGGGGACGTCGTCGATGCCGGGGGAGCCGAAGTGATAGTCGTGGCAGTCGTAGCACTGGAGCGTGTAGCCGGGACGGTAGTTGAGTTCGCCCGAGGGAGTGCCGTCGAGGGTGAGGAGCGTGCTGTAGTTGTTGATGCCCGTGAGCGACCGGACCCACAGGACGTTGTCCTGGGCGCCGTGGGGGATGTGGCAGGACGAGCAGACGCCGCTCGGGGCGATGGTCGACGATTTGGTGGAGAGGCCGGTCGAGAGCGAGAAGTCGTGCGGGCTGTTGACAACGCCAGCGTAACCGCCGGAAGCGGCAAACACCAAGAGCGACGCGACGAGAAGGGCTCCCGCCGCCAGAAAGACTCGTTCGGCTTTACTTCGCAAGGTCAGCGCTCTTTCCGCCTCACTGGTTTTTCTACCATACCGGACAGCGCGGTAAACCCTGCCCCCTCGATCCCCTTGGTGCCGATCCGGGTCACGATGTCCGGACCCGTGTACCCCTTTTCGATATAGGACGACAGCACTACGGCCGCGTTCTGGAAATCACGCACACGATAGCCCATCGTTTTGAGCGATTCTAGAACATCGCGCGATGCAGATAAAGAGTTAAGTTTGGATTCGGCCGCTTCGACCACGAGGGTCGGGGGCGCCTCCTTGACCATCCCCTCGCGGACCTTGCTGAAAACCACAAAATAAGGCAACCCCCTGAGGCGCAGTTTCGTGGAGACGTCGAGCACCCGGACGACCTGGCCGCAATCGAGCTTGTGCATGAGGATGTCTTCGACGAAGGGCTGGAGCTGGATTTCGGGAATGCCCGCGCGGAGCGCACCGGCGTAGGCCTTGCGGATCTTTGCCAGGTTGCCCTCGGTCTCGATCCCGCTCGTCCGGCAGAGGGAATCGACCGACCGCTGTGCGAAGGCGTCCTGCGAAAAGAGGATCAGCCACCCCGCCAGGAGGGCGGAGGCGAGGAGGAGAACCGGCGGAAGCGAGGAGGATCGCCCCCGCACGATCATGCCGGAGCCCCTTCCTTGACGAGCAGGATGGAGTTGGTGCCGCCGAAACCGTCGGGCATCTGGTTGGGCGCGTCGGGGTCGGGCACGAGGACGTCGCTGTCGACGATGAAGTTGTAGGCGTAGGCCCCCGGGGAAAGTTGCAGGTCGGTCTCCCACATGCCCGGTTTTCCGGCGGGCTTGAGTTCGACCCCCTTGGGGTCCCAGCTGTTGAAGTCGCCGGTCACCGCGACCCGCTGGGCAGAAGGCGCGTAGAGGTAGATCTTGACCTCGCGGATGATCTTGACCTCGGGTTCGGCGGACGCCCCGGGGGGAACCGAATTCTGCGCAACCGCAACCGGAACCGGAACCGGGGTCGGGGTCGCCGGCACGGCATCGGGAACCGGCCGGACCGGTTCGGCGGCGGGCGCCGAAACCGCGGGGGGTGCCACGGCGACCACACGGACAGGCGCAGCCGACTGCCCGCCCCGCATGAGGAGAACCGCCAGGAAGGCACCCGCGCAGGTGGCCCCAAGCGACCACGCCCAACTGCCCCAGCGGGCGAATATCGTCTCTCTGGAAGACTCGGGCAGGTTTGCCATGATCCGGGCGTGGAGCCAGGGGGGCGGTTCGATATCGACCGCGGGCAACGCCCGGATGACCCGGTCGGCTTCGACCACGTGATTATAGAGGGCCGTGCAGCCGGAGCAGCCGGTCAGATGCCGCTCGAGCGCCTCCCGTTCGTGGCGCAGGATCTCGCCGTGAACGTATCGGGCCATCAGTTCTTCGAATTTCGGGCAACCGTTCGCATGCATGTCGTTACACCCCGTAGTCTACGGACGGTAATACAAGCAAAATCAACCCCTTGTTACATCGCGGGGCGAGAATTCCCGATGATAGAGGTCGAGCAGCATTTTCTTCCCCCGGAACAACAGGATCTTGGTGTTGCTCAGGGAAACCTTCATCACGGCCGATATCTCCTCGTAGGTCAATTCGTTGAAATAGAAGAGGATGATGCAGGTCCGGTACTTTTCGGGGAGCCGGTCGACGACGCGGCGCAGAGCGTCGCCCTCCTGGGCCAGGACGGTCGCCCGCAGCGGATCCCATCCCGCGTCGGAATCGGTCGCGAACAGCTCGGGGTCGACGGTTTCGATATCGACGGTGGTCCCCTTCTGGATTCGGCGGATCTCGTCGATGCAGAGGTTCTTGGCGATGGAATAGAGCCAGGTCGAAAACTTCTCGTCGAGGCGGAACGACCCGATGAACCGCCAGGCGCGCAGGAACGTCTCCTGGGTCAGGTCCTGGCAAAGTGCCGGATCGCGGAAGAAGTGGAACGTGAATGCGTGGATCGGGCGCTCGTATCGCGTGAGCAGCGTCTCGAAGGCATTCCGGTCGCCCTGCTGGACCTTTCCGGCGAGTTCGGAGTCGTCGTCGAAATTCATCGGGGGGGCACCGGCCCGGGACAGGCCGGATCGGGCGCATCGAGCGTGCCACTTGCGACCTGCGCCATCCCGCGGCAACCGGCCCGGCAGGCCGGAAGCGCGTCGCAACCCTCGCAACCGGCGGGAGTTGCGCGAATCGCGGCAACGAGGACGGTCCGGGCAGGAACATCCCAAAGTACCTGGAACGAGTCGTCGCCGTCCAGGTTGCCCAACCGGACCGGAAGCGCGTCGCAGGGATACAGGGCACCCTCGGGATCGACATACGCCAGCGCGCCGCCCGCCTGGCACCCCCCGAATTCGAGCCGCTCGCCGAGGGCATCGGGGAAACGGCGCGCCAGGTTGCGCCACAGGAAGTAGTCGTGGACGACCAGCCGACGGTTGCCGAGGTCGATCGACGCCCGGGCGATCGCGGCGTCGACGGACACGTATTGCTCCGGCGAAGGAACCGGAATCCGCCCGCCCCTCGCCAAGACGCGCACCGCGTTGATGTTGGGAAGGTGGAGCGTCGATGCGGGGCTGCGGGCGAACGCTTCGAGGAGATCCGGCAGGGTCCCGATGGTTTCCCCGTCGGGGATGAAGGAGACCGCTTCCGCCCCCCCCGGCAATCGCTCGAAATCGGCCGGGGATGAGATCCGCCACACGAGGTCGATCTCCGCCCGGTCGGCCGCCGCTTCGGCCGCACCCGGGAAAAGGCCGAGCGTCAGCGAAACCCGGGTGAAACCGCCCGCGAGGGTGTCGAGGATCGGAGGAAGCGACGGGAGCGCAGCCGTACAGGAAGCCGACAACTCGACGAAGAGCGGTTCGATATCGCGGATACGCCCGGCGATCCGCATGGCGGATTCAACCCGGCCCTGAGAATCGATATCCCACCTGACCCGTATGGGAAGTGCGAATTCCACGTGTGCCGCTTCAGCCCCCTTTCGAATCCGGTCTTATCCTATCCGAAACAGTACTGCCGAAACCAGAAAGGGTTGCTGTCGCGCGTGATTATTTCAAGCAGGAGAAAGATGGTGAACGAGACGCTCACGGGCAGGCTGGCGCCAGCCCCGAGCACGGCGATGGCCTTGTCGCCCAGCTTGGTGTCGGCCGTCGTGATGGCGTTATCGATCGACAGGTAGAAGGTCAGCGTCGAAGCGGCGGCGCTTCCCGCCCCCTGGTTGACGACCGTCGCCGTGACGGTGACCGACGTGCCCCGCGTGGCGCTGGCTGGACCGGACACGGTGGATACGATCAGGTCCGGCAGCGCCGGGTTGATCGTGATGGAAAGTGCCTTCCCCACGGATGCCCTGCCGTTGTTGTCGGTCACCACGACGGTGAAGCCGGGCCCTGCCGCGGTCGGAGTGCCGCTGATGAGGCCGCTCGCGGCGTTGAGGGTCTGGCTGCAGGAACTGCCGACGTAGCCGGCCGGCGGCTTTCTACCCTTTCCCTTCCTCGACCCAGCAGTGCGGGTCGGGCGCCTCGTACGACCCGTAGACCGCGAGGGCGCGCGCCGTGCAGCCGCCGAGGCAGGCGGAAAATTTCGAGCAGCCGGAACATTTTCCGGTGGCCGACTTGTGGCGCAGGTGGTCCAGGACCGGCGACGACTCCCACATCTGCCCGAAATCGTCCTTGAGGATGTGGCCGATCGTGACGGGGATGAAGCCGCACGGTGTGACTTCGCCGTCGGGCTTGACGTAGAGCGAGAGTTTGCCGCACACCGAACCGGCGACCAGCGCCGCCTTGTCTTCGGCGCCCAGGAGCGAGAGGATCGGGTCGTCGAAGGCGATCTCGATGTCGTGCACGGTCTCGCGCATCGGCACCGCCCGCTCGTAGAACGCCTTCCATTCCTCGGGCGAGAGGTCGAGCTGGTCCTTGTTGAGGCCGCCCATGCCGGAACATTTGAAATTGTGGAGGTCGATCGTGTGGGCGCCCAGTTCGAGCGCAAGCGTCACGAGCTCGGGAAAGCCGGTGTGGTTGATCTTGCAGATGACCGAGGAGATCGAGAGCGGGACCCCCCGCTCCCGGAGCAGCCGGGCTGCGCGAACCGCCTTGTCGAAACTGCCCGGCATCCGCCGGAATGCGTCATGCGTGGCCGGGTCGGCGGAATCGATGCTGATCCCCACCCCGTGGAATCCCGCGTCGCGGATCCGGTCGGCGGCCGCCTCGTCGATCAGCGACCCGTTGCTGTTCATCGTGACCTTGAGGCCTTTCCCCGTCGCGTGGGCCGTCAGTTCGAAGAGGTCTTTCCGGAGGAGCGGCTCGCCGGTGCCGTAATTGAGGAACATGACCGAGTGTTCGGCCAGGATGTCGATCACGCGCAGGGCGTCCTCGGTCGAGAGTTCGGGCGCCTGGTCGAGCCGCGAGAAGCAGTGGCTGCAGACGAAATTGCACCGGGCGGTGATCCCCCAGTTGACGGTGACCGGCGAGGCGAGGTGGGTCAGCGTCATGACAGGGTTATCCATCCGCGCGAGGCGATCCCTTCGAGGAAGGCGCGCACCGCCTCGACCGTCTCCTCGGGCTCCCAACCGAACAGTTCGGCCATCTCGGCCGCGATTGCCGCATCGTCTCTCTGGCCGTCGACGCGGGTCCAGATCTCGGCGCCGACCAGGTTGAGCTGGTGGATCCCCCCCTTGAGCATGAGGGTGAGGACGCCCTTGTCGTCGAAATCCTCCTCGTCGTTGCGCGCCGCTTCCCACGCCTCGTCGTAAATCTTCTTTTCGAGCCGCCAGACGATCGCGGGATTGCGTTCGGGTCGCACGGTCCCTCCCCTATCTCTTGCTGAAGTCGAACATCTTTTTCGCTGCCGGAACATGGTCGACAACCTGCTGGAAACCGTACGCCAGGACCAGCGTGCCCGCCAGCGAAATGCACAGGAAGGCGACGACGACGCGGCGCCGGCACATCGTGAAGAGCACCGACATGGCCGGGATCGAGGTGACCGGCCCGCCGATGAGGAACGCGAGCGCCGGCCCCATGGCCATCTTCGGCATGCTGTAGAGAATCGCCGAGGCCGTGATCTCGTTGACGTGGACCGGCACGGCGAGGATGCAGACGAGCAGGATGTTGCGGATCGACCCGTCGCCCAGGTAGGAGGAGATCCACTCCCACGGGAGGTAGCGGCCGGCGAGCACCGCCACCAAGACGCCGATCAGCGTGAACTTGCCGGTTTTAAGGACCAGTTCCCACGCCTTGGCGAGGAAGATGACCGGGATACCGTGTCCGGCCCGCGCCAGCCGGTTGCTCCACTGGTCGCCGCAGGTGCACGAAAGTTCGCCGGGGCAGTCGGCCGCGTGGATATCGATCCTGCCGGAGATCCGGAGCGCCTCGCCGGGAAGCCCGAAGAAGCCGCGCCGTTCGAGCAGCATGGTGATCGTCCCCGCGAAAGCGCCCATGAACAGGGCCGAAAAGACCTTGAGATTGGCCCACGGCAGCCCCAGGTAGCCCGCCGTGATCGAGTAGCCGCTCGGACTCATCAGCGGCGAAACGAGCAGCAGCGTCAGCGCGGGAGCCAGCGGCACGCCTGAGGAGACGATCGAGACGAAGAGCGGAATCGAGCCGCAGGAGCAGAGCGGCGAGATGACGGCGATCATGATGGCGCCCGGGATGGCCCACGCGCCGAAAGACCCCAGGGCGTCGCGCATCCGGACGTGGAGACGGAAGGTTCGGATGACGGCGCCGATCCCCACCCCGATGAGGAAATAGGGGAAGACGTGCCACAGCTCTTCGAGAAAATCGCCGCCGAGACCGAGGAGTTCTTTCAGCACGAGCCCGATCCGTTCGTTGACCATCCGTCACGCTGCCTTTCTTTTGAACGCCGCCGCGGCCAGGAAGAGCGCCCAGCCGAGAAGCACCGCCAGCTTGCCCGCATCGGTGACGCCCGAAGGGGAGGAACCGATGCCGAGCCGCACCGAAAGGCCGGCCGCCAGCAGCATGCCGGCGACGGCCGCCACCGCGTCGAGGTCGCCCGAGGCCGCGCGGATCAGCTGGCGGAACGGGCAGCCGGCGATCAGCGTCGCCCCGAAGCCGACCATCGCCAGCGCCAGGAACGCCCAGAAGAGATCGGTGTGGGCGCCCGGCTCGAACGACAGCGTCGGGTTGAACGCCCCGGTCGCCAGGTTGAACGCCAGCACGACCGCGAGGAACGCCACGGTTCCGGCCCCTTCGCGGAAATCGCGCAGCAGCGCGGCATTCCGGAGCGAACCCGTGATGCAGAAGCGGCTGCGCTGCCCGGCCGCGCCGAAGAACAGCCCTGCTGCGAGCGAAATCGCGAACGGGGCGTGCGAGGTTCCGCCCGGCTGGGCCTGCCCGGCGCCGTAGACCGAGAAGGCCAGCAGCGCGAACGCCGCCACCGGCATCGCGAACCCGAGCGGTTCGGGAAGCGTCCGGCGGGAACGGAGCGCGAAGCCGTCACGCAGGAAGAGGACCGCCAGCAACACGCCGCCCGCAAGACCCGCCAGCCCCGTCAATCCGGCCAGTCCGCCGCCCGCGGTCCGAAGCAGCGCCTTGATCGGGCAACCGATGAACACCTCGCACCCGAGCAGCACGAAGGCGCCGCCGACAAAGTGGAGCAGTGTCGACGCCCCCCCCGCGACGCGGTACTCGCGCGTGGAAAAGGCGGCGAAGAATGCGCCCAGCACGATCCCGAGCAGTTCGGGCCGCAGGTAGCTCTGCGCGGCGCGCGCGTGGAGCCCGATGCTTCCGGCGACGTTGACCAGGAAGCAGGAAGCGCACAGGCCGGTGGAAGCCGGGTTTCCCAGGAGGACGAGCGCGGCGGCGACGGCGCCGAAGAGGCCGCCCGCGACGGAGAGCGCCCACGACTCCTCGGGATAAATGAACAACCGGCGGATCACCCGCACCCCCCGTACATTCGCCTGAATAGATAGGACGCATCTGGAAGCGCCGACGCTTTTTCCTTGATGCGCCCGCCCTTGAGCCCGGCGATCCAGTCGTTGAGACGCCGCTCGAACGAGGGGCCGAGATAGCGGGGATCCTTCCGGTCGGCCAGTCGCGGGTCGGCCGCCACTGCGGCGCGATATAGCGACAGCGCCCCGGCCACGTCGCCCCGGCTTTCGGCCTCGTGCGCCTGCCCCAGGAGCGTCTGCGCCCGGTTTGCGTCTTCGGGGGCGCACGCCGTCTCGCCGGTGACCGGAACCGCGAAGTTCCCGACCGCCGCGACGCGCCCGGCGGCGACCAGCGCGGCCACCCCGAGCAGGAGCGCCAGTCCCGTCAACATCCGCCCGGAGGCCCGCATCCGGATCAGAATTTTTCGAAGGGGGGCAGATTGGCCCGCTTCGCCATCCGCCGGATCACTTCGAATTCGTCGTCGCGCGTGGGGATATAGCCGCGAACCGCGTCCCGCTTCAGCACATTGAGGTGCTCGCCGTTCACGTCGGCGAAATCGCCGGCCGAGAGCCGGATCAGCGCCTCCCTGACTTGCCCGGCCTCGGCCGGATCCACGTGGGGCAACGCGAAGAACGTGCAGTTGGGCACCGGTTCGGATTTCGCCAGCACCCGGAAATCGGACGGCCGGATCTTGCCTTCGGACGCCATCCGCTCGAGATCGCCGGCCTTGACCGCGCCTGCGTCGACCGCGCCGTAAAGGATCGAGAAAACCACTTTTTCGTGTTGCCACGCCCCGGGCAGGAAGGTGTAGCTCTTGAAAAGCTTTTCGGGATCGAGCCCCGCCGAAAGAAGCGTGTCGTACTGCGTGAGGTAGCCGCCCGGCGAGAGGACGGGGCCGTAGACGATCGTCTTCCCGGCCAGTTCGGCGAGGGTTCGGACCCCCGAGTCGGCACGGACGACGATGAGTCCGCCCGTATCCCGGCCGGTATCGAGTTTTTCCTCGCGCGCGAGCAATGCGGCGCCGACCCGTTCCTTGACGTTGACATAGATGTAGCCGTTGGCCTGGGCGACGTCGAACCGTTTCGCCTTCGCGAGTTCGACGAAATCGGTGGTGTTCACGTGGGAAACGACGATCTTTCGACCCAGTTTCTTCTCGAGATACGCCCCCAGCACCTCGAATCGCGCCTGGTTCTCCTCGAGCGAGTTGCACACCTGGAAGGCGACGCGAAGCGGCGGCTTGGGCGGACGGAAGAACCCCTTGGCGACGACCAGCGCGGTGCCCAGGAGGAGCAGGATGAAGACGGCTTTCGACGTTTTACTCAAACAGCACGATTCCCAGCCCCGGCACGACCTTGCCGTCGTGGACCGGAATATTTTTGGCCCCAGGCGGGGGAACGATCTTCACGTTTTCGAGCGAAATCTCGGCCGGCCCGGACAAGTGGACCGCGTCGCGCCCGTATCCGGATATCTCGCCGCCCGACAGCCTGGCACGGCCCCTGGCTGCGCTGATGCCGTCGACCCCGGCGCCGATAGCCCGGTACCCGTCCATTGTAACATCGCCTTCGAGCAACGAGAACGCGGCGAGGCCCGAATCGGTCGACGAAACGCCGGAGACCCGCACGGTCCCCTCCTGCACGGAGAGCGGGACGAACATCCGGGCGAGACGGCTCTCGGCGAGCGTCGCCCGGCTGTCGCGGAAGCGCACCCCGTACCACCCGCCGCCGTCGATGTCGATCCCGGAAAGGGTCGCGGCGCTGCGGAACAGGTTCACGCCGGAAACCGCGCCCCGGACGATCAGCCCGTCGATCCGCACCGTGGCGTCACGCCCCCGAAGCACGCTGTTCACGTCTTCGACCGAGACCCGGGACAGGGCGACCTCGGACTCCTGGAACTGCATGCCGCGGAAACAGCGTGCGATCCGGATATCCGCCGCGGTGACCTTGCTGAAGTGGGCGTGGAGCCCCCGGTAGCCGCCTGCGATGTCGACGTATCCGAGGATGTTTTCGCCCTGGTCGCTCGCCATGAAGTTGATCGCGTCCCACGCGCCCCGACCCGAAGCCCCGGCCGGGAAGAACCCGATCCGCTTCTCTTTCGTCCCCCGCGCCTTCAGGTTGCCCTGCAGGAACAGGCCGTTCTCGCCGATCCCGTCGCCGTCGGTGTCGCGGAAGGTGAAGAAGAGGCGCGTCCCGGGCGAAAGCGAAAGCGTCGATCCGGGAGCGACGCGAATCACCCCGTCGACGACGATGTCGCCCGAGAGCGTCCGGTCGGCGTCGACGAACGTGTCGCCCATCCGGGCGGCGGACGCCGGCGGTTCGGGGACGACGAACGGGGACGACACGATTCCCGATCCGCCCGTCCCGTCGGCGGCATCCCAGCCGATCCCGTCGGCCTCTTCGTTTCCCGCGGAGACGATTCCGGCGGGAAGGAGGCCTGCGCCGGGAAACCGGACCAGTCCCACGCCGTTGCCCGAGGCCCGGATCCCCGCACCGGGTGCGACCCGGATCCGCCCGCCCGGGAAAAGCGCCACGCCGGTCCGGCAGTCGGCCGCCGAAAGGGTCTTCTCGACCGTTGCCTCCCCGCCCCGCAACACGGTCAACCCCGCCTCGGCGCCGGAGATCGTCCCGCCGGAAAAGCGGGCGCGCCCGCCATCGACGACGATCCCCCCGGTGCGCCCGGGAAAACGGAACAGGGCACCATCGGCCTCGAGCGTGCCGCGAACCACGAGTTCGACGCCGCCGTAGAAATTCTCGGGATCCACTTTCGTCGAATCGCTCTTCGCGAAGACGAACACGGTGCCGGGGGCGGCGGCCAGCGTCGCGCCGGGCAGCACCGTCACGTCGTCGACCACGCGCACCTCGCCGGAAACGCGCACCACCCCGGACAGTTTTCCGGAGAGCGAGTTCCCCTCCCCGGCCGGGACCGAAGGCGGACCGAAGGCGGAAAGCGGCTGCGAGGCAGCCAGCGCCCCGGCCAACAGCAGCGCAGCGGCGATCGATCGCGGGGAGATCACTGCGGGGTTGTCCCGAAGCGGAGTGCCGCGGGGACGATGCGGCCTGCCTGGACGCGAACCGGCACGGGGCCGAACCGCTCCTCGCCGACGCCGCCCGGGACACCGGGGATCGACTTGCGCAGGAAAGTGGCGTACGCGCCCTCCTCCGGAAGCGACACGGAAAAGGAACCCTCCCCGGAAATGACCGACGAGCGAGCGACCGGCCTGCCGATCGTTTCCGGGGGCCGGTAGAAATAGACGATGTGCCGGTCGGCTGCGGACCCGTTCAGCGAAGCCGTTCCGTGGAGGAGGACCGGCTCGCCGGCGACCCCGCCGGGATTCGGGGCCGGTTCCTCGCGCCCGATGAACCCCTTCTTCTCGAACATCGGGATCTCGACCGCGACCGCAGTGCCGGGCTGCAAATCGACCGGCGAACCGGGCCAGACGCCGAAGAGGCCGCCCTCTTCGACCACGCCGAGCGCGGCGCCGCCGGGCCGCTTCCGGGCCGCCAGCAGGTATTTCCCGGGGCGGAGCGCCAGCAGCGCCGTTCCGGCCTCGCCCGTCAGCGCGGACGCCTCGCCCGGACCCCGGAAATCGGGGGCGTCCGGCCGAAACGCCTGGACGGTGACGCCGGCGACCGGAAGCGCGCCGGACGTGGCGCGAACCAGGACCCCCGGGCGGGTGGACGCCGACGACCGGGGCGATCCGGAAACCGTGACCGTGACGGCCGGCATGGCGATGGCGACCCGTTCGCCGAAAGCGACCGTGACCGGATTGCGGCCGGGGAAAGAGAACCGGGAACCGGCGCCCTCCCCCCTCCTGCCTGCCACGAACCAGCGACCCGGCGGAACGGGGAGGCTGAACAGGCCGTCGGAATCGGTCACGGCGCTGCCGGCTATTTCTTCGGAGAAGAACCCCTCGGCGAGCGACGCCATCGCACGCACTTCGGCGCCTTCGACCGGCGACTGCCCCGAGACCATGACCCCGCGGATTTCCGACCCCGCCACCGGGGGGCGGGGCAACACGGGCGCGAGCCGTGCGTGGCCGGTGCCCGGCAGGTTGGCCCCGTCGTATATCTTTTCGCGCGCCGCCCCTTCCCTTGCGGTTCCCCACCAGTTTCCGCCGGCGTCGACGTCCTCGGCGTGCAGGTCGCCCATGCGCAGGTTGAAATGACGGTTCGCGTAGATCGCGTTTTCGCGAATGATGGAAGCGGCGTCCTTCGAGTGGAGGAAGATGCCGTCGCCGTTTTCGTAGACCAGGTTGCGCCGGATCTCGTTGCGGCAGTCGCGGAAGTTGAGGCCGCGGATCTCGTTGCGGGTAAAAACCGAATCCTCGATCGTGACGCGGGAATTGCCCATCCGCATCCCCTCCTCGTTGTCGCGGAAGGTGCAGTGCGAAACGGACATTTCGGAGAAGTGGGTGTGGAAGGCATAGCGGGCGCCCTCGAACGTGCACCATTCGAAACGGCTTCCCGTGCTGAAGGTGAAGAGCAGCTTGTCCCATCCGCCCGGAAACGCCTTGCCGCCCGCGGGGGCGAACAGGATGGGCGAATCCGCGGTGCCGGCGGCGACCACCCGGCCCTCGATCTTGAAACCGGGGCCGGTGAACCCCTCGTGCTCCTCGCCGGCCGCGAACGACTTCGACGCGAAGATCACCCGGGTGCCGGGGGCGATGGTCAGCGTCGCGTTCTTCCGGACGTGGACGATCCCTTCGACGGGGACGTCTCCGCGCCACTCGGTATCGCGGTCGACGACCGTGACGGAAGGGGTCGAGGGGCGGCCTTCCGGGGCGTGTGCGCAGGCCGCCAGCACCACGGCCAGGACCGTGAAGAGCGCAGGCAGGAAGGCGGACCGCGGGAAGCGACTCATCCCTCGGCGATCCGGTACCCGGAGGGGGAAGAGAACCAGAGACCCGATTCGAGCGCCTTCTTGAGGTGAGGCACCTCGGCCGCATTGAACCCGAAAATCCGGTCGGCCGCCGCGAGATCGGCCGCCAGCGCATTGCCGGAGGCGAACACGGTGTTGAACACCTTGACGTCGGAGAGGTTGCCGCCCGACGGGCCGTTGCGCAGCAGGACGCGGGTCGCGTCGATCACGGTCAGGCGGGCCGGTATGCGCCGCTGCAGGTCGACCAGGCAGTCGGACAGGTTGAAGTGGAGCTGCCCCCGGTTGCCGCCCATGACGCCCATCATGTTCTTGAGCCCGAGCGTGATGCCCGCCAGCGAGTGGTGCTTGGCGACGGGCAGGTTGATCACCTTGTCGGCCTCGAGCGCGTCCTTGTAAAGTTCCCACTCTTTCATCGCGGTCGCGCCCGGGATGACCGTGCGGACGAATTTGCGGTCCTCGACGTGGTAGATGCGCACCGCGCCGGAGCCCGCCTTCGCCGCGAATTTCTCGATCGCCTCCTGGATGCCGCTGTTGACGTAGCAGCGCCGCGGCTCGTTGCAGGTGCGGTCGAAGACGCGCACCGATTTCGCCCCGGCCGAGAGGCACAGCTCGGCGACGGCGACGACCAGTTCGGGGTGGGTGTTGGCGGCCTGCTCGGGTTTCCGGTCCCAGCCGATGTTGGGCTTGAGCACGACGACGTCGCCGCGGGAGACGAACGACCCGATGCCGCCCGCGGAAGCGATCGCCCGGCGGACGTTTTCAGCGACGCTGGGACCGGTGGCGGCCCCGACGACCGCCGTTCTGGATGACGCGGCCGGTGCGGCCTCGCCGGACGCGGGAAACACGGATCCTGCCGCGGCCAGTCCAGCGACGCCTCCGGCCGCCTTCAGGAAATCGCGCCGGTTCATTCCGCCTGGTTGCATGGGTTTCCTTTCCGTCACTTGAAGCAGGGGGTCAATCCGCGCCGGCAACGGCCGGCGGACGCTTGAGGATCGGGGTGGTCCGGACCTTCCCGACGGCTCCGGCCCCGCGGAAGTCGCGGATTTTCGGCTTGCCGCCCCAGTAGTTCCCCGAGAGGTCGAGGTCGCCCTTCGCCCAGTCGCCGATCCGGGCGTCGTCTTCCCGGTTGGCGATCCGCCCGCCACTGATTTTACCACCCCCCGCCCCGTCCCTGTAGAAGAGCCCGGTACGGTTCGAGACGATTGCGGAGGCCGTGATGCGGGGGCCGCCGTCCCAGAAGCGCAGGCCGATGTCGTTGTCGCGGATGGTGCAGCGGTCGAAGCGGACGCCGGTGCCCTTGAG
>JANXQJ010000089.1 GCA_025356865.1 Deltaproteobacteria bacterium | reverse complement strand
CTTCGATCCGGTGTGCCTTTCCGATCTGGGGGGAAGGCGGCCGGACGGATCTGAGCATATCGCCGCATGCGATTTCTTCGATCCGTGACTCGAGTTCGTCTGGGAGCTTGAACCCGTCCCGCCCGAAGAACTTGATGCCGTTATCCTGAAACGGGTTGTGGGATGCCGAGATCACCACGCCGGCATCCGCCCGCATGGAGTGGGTCAGGAAAGCGATACCGGGGGTCGGGAGCGGCCCTACCAACAGCACGTCTCCGCCCATTGCGCAGATTCCGGCGGAAAGCGCGGTTTCGAACATGTAGCCCGAGAGGCGGGTGTCCTTCCCGATCACGACCTTGTGGCGCCCGGAGTGATTCCGGAATACGTGCACCACGGCCTGTCCGAGCGCCAGAGCGGTCTCTACGGTCATCGGATCGGTATTCGCGACGCCGCGAACGCCGTCGGTTCCGAAAAGTTTTCTGCTCAAGCTTTCCCCCTACCTGAACTGGATTCGGACGCGAACGACGGGATTCCCGACGATTTTAGCATGCACCGTCCACAATTCCACACGGGCCGTGGTCGAGTAGAGCCCCTTGGCTTTTTCAGGGACGATTTCCTCGGTCGACAACGATGCGACCTGTGAAAAAGCGGCGGGAGGCGCCTCGACCTCGACGGTCCGCGGTTCGACCTCGATCCGGACGATTTTTTGCCGGATCGCCGGCGGGGCCACGATTCGCGCGGTGATCGGCATCCGGCGTCTTTCGAGACGTTCGAGCAGCACCTCGACGGCGGTCGGATACATTCGCGTGACCTTGACCCCGGGCGGAACGCGAATGCTCCGTTCTTCGATCCCGACGATCCGTCGCCCGGCTCTGGAGTTCGAGAGATCGATCGCGGCGGATATGTCGTCGGGTTTCATGTTCCCGAGGATGGATGGCGGGCCGGAAAGACGGAGTTCGACCTGTCGTTCGACCTTGTTGGTGATCAGCATCCCTTCCGGGATGTTTCGTATTTCCAGCGGGACCACGAGGCCGACCTGGATCTGGTTCTCCCCCGCGATGAACCACCAGAGTGCCACGGAGAGCGCAAGTGCGACCAGCTTGAAACTGAAGTTGGTCAGGAAAGTCGTGCGGATGAACCGGGAAAAGGACGCCATCAGCGGACGGTTCCCCCTTTTCCGAACAAGGAGCGAAGCGTGTCTCGAAAATCGGAGACCGAGTTCACGCGGGTCGCATCACTGTCGTGAAAAATGGTGACTCTCCCTGTTTCCTCGGATACGACGACTGCGATGGTGTCGGTGTCGGTCGAGATTCCCCAGGAGGCCCTGTGTCTTGTTCCCATCCCGCGTGTCGCCGGCGTGTCGCCCGGAATCGGGAGGATGACCCCTGCGGCCGCGATCCGCTCGTTGCGGACAACGATAGCGCCGTCGTGGATGGGGGAAGCCGTCGAGAATATGGCTTCAAGAAGTTCCCGGGAAAAGCGGGCGTCGATCTCTTTTCCGTTTTCGACGAATTCCTGCAACCCGTTGTCCCGTTCGAGCAGGACGATGGCGCCCGTGCGACAGGAGGCCAGGCCAAAAACGGCGACGCCCAGGATCTCGAGAAAATCGAGCGTCGGGATTGCGGTGCGGGGGCCGAAAATGGGCGATTGCCCGACCTTGGCCAGTGCGCGTCGAATCTCGTTCTGGAAAATGACGACGAGGATGACCATCAAGCTGCCGAGAAAATTGCCGACGATCCACTGGAATGTGACCATTCCGAGTTTTTTTGAAAGGACGAACAGGCCCATGACCAGCAGGAGGCCGGAAACCATCTGGACCGCCCGGGTTCCGCGGATGAAAGCCAGGACCCAATAGATGATGAATGCGACGAGCAGGATGTCGAGAACGTCCGCCGGACGGATCTGGGGGATGAAATTCAACAGGATGTTCCTCCCCGGATTGCGGAAACGAGTGCGATTGCCTCGCGGATTTCGGCCACGTCATGGACGCGGAGGATGTGTGCCCCCAGCCATGCCGCGACTACGTTGGAAGCGATGGTGCCCGGGAGTCGCGAACCGCCCTTCCCTCCGGAAAAGTTGCCGAGGAACGATTTCCGGGAAGACCCGAAAAGGACGGGTTTTGATAGAAGCTGAAGTCGCCGGAGCGAACGGTGGATTTCGATGTTGTCTTCAAACCTTTTTCCGAATCCGACGCCCGGGTCGATGAGGATTCGGTCGGAAGGGATGCCGTTTGCCTCGGCCGATTCGATGCGCAGCCGCAACCCGTCGATCAGCTCGGGGATGAACGATTCGTATTCCGGGGCATTCTGCATGATGGCAGGCGTGCCTTTCCGGTGCATAAGGACGACAGCGGCTCCCGAACGTGAAACGAGCCGCGCCATGAGCGGGTCGCCTTCGAGTGCGCTGGTATCGTTGACGATCTGCGCTCCGGCCTGGATAGCGGCTTCCGCAACGGCGGAGCGGGTTGTGTCGACCGAGATGAGCACGTCGGATCGTTGACGGATGGATTCGATCACGGAAACGATACGGTCTATCTGTACGTTATCGGGAACCGGATCCGAGCCGGGTCGTGTCGATTCCCCGCCCACGTCGATGATGTCGGCTCCGTCGCGAACCATCGCAAGCGCATGCTCAAGGCCGGCGTCGTGAGAATCGAAGCGCCCCCCGTCGGAAAAGGAGTCGGGGGTCAGATTGAGGATTCCCATGATCCGCGGGTTGCCGGCGGCCAGCGTCAAATTCCGGTCCCGGCACCGCAACCGGAACGACCCGCATGTCGAATCGCATGACGGGTCGCCCACGATTGATCCTCAGGCGGTCGGGTTGATCGGTATCATCTCTTCGATGATGGCCTTGATGACCGCACCGTCGACCACTTCCTTCTCGAGCAGGGTCTTGGCGACTTTGTGAAGCACGGCGATGTTGGTGCCGAGGATGTTTTTGGCCCTGCGGTATGAATCATTGATGATGTCGCGGATTTCCTGGTCGATATCGCGTGCGGTCGATTCGCTGTAATCCTGATGGCGGTTGAGGTCGCGGCCCAGGAAGATCGGTTCCTGTTTCTGGCCGAAGGTCATCGGTCCAAGCTTGTCGCTCATCCCCCATTCGCAAACCATCTTGCGCGCGAGGATCGTGGCCCGTTCTATATCGTTTCCGGCACCGGTCGTCAATTCGTTCTCGACCAGTTCTTCGGCAACGCGCCCGCCCATCAAGATGGTGATGTTGTTGGTCAGGTAGGCACGCGAATAGGTGTGACGCTCATCGATGGGCAACTGCTGGGTGAGCCCGAGCGCCATCCCCCGCGGAATGATGCTCACTTTGTGGATCGGGTCGGCGCCGGGGATCATGGAGGCGACGATGGCGTGTCCGGCCTCGTGGTAGGCGGTTGATTTCTTCTCCTCGTCGCTGATGATCATCGAACGGCGCTCGCGGCCCATCATGACTTTGTCCTTGGCCATTTCGAAGCATTCCATCGTGACCTTCGTCATCTCCTTGCCTGCGGCGTGAAGCGCGGCTTCGTTGCACAGGTTGGCGAGGTCGGCGCCGGTGAACCCGGGCGTTCCCTTGGCCAGGACATTGAGATTGACGTCGTCGCCGAGCGGAATCTTGCCGGTGTGGACGCCGAGAATCTGTTCGCGCCCCTTGACGTCCGGCTTGGGAACGACCACCTGGCGGTCGAATCGGCCGGGTCGCATCAGCGCGGGATCGAGCACGTCGGGGCGATTGGTCGCCGCAATGAGGATCAGTCCTTCGGTGGACTCGAAACCGTCCATCTCGACGAGCAGCTGGTTGAGCGTCTGTTCGCGTTCGTCGTGCCCGCCTCCCATTCCGGAGCCGCGGTGACGACCGACCGCGTCGATCTCGTCGATGAAGATGATGCAGGGCGCGCTTTTCTTGCCTTGGATGAACAGGTCGCGGACGCGCGCGGCGCCGACGCCAACGAACATCTCTACGAAATCGGAGCCGCTGATCGAGAAGAACGGGACGCCGGCTTCGCCGGCGATGGCTTTCGCCAACAGGGTCTTGCCCGTACCGGGAGACCCGACCAGCAAGACGCCCTTGGGAATCCGTCCGCCGAGACGGGTGAATTTCTTGGGGTCTTTCAGAAATGCGATGATTTCCTGAAGTTCTTCCTTGGCTTCCTCGATGCCGGCAACGTCCGCGAAAGTAACCTTGTTGGTCGACTCGGTCAGCAGTTTCGCGCGGCTCTTCCCGAAAGACATCGCCTTGCCGCCGCCTGCCTGCATCTGGCGCATGAAGAATATCCAGACTCCGATCAGCAGCAGCATCGGAAGCCAGGAAATGAGCAGCGTCATGTACCACGGGCTGTCGTCGAGGGGCTTGGCCGTGATCCGGACGCTCTTGGCCCGCAGGTTTTTGACCAGTTCGGGATCGTCCGGGGCATAGGTGCGAAACGCCTTCTTGTCCTTGCCCGCACTGTCGGCGTATTTCCCGGTTATTTCCTGACCGCGGATGACGACTTCCCTCACCTTGCCGGCGTCGACGGAAGCGACGAATTCGGAAAAGGGGACTTCGGTCTGCTCGATTTTCTGGGTCTTGAATGTGTTGAACAGTAAAACCATGGCCAGCGCGATGACCAGCCAGACGCCGAGATTCCTGTAGAACTGGTTCAATGTAATGGCTCCCCTGGTGACGATTCGGAAATGATATCCGGCGATTTTAACACAACGAACGGCTGGTCAGGCAGAGGAGCTGTCGGGTCCCTTTTCGAACCGGTGCGAGATCGGATCGCACGATCCCGGGAATCCAGAGAATTCTCCCAGCCGCGTCGCGAAGGGTGGCTCTTCCCCACCGGGTTTCCCGGGGAGTTTTCAGGTCGATCATGATCTCTTTCACCTTCCTGGATCCCGCTCCACCGAAAGGATTGACGGCATCTCCGGCGATCAGCGGAGAAAGAACGAGAGGAAACGCGACCTTGGAAGAATCGAAGAAGGCGACGTTGCGATCACCATTGCCGGTCTGCCGGGTCAACTGCTCAAGGACTTCGGAAATTGGGCGCGTGTTGACTTCGACCGATATTCCTCCGTTTCCGGAAAACCGGTAACGGCTGGGAGAACCGTCCGGAATCCGAATGGAATCTGGCTCAAGCAGAGGTCTGCTCGAAAAATCGGAGTCGTCGGGAGGAAGAATCGAGGCCATGTCGTAACGGTTCCGGAATACGACCCGTTTCCCGATGCTGACAGAGGCCGAAGGCTTCCCGGAAACGAGGGAACGATCCAGTCGAACGAGCAGTCTTTCGTTGGCGGATTTCCCGCCAAGTTCATGAACCAGATGTTGCAAAACGGCGATACGGACCATGGCGGGAAGTCTCGCGAACGATTTCCGGTTCATTGAAGGGGGAGCGCCCTTGACGTTTCGGCGGATCCAGCGGGTTGCCGCGCCTGTCACGAACGTATCCAGTTCCCTGAACCGCTCTCCCAAGGCATGAATCCTTTTTTTGACGGTTTCGCCGTATCGGTCTGTCAGCATCGGCAACAGGAGATGACGGATCCAGTTGCGTTCGAAACGGGTGTCCGCGTTGCTCTCGTCGATCCGGTAAGGGTGCCCTGAAGACCCGAGCGTCTCCAGAATCTCGGTGCGCCAGACGTTCAGCAACGGTCGCTCGATCCCGCCTTCTCCTGACCGCGGAATCCCCTTGAGCCCAGAGATGCCCGCCCCTTCGAAAAAACGCATCAGGATCGTCTCGACCTGATCGTCCGCGGTGTGAGCGACAAACACTCGCCGGATCCCCTTTTCGGCGCAGGTTTTCCGGATGAAGGCGTATCTTTCGGAACGGGCCCGGGCTTCGATTCCGGTAAGGGCCCTCACGTCGGGAATATCGGCGAAGCCCACGACCACCGGAAGATCAAGCGTTTTCCCCAAAGACTCAACGAAACGCTGGTCTTCATCGGAAGCGGCGCCGCGAAGGCGGTGGTTCATGTGCAGCAGCACAGGGCGTGACGCGCTGCCCGCCTTTTCACACAGCATTCGATGCAGCAGGAAAACGGAATCGGATCCACCCGATATGGAAACGGCCCGTCTCAAATCGTTCCTATTTGAGCCCGTCGAGCGTCTTGCGGGCCTCTTCGTTGCCCGGGAACTTGGGGTCGAGTGCGATCGCCGCCTTCAGTTCGGTCGCTGCCTCCTTGGATTTGCCTTTCTTGGCGAGCGTCATGCCGTGGTGATACCGGATGACGGGATTCTTCTCGGCTTTTCTGACGGCTTCCTTGAGGATCGGATAGGCTGTGTCGAAAAGCCCCTTGCGGTAATAGATCCAGGCTAACGTGTCGCCGACGTTCGGGTCTTCGGGGACGGATTCGCGTGCAATCTGCGCGAACTTGAGCGCCTCGTCCAGGTTGCCGCCGTGATCGGCAAGGTTGGCGGCCAGGTTGTTTGCGGCAAGTGCGTTCTTGGGGGAAAGTTCGAGAGCCCTTCGATATTGCTTGTTGGATTCCTCGACCTTGTTCTGGGCATTCAATACCACACCCAAAATCGTGTGGGCTGCAACGCTCTTGTCGTTTTTGGCGATCGCTTTGGTAAACCGTTCTTCCGCAGCAGGAAGCTTGTTCTGGGAAACGTATAGCATGCCCAATTCGTAGTACGGAGCGGGGTAGTCGGGGGCGAGCGCGGTCGCTTTCAGGAATGCCGCCTCGGCCGCTTCAGGGTTGTTGTTCGCCATCTGAAACCGGCCTTCGAGTTCGTGGAGGAGCGGATTCCTGGGTTCCTTGGCTACCGTGTCGAGCACGTACTTTTCCGCCTTGGCGACTTCGCGGGATGCCCCGAGCGCGAAAACATATTCCGTGATGAGCCCGAGATCCTTAGGGCTCAGTTCGAGAGCCTGAGCCAGGTAGCCGGCGGCTTCCTTATGCTTGTTCTGTCGCTTCATCAACAGCCCCATCTTCGAAAAGCCGACCGGGGACTTCGGGGCCTGCTTGATGATGGAGGTATAGATCTGGGCAGCTTTTGCATAGTCCTTGCGGAGGAGGAAGGAGTCACCATAGATGACCTCAGCAGGCAGGCTGGACCGATTCAGTTTCAGGACTTCGATCGCTTCTTTTTCGGCGCCATCGGCGTTTCCGGATTTCAGGTAGAGATCGGCCAGCACGGTCCTGGCGCGCAGGTTTCGCGGGTCGGTCTTGACTGCCGCCTCGACTTCTTTCCGTCCGATTTCATCCCGCCCCTGGATGACGTCGACGACGCCGTTGTAAAGTCGGGCTTTGGCGTTCGATGCATCCTGCTTGACGACTTCGGCGAACAACGCCTTGGCTTCATCGAGTTTCTTGTCGAGTAGAGCCAGGCGCCCCTTGAGATATTTCCCGTCGAGGTCCTTTTCGTTTTCCTTGAGAATGGCGTCGATGATCGATTTGGCTTCGGGGCCCTTGCCCTGCTCCAGCTTGATCTCAGCCAGAACCTTCCGCGCTTTTTGGGAATTGGTTTCCTTTATCAGGTTGTTGAGCTCGGTCTCTCCTTCGACCAACCGATCCTGGTAAATGAAGTGCTCGGCAAGCGTCAGGCGGATTCCTTCCTTGTCCTTCGAAAGTTCGATCGCCTTGCGATATTCTTTTTCTCCTTCGACGCGATCACCCGTGGCGAAGAAATAGTTGCCCTTGGATATGTGCGGTTCGGAAGAACCGGGGGCGACCGCCACCGCCTTGTCGTACCATTCGAGGGCCCCCTTCCGGTCTTGCCGGAGCAGCGCCAGATTTCCCAGTGTCAATAATGGTCGTACGTTTTTCGGGTCGAGTTCGGATGCCTTCTTGAGTCTGCTAATCGCCTCGTCGACCTTCCCTTCCTTCAGCGCCAACCCGGATAGCAGGATGTAGGCCTGCGGATCATTCGGGCGAAGGGTCACGAGGTTGTCGGCGATCGCCCGTGCTTCTTCTGTTTTCCCTGCGGAGATGTATAACTCGCCCAACTTTCCCTTGGCTTCGAAATTGGAGGGGTCGAGTTCGACGGCTTTCTGGAGTTCCAGGAAGGCCCCGCGGTAATCCTTGGCTCCGAGCAATGATTGCGCGAGTTTCCAGCGCACGGTTCCGTTTTTGGGATCGGCTTTCGCTGCATTCTTGTATTCAATGACGGCTTCCCTGAATTTCTCTTTCGCGACAAAACCGTCCCCGCGACTCGAATGTTTCGCAACCAGTTCCTGCGGCGATTTCGAGCAGGCGACCAGCAGCAGGATCGTCAATGCCTGCGCCAGGAACCGGAATAATCGATAACTCATGATTTGCCTCCGAAAAAGTGGTAAAGCCAGAGCATACATCAAAGACCGTGCCTGTCAAAACATGTGCGCGCAGGGTTGGGCTTTTCAGGTATTGAAGGATGACTCGCCAGGCTTTATTTTCTCCCTTATGGGAATTCCAGTTCTCATATTAGAGGGTGACTTGCCGTCATTACCTGGGACTGGTCCAACGGGATGAACCGGAAACGATGCCTATTTAGCTCGAACTATCTGTTTCTTAATGGGAAATATATGTGGCAAGTGATTTGCAATAATAAATGCAAGCGAGGAGCGATCATGATCGATATACAACCACCCGAAACTTATTTCCGAAGTGTGATCGATTATCCTATGGATCTTGCGCCCGACGAGATTCTTTCGTCTTCGCGTGCGGTCAATACGCTTCTCAAGAACCCTTACCTGCTCGCGACGACCGGAGACACGACCGACGCATTCAACCTCCTTTTCGATCTCGCGTCCGACATCGTCCCGTGCGACGTTAGCGCTTTCGTCTCCGACAACCCCGACGGCGACCGTTTCGAACTGACCGTTTCCCGGGGGATATCCATTCGCAGGGCAAACGATCCCATGTTGCGGCACGCGGTTGATATCTCCCGATTTTTCGGAAAGGCAATCGTCCTTTCGCCTGAAACCGATCCACGTACCGAAACGGCCTGTGCTGCCTGGAATGCACGATCGATCGCCGTGTTTCCCCTTCGCAAGAATCGGGACTTCATGGGCGCGCTCGTATTCGGTCGAAACGACTTGCCCGGTTTTACCCGGGAGCAGATCAAGTTGCTCTGGTTCCTCTCGCTGCAGGCCGAAAACCACCTCCTCCAGGCTGAATCGATCAAGGCACTGTCGTTCTACTCATTCCTCGATCCGCTGACCCACCTGTATAACCGCCGTTATTTCGACAATCAGATCGAACGCGAGGTGATCCGCTCCCAACGGACCGGTAAACCGCTATCTCTGCTCATGATCGATCTCGACGGTTTCAAGTCGTACAACGACCGTTTTCACCATGCCCAAGGCGATATTGCCCTGCAGGAATTCGCCGCCATTCCGCTCGAGACCGTTCGGGACGTGGATACGGTTTCAAGATTCGGGGGCGACGAATTCGCGGTGATCCTGGTCGAGAGTGATACCGAGGGCGCGCGCGAACAGGCGCAACGCATAATCGATCGATTCAGGAACCATCGCCTCCCGGGGCTCGAAGGTCGAAGAACCGAGCGTTTGTCCGCGAGCATAGGCGTCGCCTCATTCCCAAGGGACGCCTTCGACAAGGAAGACCTTTTCGCCAAGGCCGATCAGGCGCTATTCGTCGCAAAGAGCCGGGGCGGCGGAAAGGTTTGCGTCCACCGTGAAATCGGAGAACTGCTCGCCATCACGCCGGCCCGCGAAGATATCCCCATCCAGAAAGTCTATGATGCCGCACGTTCGATAGTCGACATGGACAAGTTCCTCGAAATCCTGCTCTTTACGGCAATGCGCGGAATGGAAGCCGAACGCGGGTCGATCGTCGCCTACGAATCGCCCGACGTTTTCACGCTTCAGGCAGCCATCGGGTTTCTCGACGCAGAAGAGCGGTTGTCACCGGGCACGCCCGTCTCCCCCGGAGCCATCATGTCGTGGGTCGTCGAGCACCGCTCACCGCTGCTCGCCTCGGGAGACAACGATCCTCCCGTCCGCAATCATGTCCGAGTCGGTTCATACAAGACCGATTCTTTCCTGTCCATCCCGTTGGAGCACGACGGCATCCTCGTGGGTACGGTTCACCTGACAAACCGGTTGGGCGGTCGACCTTTCACCCAGGCCGACATGACAGGATTTCGTCCCATCGCCGACGAACTTGCGCGCGTTCTTTCTCAATCGTTCGAATTTCGAGGCAACGTCCGCTCGTTGTCCCAGTCGCTTCTCGGGTCCCTCAATGGCGCCCTCGAGTTTCGCTATCCTTTCATGGCGGGACACGGCGAACGAGTTGCAAAGATTGCCAGGCGCGTCGGCGAATCGTTGAACCTCCCCGAGGAGCAGTTGCGCCATCTACAGAATGCGGCGCTTTTTCACGATATCGGGATTATCGGAATACCGGGTTCCATCCTGACAAAAGACCGATCGCTCAGCCGTCAGGAACTCGAAATCACGCGCAAGCACCCCTTCCTCGGTGCGACACTGCTCGAAAGCATCCCGGGCATGAGCGAGTCGCGTCGCATCGTGCTCGAACACCACGAACTGTTCAACGGCAGCGGCTATCCGGGGGGGGTGAGCGGAACCAATATCTCGATTGAAGGACGGATACTTTCCGCTGCCGAATATTTTGATTCGATCACATCCGAGCGCCCTCACAGGGGCGGGTTGACCGCCGTGGAAGGGCTCCAGATGATCAAGCGAGGGGCGGGTTCGCTATTCGATCCGCAAGTGGCAGAGGCCATGCGGATGGTTCTCGGCGCTCCCGAGGGCAACGCCTGATCCGGTTCCTGAACAGGTTGTTCAGGCTGCCCCGTTCCGGTATTTCTTCCAGTCGATTTCCAGAATCTGGATTTTGTAGTTCATAACCCTCGGGCTGATCCCGAGCATGTCGGCCGCCTCTTTTTGAATTCCGTGCGACACCTGGAGCGCTCTGCTGATCGCGCAACGTTCGAGCTCCTCGAGGTTCAACGTCTCGCCGCCCGACATCGTTTCCCCTCCCATGCTTCCTTCCATCGTCAAGTTGACCGCGTCGACCATTGCGCCGTCGCATAGCAGCACGGCACGCTCGACAGCGTTCTGCAACTCCCGGACGTTTCCGGGCCAGCCATACCGGTGCAGCTTCTCGATCCCTTCCGGCGTGAATCCGGTCACATTCTTCTTGAACTCCACCGAGTAGCGGTTCAGGAAAAACCGGGCCAGTGTCAGGATGTCGGCTCGACGCTCGCGCAGGGGCGGCAGGTGGAGGTTGACCACGTTCAACCGGAAGAAAAGGTCCTGTCGGAACCGCCCCTCCCTCACTTCAAGGCGGAGGTCCTTGTTGGTGGCCGTGATGACGCGAACATCCACACGAATGCTTTTGCCGCTGCTCCCCAGTCGCTCGAATTCCTGTTCCTGCAGAACGCGAAGCACCTTGGCCTGGGTCGTCGGGCTCATATCGCCGATCTCGTCGAGGAAGATGGTGCCCTTGTCGGCCTGTTCGAATTTCCCGATCCGCATCTTCTCGGCCCCGGTGAAAGCGCCTCGTTCGTGCCCGAAGAGTTCGCTCTCAAGCAGGTTCTCGTGCAGCGCAGCACAATTCACCTTGACGAATGATCCGTGCGACCGGGGGCTGGAACAATGGACCAGCGTCGCAAGCTTTTCTTTTCCGGTCCCGGTTTCCCCGGTTATCAGGACCGTGGCGGGGGTTGGCGCAACTTTGCGGGCAACCGCGAGGATATCCTTCATCGCGCGGCTTTCGCTGACGACGGATTCCTCTGCCAGCGCATTGGAATATTCGGCTTTCCGGTAAACAGAGACGGTGTCGCTGAGTTTCCCCATACGCAAGGCCATGGTTACACGATGCTTGAGATGTTCGATCTCGAAGGGCTTGGGTATGTAGTCGAATGCGCCCAGGTGCAGCGCCTGAATCGCAGTTTCGAGCGTTCCGTAGGCGGTCATCAGGATGACCTCGATCGAGGAGTCGACCTCCTTGGCCTTTCGAAGGATATCCACTCCGGTCAGGTCGCCCAACCGGATATCGCTGACCACGACGCTGACCGATTCGGATTCGAGCGTGCGCACGGCTTCCTCGCCCGTAGCGGCTTCGAGGACCGTAAAGCCGGAATCCTCGAAAGCGAGCCGAATGCCCAGCCGCAGCGATTCGTTGTCTTCGACGACCAGCACGCGATCAGACATGTTTTTGCCTCACGGGAATCTGGATGATGAACTCGGCGCCTTTGCCGGGTGCGCTTTTGAGATCGATGACGCCGCCGTGCGAGTGAACGATTTTCTGCGTGAGAGGCAGCCCTATCCCCGTGCCCTGTTTCTTTGTCGTGAAAAAAGGGATGAAGATCCGGTCTTGAACTTCGCGCGTCATCCCGGGCCCGTCATCTTTTATCCGCAACCGGATATATTCCTTTTCCCGTGCTTCGGCGTGTCCCGGCAACAATCCGTCATCTCTGCGGTTTAGCCGCATGATGTCGGTGAAGTGGTGGGTTTTCGAGAGGGTGATTTCGATGTTCCCCTTCCCCTGGCAAGCGTCAGCGGCATTGGATAGCAGGTTCGTCACGGCACGGGAGAAAAGACCGGCGTCGATGTCGGCCAGAAGTTCCTTGCAGGCCGGGACGGAAATCGAAAAGTTGATCTCGGGGTAAAGTTCCTGAAACTTGACGCAGATATCCCTGACCAGTGAGTCCAGGGCGATCTCTCGAATGCCCAGAACATCCGGCCGGACGAAACTGAGGCATTCGGAAATGATCTCTTCGACGCGCGCGACGTCCGAAGCGATGCTCCTGATCGAGGAAGACAACTTTTCGTTTTCGGCCAGGTGCGGGCGAAGGATGCCGCAATGGACCCCGATGCTTGCGATCGGGTTCCGGATCTCGTGGGCAAGACCCGCCGCCATCTGCCCAAGAACCATCAGGCGGTCCTTGAGGTTTTCGTTTTCCTGCGCCATCTCGACTTGTGTCAGGTCCTTGAAAAAAGCGCAAATCCCGTTTTTTGACTCACCGTTTTTCAGCTCCGCCAGGGTAAAGCCGAGAATCAGCGGGTCACCATCTTTCCCCGGCAATTCGGCTTCGATGCGAGCGGGGAGATAATTCATGGAGAGCGCATCGCTCAACAACCGGTAGAAGGAATTATCGTTGGCTTTATCGTGAACATTGTCGCCAATGGCAATCGGGCTGCCTTCGAGGATTTTCGAGCCGATAAGATTGAGAAAGACAACTGTTCCTTCGGCCCGCACGGCCAGAATTCCGGCCCGAAAGCAGGCGAGGATGGCGGATTCGAGGTTCAAAACGTGAAGGTCGCCGACGGAGAAAATTCGGACAATAATCCGTTATTTGCAACGGCACGAATGGAAACGCGATATGTCCCTGAAGGGAGGCCCAGCAGGGAGCAAAGGGGAACCAGGTTCATCGAGGTGTCGGAGGGTGACGCGGTCGCGCATTCCACGTCGTTTTCAGAAAAATCGGATGAAACGCTTTTGATGTAGATGTTGTACCCGACCAGGTCGCGATTTGCGTCAAGCGGACTATTGTCCTGGTAAACGTTGGGGGGTGCCCAACTTAAGGTTTTTGCGACCTGCGGGGGGTCGACCGTTGACTGCGATGAGGAGGTTGCGCCACCGCTTCCGCAACCGGTCAGGGCAACTCCGTAAAACAGCACGATGGCTGTGATGAATTTGCTTGTCTTGTTCATCAGCTTCGTCATGGCCAGCCCCCTGTTTCATTCGTGACTGACAGAAAGGCAAGCCGTGTACCAAATTGTAATATCGAACAATATCAATCTGTTGCGATTGCGTAGACGCGGCTGATATTACAACTGCGAAATGTATGATTACGGAATCGTCATGCGGCTGTCAAGCAGAAGAGACAAAATGACATTCATAACAAAGGAAAGTTTGACCCGATCTCGAAGCCGACCATTGCCGATTCCCGATAGAGATCACTTCCGATAATTCCTTTGTTCCATTGTTTAAACAGTTCGCCGGAAAGATTGATACGGGCATATTCGGTGACGGAATAGTGAGCGCCGGCGGCCCATTGGACGCTCATCTGATCTTCGAGATAAGGCGCCCTCACCGAACGGTTGGTCTGCCACACGCCTGAGGTATCGCCGGACCAGTTTGTCGAGAATCGGTCGGAGAGTCGCAGCGTTACGCTTTCCCGTTTGCTTTCAGTGCCGAAGGCTCCTGCCGCGTAATCGATCGACGCGCTGAGGGCGGCCATGAAATCGAGCGATTTGAAACCATACTCGAGACGCCCACTCGGTTTTTTTATGCGAGACCCCATATCGTCGCGGATCCAGGTCATTCCCGCCCGTGCATCCAGGGAAGACGATGCCGAGAAAATATACTTTGCGGATACACCGCCGCTGAAGTTGCGGACGTCGTTCTTGTTGTCGAATTCGTCGTAACTTGCGGTTCCGTAACCGCCGGCGGAAAAGGTGTCGGTCAGCTTGTAACTCATGGAACCGTTAGCCGAATAGTTGTTTGAGCCCACCAGCAAAGGCCCTCCGTCGAAATAACTCTTGCGGGCCGCACCGAAACCAAAAGCGGAATCCAGATTGCCGGATATCGCGAAATTGGCGTTGAGGAAACCCGAATATTCGCGGATCCCGGTCCTGGCAGTAACCTGGGTTTCAGTGGGCGCCAACCCCGGAACGGTCGTTTGGGAAAGCTGGTTCCTGCGGACGGAATCGCGCGATTCGATGTAGCGAGCCGCAGGGCGGAGGGAAAACCGGGGCGTGATCTGCATCGGTTCTCCGGTCGAAAGTTCAAAATTGCGTGTCATCTCGAATTTGTTCAACTCGGTATGACGCAAAAAATATTCGGCATCGAAACCGCCGACGAGAGAAACTTTCGTCGAAAAGATCGAGAGCGTCGTGGTGAGTTTCGGCGTTGCGCGGGTTACGGCATCGGAAGATTCAGCCCCAGGGGGGGCGTTCACGACATTTGAGTCGTATCGCTCGTTCAAGTCGAGGGAAGGACGGACGAGAAGGGTTTCGGAATAGACGGGAAACGCCGGGAGAGCAATCAGGCAGCAAATCAAGGCGGTGGACATGAATCTCATTTGTTTGAATCCTCCCTTACCTATTCGGAAAGTCAGTCGGCTGACGGCAGGGAAATGCTGATCGTGGTCCCTTTTCCCGGTCCGCTGGAGAGACCGAATCTGCCGTTCTGGTTGGCGATCAGGCGCCGACAGATCGTGAGTCCCAACCCGACGCGGGCGTGTTGGTCTTTTTTTTGCGCGACCGGGACTTCGCCCAGAACTTCCTTGATCATCTCTTTCGATATTCCGATCCCGGTATCCGTGACGGTGGCGGTCACATATCCGTCTCCTGTGGTACCGCATCCGATTCGGATGGCCCCATCGGCGGGAGTGAATTTAACGGCGTTGTAAAGGACGTTGTCGAATATCTGGAGGACCCGGGCAGGATCGCCCAGGGCGCGAATTGATGGGAGACCAGGTTCGACGTCGAGATCGACTCGCTTCTGCGCGGCGTAAGGCCGATAGAACGACGCGCATTCACGTAGCATCGTGTCGAAATCAAATGGGATCGGTATGATATGCAACTCGCCTTTTTCGGCGGATTCGACATCGAACAACGTGGCCGCCATCGACTGGAGGCGGAAGATCGTCCGGCTCGTTTGCTCGAGCATCTTGACGGAGATTTCGTTTCGGCAACCGTTGTCGCAATTCTGCCGAACAATCTGCTGGTAACCGTCGAGCACCGTCAGGACAGACCGGAAATCGTGTGACGCCATCGAGATCATGAATCCTTTGAATGCGCAATGCGCCTTGACGGTTTTCAACTCGTTGCGAATGGCAGAAATCTCGGACCTGTTTTCCCGTTCGTGACTTTCGGCATCAAGCCCAAGATTCAGGCGGTGAGTGCCCCGAGCTACCGAATCGAGCAGGGCCTCGGCCGAAATCGGTTTCCGGAGAAAATCATGAGCGCCCGCGCGGAGCGCCAAAATCAGGTCGTCAACCGAAGGGCGCGCGGAGAACAGGACGACCGGAATGGTTCCGTACGACTTGAGCAATTCCGCCATGAAGTCGAGACCGCTTCCGCCCGAGACCTTGAGAGAACAGATAACAATTGTCCGGCCTTTGAGGGTCTTGATCAGCCGCAAGGCAACAGGGAATTCGGAGCAGGTTGTCACTTCGTAACGGGCGTTGGACAGGATGTCTCGGGTCCTGGCCAATGAGGCGGGAATATCGTCGATCAGGACTATGCGAATAGGCTTCATAAGTGAGCAATATTACCATATAGCCGATCAGCCCGGATTCTCCAGTAGTTGCAGCAGGTATTGCCCATAGCCGTTTTTCAACATCGGTGTCGCAAGCAGATTCAACTGCTCGGAATTTATATATCCCATTCGCCAGGCGACTTCCTCGATGCAGGCGATTTTGAGGCCTTGACGTTTTTCGATCGTTTCCACGAAAGTGGATGCCTGGAGCAGCGAGTCGTGGGTGCCGGTGTCGAGCCACGCAAATCCGCGACCCAAAAGTTCGACCTGCAGTTCGCCCGGATCGAGATATGCCTTGATCACGTCCGCGATTTCCAATTCGCCGCGGAGGGAAGGTTTCAGGCCGGCTGCAATTTCGACGACGCGATTGTCAAAGAAGTAGAGACCTGGTACGGCATAGTGCGACTTGGGTTCCTTCGGTTTCTCTTCGATCGAGATTGCCTTCCCGTTGGCATCGAACTCGACGACGCCGTATGACCGGGGATCCTGCACCCAATATCCGAATACCACCCCGCCCTTTCCGACCGACGCCGCCTTCCGAAGCGTTGCCTGAAACCCCTGCCCGTAAAATATGTTGTCGCCCAGAATGAGGCAGACGCTGTCGTCTCCGATAAATTCCTTGCCCAGGATAAAAGCCTGGGCAAGACCTTCGGGCCGCGGTTGTTCGATATAGGAAAAACGGATTCCCCATTGGGCCCCGTCGCTCAGAAGCGACTTGAAGCGGGGAAGATCCTCCGGCGTGGAAATGAGCAGGATTTCGGTGATGCCTGCCAGCATCAGCACAGATAGCGGATAGTAGATCATCGGCTTGTCGTATACGGGCAGCAGCTGCTTGCTGACGACTTTGGTGATCGGATAAAGTCGGGTACCTGACCCGCCGGCCAGAATGATGGCCTTGCGGGTGCCTCTGCAACCGTGCGTGGCGTTCATATCGGTCATGATTGATCTCTCCTCCATTTCAATTCGACTTCAACCATCACTTCCAGGGCTTGAATCCGAAAACGGAGGAAGCAAGCAACGTCGAAGGCCCTTCGAGCTGGGGCACCTGTTCCAGGTTTCGGATGGCAAGTTCCTGCCCGGTGGCGGCGAGCAGTTTCCGGTAGGTCGTGTTCCATTTTTGGGCTCGCAGCGACCACCAGAGATAATACGTCAGCGCGCCGTGATAGTCACCGTCGATCCACGCATCGGCGGAGGTCTGGTCCGACCGGCAGCCGGCGATGAGCACCGCGTTGGTCTTCGTAACGCTGACTCCGAATCGCTTGACGGGAAGCCCCTTGTCGGGCCCCGCCTGAGTCACCGACCGGTTGATCCCCCGGTTCTCGATCCGGCTTTCGGAGCGATGACGGATTTCCACGGGCGCCGGGATGAATTTCCACCGGATCGGCAGATCGGGTTTCGAGTACTCCCGCAAGCCGGTTCCCGAGTGACAGCAATCCAGGATGACGGTCAGCAGGGCACCCTTCGGCACCTTCTTGCAGATCTCGGCCATATCGTCGTCGGTAAACGGGTTTTCCCAGTCGAGGTCGTACGGGCAGATGATCTCGTCGAGGTTGTCCTTGATCTCGTCGCCGTGAATGTCCCGCACTTGGGTGCCGTGCCCCGAGTAGTGGAACACGAGCGAGTCGCCGGCCTTGACTTCCGATACCAGTTGTTCAAGCCCGGTTCGGATCGCAGCGGTGGTGGCCCGATTGTCGGTCAGCAGCCGAATATCCCCGGTCGCAAAACCGTACTCCTCTTTTAACGTCTTTGCGATCAGCAGGACATCGTTCACGCACCCTTTCAGGTGATTCCGTGCATCGGGGTAACGGTTGATGCCGACGAGAAACGCTTTTTTCTTCAAGGTGAACCTCCCGTGGAATTTCAAGGAATCTAGGGCAACTTTCGTACCGTCAGGGAAGACTGATTCAGATGTGAACCAGATGTTTTCTGAAGATGATTAAGAAATATATTACCCAATTTGCCACATCGAAAGCTTCCGACTGACATCCCTCAGAATACAATTAATCCATATATCTGTTAATTATCATACGATTAAGAAATTCAGAATGGTAGGCACGGGATGTGTATGTCCACGTGAAAGCGAGAAATCTGTCCCGTACAAACGGACGACTATCCAAAACCGGAGGTGAAATATGAAAAGGAAGATGTTGGCAGCATGCATGATCGCAGGCCTTCTGGCACTGCCGGTTCTGGCGGCGGCCTCGGCGGTGGTAACCGGGTACAGCGGCACTGTTGTGCCGAGAAACGACGACTCATCAACGGGGTTGGTCGACATCGGCTTTACTGCAAACTTTTTTGGATCCAACTATGATCAACTTTACGTGAACAACAACGGCAATGTGACCTTTGCGAGTTCCCTGTGGACATACACCCCCTACGCCTTGAATACATCGACCGGCAACCCGATCATCGCACCGTTCTTTGCCGATGTTGACACTCGCGGAACCGCCAACGGCTCGCAACCCGTTATCTACGGAAATGGTCTTTTCGAGGGACACAACTCGTTTTTCGTGAACTATATCGATGTCGGGTATTATCCCGGTGCAACTGACAAACTCAACAGTTTCCAGCTTCTCCTGGTCGATCGTGCCGATACGGGTACGGGCAACTTCGACATCGTCTTCAATTATGACCGTATCCTCTGGGAGACGGGCGCAGCCAGTGATGGCATCAACGGTTTCGGGGGGGCATCCGCCCGGGTCGGCTACAACAATGCGGCAACCCCGGCGACTTTCTTCGAAATGTCGGGTTCCGGCGTGAATGGCTATTTCCTCGACGATGCACAGACGGGCCTGATCCACCACAGCATCGGTTCCAACGAGTTGGGTCGTTATATCTTTGCTGCCCGCGAGGGAAATGTCGATCCGGGCACTTCAGTTCCGGAACCCGGAACCCTTCTGCTCCTCGGGTCCGGTCTCGTCGGTTTGGCAGTCAGAGCACGCAAACTGCGCAAATAATATCAGGGCATTTAGATATCCGGTCTTCCATGGACCGGGACGGCAACGCCGTCCCGGTCCTCTCTTTTGTGATTCATCAATCATCAGCCGATGGAAAACCCACAACTCTGAATGGAAATTCCTTGGTCCAACGAATCAAGGCCCTTGATGCTGTAAACAGCATCCTGAGGCGGATCAGGGGGTGGGGAGCGAAGGCTCGATATCCAGGCGTTGGGTGGTTGGCACTCGGGGAAAATAGACACCTCGACAGCGTAAGGACGACGCGGTGAAGGCGATTAAGACTGACCGGAATACGCAGTCTGGGCGTAATGCCGGATAGCGTAAGCAGATCGTAACCCACCAGAAACTCTACCGGATCGACTAGCCCGCATTTCTCACCACGCTTCGTCGCTTTGGCGGGGCAGCCGGGCTTGGATACAAGGCGCGCGACCTGAGGGCGACGCAGGCGTAGTTGACACTACGTCGAGGAGCCCGATCGAGCGGAACGCAGTAGACATGCCCGGATCCGCCGACATAGCAGGAGGGTGGTGAGAAATGCGGGCTAGGGAAAGG
>JANXQJ010000080.1 GCA_025356865.1 Deltaproteobacteria bacterium | reverse complement strand
CGGCCAGAAGCGTTCCACCGTCGCGCAGGTCGTCGAGAAGCTCCGGCAGTACGGCGCGATGGAATACACCATCATCGTCTCCGCCACCGCCTCCGAGTCGGCGCCGCTCCAGTTCCTCGCGCCCTACACCGGCGCCACGCTGGGCGAGTTCTTCCGCGACAGCGGCCGCCACGCCCTCTGCGTATACGACGATCTTTCCAAGCACGCCGTCGCCTACCGGCAGCTTTCGCTGCTGCTCCGCCGCCCGCCGGGCCGCGAAGCGTTTCCCGGAGACGTCTTCTACCTCCACTCGCGCCTGCTGGAACGCGCGGCCAAGCTGTCCGACGAGCAGGGAGGCGGGTCGCTGACCGCGCTGCCGATCATCGAGACGCAGGCCGGCGATGTTTCGGCCTACATCCCGACCAACGTCATCTCGATCACCGACGGCCAGATCTACCTCGAAGCCGACCTTTTCTACTCGGGCGTAAGGCCCGCGGTCAACGTCGGCCTTTCGGTCTCTCGCGTCGGCGGCAACGCCCAGATCAAGGCGATGAAGCAGGTCGCCGGCAAGCTGCGCCTCGAACTCGCCCAGTACCGCGAGATGGCGGCATTCGCGCAGTTCGGTTCCGACCTCGACAAGTCCACCCAGCTGCAGCTGGCCCGCGGTGCGCGCCTGGTCGAGATCCTCAAGCAGACCCAGTACCAGCCGCAGCCGGTCGAAGTTCAGGTCGTCACGATCTTCGCCGCCACCAGCGGTTTCGTCGACGAAGTCGACATCCTGAGCATCGGCCGCTACGAGACCGAGATGACCGCTTTCATGAAGGACAAGCACGGCAAGGTGCTCGACCTGCTTCGGGAGAAGAAGCAGATCGACGACACCGTGAAGGCTGGGCTGACCGCGGCGCTCGAAGAGTTCAAGGGCATCTTCCAGGCGTAATCGCCGGACCTTCGAAAAGGGGCGACTGAAATATGGCGAACCTTCGCGCGATCCGAAAGCGGATCAGCAGCGTCAAAAGCACCCAGCAGATCACCAAGGCGATGAAGATGGTGTCCGCCGCGAAACTGCGGCGATCCCAGGACGCCATCACCGCGGCGCGCCCCTACGCGCGCAAGTTGCGGGAAGTCGTTCAGGCGCTGGCAGGCAAGGCCGGTCCCGAGGCGCACATGCTGCTGGCCGTCCGCGAGGTCAAGAAACTCGCGCTGCTGGTCGTCACGTCCGACCGCGGCCTCTGCGGCGGCTTCAATTCCGCGCTTCTGCGGACCGTCCAGCGGTTCCTCCGCGAGAACAGCGGCAATTACGAGCAGGTCAGCGTGTTCGTCGTCGGCCGGAAGGGCCGCGACTTCTTCCGGCGTCGCGAGATCGCGATCACGAAAGAATACGTCAACGTGCTGGGCAGCCTCTCCTACTTCAACGCCGAGACGATGGCGCACGACCTGGTCGACGGATTCAAGAACGGGGCGTTCGACGAAGTCCAGATCGCCTACAACGAGTTCCGCTCCGCGATCGCCCAGACGCCGCGCTTCGAGAAGCTCTTCCCCATCTCGGTGGTCGAGGGAAGCGGGCCTGCCGAAGGCGAGTCCGACATCGACTATATCTACGAGCCGGGCCGCAACCAGATCCTGGCTTCGCTGCTGCCCAAGTATCTCGAGATGCAGATCTTCCGCTCCCTGCTCGAGTCGGTCGCCGGCGAGCACGGCGCCCGGATGAGCGCAATGGATTCCGCGACGCGCAACGCCAAGGAGATGATCTCGAGCCTCACGCTCCAGATGAACCGCGCGCGCCAGGCGACAATCACCAAGGAGCTTTCCGAGATCGTCAGCGGGTCCGAGTCGCTCAAGGGCTAGAAGCCCATGGCCGTCTTGTCCGCGTCGAAATAATTACGTTTCGCACTGTCTTTTCAAGGAGGCGAGGAAGATATGAACAAGGGGAAGATCGTCCAGGTCATCGGGCCAGTGCTCGACATCCGCTTCGAGGCGGGGCAGTTGCCCGCCCTCTATAACGCGGTCAAGATCAGCAACCCGAGCATCGACGAGAAGGAAGGCAACCTCGTGGTCGAGGTCGCGCAGCACCTGGGCGACAACGTCGTCCGCTGCATCGCGATGGACACCAGCGACGGCCTCGTCCGCGGTATGGACGCCTACGACACCGGCGAGGCGATCATGATCCCCGTCGGCCCCGAGACGCTCGGCCGCATCATGAACGTCATCGGCCTTCCCGTCGACGAGGCGGGCCCGATCACCTCCAAGGTGCGCTACCCGATCCACCGCCCCGCTCCCGCCTTCGAAGACCAGTCCACCAAGGTCGAGATCCTCGAGACCGGCATCAAGGTCGTCGACCTGCTCGCCCCCTACTCCAAGGGCGGCAAGATCGGCCTGTTCGGCGGCGCCGGCGTCGGCAAGACCGTCGTCATCATGGAACTCATCCACAACATCGCGACCGAGCACGGCGGCTACTCTGTTTTCGGCGGCGTCGGCGAGCGCACCCGCGAGGGGAACGACCTCTGGCTCGAAATGAAAGAGTCGGGCGTTCTCGAGAAGGCGTGCCTGGTCTACGGCCAGATGAACGAACCGCCGGGCGCCCGCGCCCGCGTCGCGCTCACCGCGCTTACGGCTGCCGAATATTTCCGTGACGAGGAAGGCCAGGACGTTCTCCTCTTCATCGACAACATCTTCCGCTTCACGCAGGCGGGTTCCGAAGTGTCGGCGCTCCTCGGCCGCATTCCGTCGGCGGTCGGTTACCAGCCGACGCTCTCCACCGAAATGGGCGAACTCCAGGAACGGATCACCTCGACCAACAAGGGTTCCATCACTTCGGTCCAGGCCATCTACGTGCCTGCCGACGACTTGACCGATCCGGCGCCGGCGACTGCCTTCTCGCACCTCGACGCCACGACCGTTCTTTCGCGCCAGATCTCCGAGCTCGGCATCTACCCCGCGGTCGATCCGCTCGACTCCACGTCGCGCATCCTCTCGCCGCTGGTCCTGGGCGAAGAGCACTACGCGGTTGCGCGTTCGGTCCAGAAGGTACTGCAGCGGTACAAGGATCTCCAGGACATCATCGCGATCCTCGGCATGGACGAGCTCTCCGAAGACGACAAGCTGCTCGTCTCCCGCGCCCGCAAGATCCAGCGCTTCCTCTCGCAGCCGTTCTTCGTCGCCGAGCAGTTCACCGGCATCCCGGGCAAGTACGTCCGCCTCGAGGACACGATCCGCTCGTTCAAGGAAGTCGTCGAAGGCAAGCACGACGAGCTCCCCGAGCAGTCGTTCTACATGGTCGGCGCCATCGAGGAAGCGATCGAGAAGGGCAAGAAACTGCTCGCGGTCTAACGGGACTTAGGGGATAACAAACGATGGCATCCACGATCCATTTCGAACTGGTGACCCCCGAGCGGCTTCTCGTCTCGGAAGAGGTCGACGAGGTCATGGCCCCGGGGTATCTGGGCGAGTTCGGCGTGCTCCCCGAGCACACCCACTACCTCACCATCCTCTCCATCGGGGTGATGAGTTACCGCGTCGGCGGCGAAACCTTCAAGATCGCGCTGGGCGGCGGCTTCGCGGAGGTGACTCCCGAGAAGGTGGTCATCATGGCCGATGTCGCCGAACGGGCCGAGGAAATTGATCTCGAACGGGCTCGCCAGGCGTTCGAACGGGCCGAAGCCGCGGTCAAGGAACTGTCGCTCGACGACCACACCTATCAGAAAGCGTACGCCGCGCTCCAGCGCGCCATGGTCCGGATGGCCGCCGCAGACTGACGAAAAGAGATCAATCGGGAAACGATCGAAAGCCTCCCCGGCGGATACCCGGGGGGGCGTTTTTATTTGAGGATGGCGCGAATCTTCGGTTTGCCTTCTTCGACCGCGATCCGGAATTCGACCCGGCCGCCGCCGGAACGGGCAGCGATATCACGGGCCCGAGAAAGCAGCGCGTCCTTCAGGGTGACGAAATCGCTTTCGTTGGTCGCGGGAAGGCCGCACTCGACGCGTGCCTCGGCCAGTCTCCGGGCCGCTTCCTCGAGTTGGGCGGCGTCGATCGGGTTCTCGGTCGGCGGAGCGGGGCGGGAGAGTGCGCCTCTGCCGTCGCGCTGGAGGCGTCCCTCTTCGAGGTCGCGCACGGTCCGGAGCCAGTGATTCGCAAGCGAGTAGTAGCGCGCCTGGATCGCGTTGAAGCGGAACTGGTCCTGGGTGCCGACCAGGGTGCGCTGTCCCATTTTACGGATGGTGTTTTCGAAGGCAGTCCGTTCACGACCGGGATCGGTCTTGCGCCCTCCCGAAAAGAAAAGTTCGTACTGTTGCCGCAAATCGTCCAGCTCCCGGTCGAGTCGGTCCAGCACACTTTTGGGATCGTCGGCCAAGAAGGTTCCTTTCACCCGGCAAACCGGCTAAACTGGGAAACTGCACGTTGACCCCCTCGCGGGGCTACCATTCTAGCATCCGGAAAGGGATCTTTGTCGATGGACAGTGTCGGCGTCATCATACTTGCAGCCGGGCTCGGCAAAAGAATGAAATCCGCCCTTCCCAAGGTGGCGCACGTGGTTGCGGGGAAATCGATGGCGTGGCGGGTGGCCAATATCGCACGCACCGCCGGAGTTTCGGAGATCGTCTTCGTCCTGGGGCACGGCCGCGACAAGCTGGTCGAGACGGCGGATGCCTTCGGGGCGAAGATCGCCATCCAGGACCGTCAACTCGGAACCGGCGACGCGGCACGGTGCGGCCTGGCCGAGCTTTCCCCCAAAATCAGGGAAGTCGTCGTGCTGTGCGGCGACGCGGTCATGATACGGCCTTCGACGATCCGTTCGCTGGTGGTTGCCCGCCGCAAAAGGAAAGCCGCGGCCGCCGTGCTGACGGGCATCCTGGGGGATCCGTCCGGCTACGGGCGGATCGTCTGCGACGACCGGGGCAACATCTCGCGCATTGTCGAGGAGCGCGACGCGAACGCCGACATCAAGAAAATCCCCGAGGTCAACTCGGGAAGTTACGCGTTCGACCGCGCATTTCTCGCCCGCACGCTTCCGCGTCTGAACGACGTCAACGCGCAGCGCGAATTTTACTTGACCGATACCGTAATCCAGGCGCTCCAGGAAGGACAGATCGTGGTGCCCGTTCCCGCCGGAGACTCCGACGAGGTCCGCGGCATCAATTCGCGCCGGGAGCTGGCCGAAGTCGGTGCGCTGCTCGTCGGGAAAAAAGCCGAGGCGCTGATGGACGCCGGCGTCACGCTGGTCGATCCGCGGCGCGTCTGGATCGAGCCCGAGGTTCAGATCGGCATCGACTGCACGATCGAGTCGCCGGTGACGATCACCGGAAACACGAAGATCGGCAAGGGGGTCCGCATCCAGATGGGGTGCGTCATCGAGGACAGCGTGGTCGGCGACGGCGTCCACCTGCGCCCCTATTCGATCCTCTCCGGGGCGCGCGTCGCCCGGGGGGCGGTCATCGGCCCGTTTGCGCACCTGCGTCCCGAGGCCGAGATCGGCGAGGGGGCGCACATCGGCAATTTCGTCGAGGTCAAGAAGAGCCGGGTCGGCGCCGGTTCCAAGGCCAACCACCTGGCGTACATCGGCGATGCGACGATCGGGAAAAAGACCAATATCGGCGCCGGGACGATCACCTGCAACTACGACGGAATCGCCAAGCACAAGACGATCATCGGCGACGGCGTCTTCATCGGCAGCGACACGCAACTCGTGGCACCGGTCACCATCGGCAAGGGCGCGCTGGTTGCCGCGGGATCGACAGTCACGAAGGATGTGCCGCCCTTTGCGCTGGCTCTTTCCCGCGCCCCCCAGAAAAACATCGAGAACTGGGTTGCCCGGAAAAAACCCGAACTGCTGGCGAAGGCGGGGCTCAAGGCGCCCAAAATCGCCAGGCGTCCGATCGAGGAATAGTCCATGTGCGGCATCGTCGGATATGTGGGCAACAAACGGTGCGTCGACCTGCTGGTCGAAGGGTTGCGAAAGCTGGAATACCGCGGATACGATTCCGCCGGCGTCGCGATCATCGATGGCGGGACGATCGCGATCCGCAAGAGCCAGGGGAAGATCGACCGGCTGGCGAAGCTGATATCCGAGGAACCGGTCTCGGGGCACTGCGGCATCGGCCACACCCGCTGGGCCACGCACGGACGTCCTTCCGACGTCAATGCGCACCCGCACCGCTCGGGCAGCGTCGTCGTGGTCCACAACGGGATCGTCGAGAACCACCGCACGCTGAAAGAAAAGATGCAGGCCCGCGGCCGGAAGTTCACCTCCGAAACCGACACCGAGGTGATCGCCCACCTGCTCGACGAATGCGTGTCCGACGGGCTTTCCCTCGAAATGGCCGTTCGCCGCACGGTCGCCCAGCTCCAGGGTTCCTACGCCTTCCTCGCGGTCTCCGAGACCGAGCCCGGCACGATCGCGGGCGCGCGCCTCAACTGCCCCATGGCCGTCGGGATCGGGGAGGCCGGGGAAACCTACTTCGCCTCCGACCTGCCGCCGATGCTTGCGCACACGCGGGAAGTGCTCTTTCTCGAAGACGGCGAGATCGTCGTCGCCGACGCGTCCGGCAGCCGTCTCACCGATTTTTCGGGGACGCCGCACGTCCGCGCGCCGCAGCACATTGACTGGTCGCCGGTCATGGCCGAGAAGGGCGGGTTCCGCCACTTCATGCTCAAGGAGATCCACGAGCAGCCGCGGGCGATCCTCGACACGCTGGCGGGCCGGATGCTGCCCGAGTCCGGCGAGGTGTTCTTCGAGACGCTCCCGCTTTCCGCCGAGCAGCTGGCATCGCTTAAAAAAGTGATTATCATCGCTTGCGGCACCTCGTGGCACGCGGCGCTGGTCGGCAAGTTCATGATCGAGGGGCTCGTCCGGATTCCGGTCGAGGTCGACCTCGGCTCCGAATACCGATACCGCGACCCGGTGGTCGAGCCCGGCACGCTCTGCATCGCGATCTCGCAGTCTGGCGAGACGGCCGACACGCTCGCAGGGATGCGCGAGGCGAAGGCGCGCGGCGCCGTCACCGTTTCCATCTGCAACGTCGTCTCCTCGACGATCGCGCGGGAAGCCGATGGCGTGGTCTACACGCACGCGGGCCCCGAGATCGGCGTCGCCTCCACCAAGGCGTTCACCACGCAACTTGTCGCGCTCTACCTGCTGGCGCTCAACCTCGCCCAGGCGCGCCGGGCGCTCACGCCGTCCCAGATCTCCGATCACCTGATGGAACTAAGCGAACTCGCGCCCCGGATCGAGGGCGTGCTAAAGCACGAAGCGGCCATCGCCCGGATCGCGAAGAAATACAAGGACGCCACCGACTTCCTTTACCTGGGCCGGGGCATCTCGTGGCCGATCGCCCTCGAGGGGGCGCTCAAGCTCAAGGAGATTTCATACATCCACGCGGAAGGGTACGCGGCCGGCGAGATGAAGCACGGCCCGATCGCGCTGATCGACGAGCGGATGCCCGTCCTCGTCCTCTGTTCGCAGGGCGAGTCGTACGAAAAGACGCTCTCCAATCTAGAAGAGGCGCGCACCCGGGGCGGCCGGATCATCGCCGTGGGCACCCAGGGCGACTCCGAACTGCTCGAAAAGGCCGAGGATACCATCCTGCTTCCCCCGGTCGGCCGGATGTCGCGCCCGATTCTCGAGGTGGTGCCGCTGCAACTCCTGGCCTACCACATGGCGGTGCTCAAGGGCACCGACGTCGACCAGCCCCGAAATCTGGCCAAAAGCGTGACCGTCGAATAGGTTGCCGCCCAGGGTTTCGTATATGGGTAGGTAAAATTAGACTCGCATACAGGTGTATTTGGATAATAAAGTCTGACACCTCGGCAGGGAGCCAGACTGCCAACACGATAATAAAGTCAGACACCTTGGTCTGATAGCTCGTCTGGGATTCCCTGAGTTAGATGCGTATACACCCTGCCCTTTCCGAAAGGACGGCAGGGTGTTTTTATTTCGGGTACCTGGTTAGGAATAACGCCCAATGCCTTGTATGCACGGCTTGAGAGTGGTTTTATACAGAGTGGCGCAGTGCGCTTTGGGGGAACCATTTTCGAGCTATTCGGCTTTATAAAACTAACGATGGAGCCAAGTGGATGTTGGGTCTGACCCTTGTGAAAAAACACACGGGCGACGAAGAGGCGATAGAATCAGGAGGAATTTAACGAGGAGGAATGAATTGATCGGCACGAAGATTTGACATTCGCAGGCTTCCCGCCACAAACCTCGGAATTTCGCCGCGATCATTATCACGTTCGAACAAAAAACATCAAGGGGCCGTAATCCTGGCGGTCCGCTGCTCGCAGGGCGTCGATGTATCGCCGGCGGCTGTCGCCGGAATTGATCAGGGCGCCGCTCCCCCAAGTGAAACGAGGGCGCCCCAGTTTATGAACCAAAAGCAGGTCGGTCATCGTGCGAGCATGACGCCCGTTGCCATTCGGGAAAGGATGGATCGCTACCAAGCGGTGATGAAACCGAGCTGCGATCTCGTCCGGCGGGTAGCATCCGGTTTCGATCCAAACCGCGACGTCGTCGCACATATTTTTAAGATCCGTGGGAATTCACCACCAGGGACCGCCGATGTTTTTGTCGCTGTTACGGTGCAGGCCGGCCCATCGCCAGACGTTCCCGAACATGCGTTTATGAAGGCGACACATGAAGGCGTCTCCGAGGATATCCTTGCGTTTACGGGAGAACGCCCACGCTTCGCCGGCCGTGATGTTGTCCTGCTCCCACCGGTCCAGTTCGGCCCGGGTCGAGATATGGGGTAGGCGAAGTCCGTCGAGTTCGTCCGGATCGAGCGGGGTTGCGCCAACCGGGTAGTCGAAGTTCATTCCTGCGCGTCCCATAGGTCCGTCGGCATCGTCCTGATCAGCTCCTCGACTGTGGCATCGAATGCCTTTCGCATAGCCTCTTCAGAAAGTTGCTGCCCTTCCAGCAGCATCGTATGCCCACTCCGCTTCAACCGCTGGCGTGCCACGATCTGTGCCTGAAGCCGAATAGCCTCCTCCAGGTTGCTGCGCGGAACCACGCCGTAAACGAAAACGCAGTCCAACGCTTCGGCTGCTTTCCTCATGGATCGGATCGTGACGCCGCCATCGAGCTCCGCCTTCTCAAGGGTCACGACACGGGAGCCGGACACACTCAATCGACGCGCAAACTGGGTTCCGGACATCCCCAGAGCCTCCCGAATCGCTCGAATCCAGCCCTTCACCGGAACGCCACTGTCCCGCAACGGACGAAGACGTTCGGTGCTTTCTGTCATCTGTTCGAGTATAAGCCGCTTCCATCCAACCATGATTATTAACCTCTATGGTAATTTCAACGAATCAAATATTAACATAGATAGAATGCAGCGGGCCAAATAGATAAACGTATATGTTGCCGAATGTCGCCGGTCATGTCGGTGAGGCTATCTGGGATGGCTGCTCCATACGGAGTGGATATCTGGGTGGAGGGTCAAGGGCGGAATGGGAAGTCGGCAAATGAAGGCAATCAGGAAACTGTTGTTGGAGATTCCTGAGAACGAGGAACGATTGATCTTGGCGACGGGCCGATTCGTCGGAGAAGGGTTCGACGACAGCCGGCTCGATACGCTCTTCCTCGCGTTGCCGGTTTCGTGGAAAGGAACGCTTGTGCAATATGCCGGTCGACTGAATCGAATCCATACCGGAAAGGACGAGGTGCGAATCTACGATTATGTCGACGCGGAAATCCCGATGCTCGCCCGGATGTTCGAGAAGCGGCGTCGTGGGTACAAATCGATGGGTTACGAATAGCGAGCCTTCTGAGAAGGAAAAATCTGGAGAGCATTGAAAGCGATTAATCCGCTGGAGCAGAATCTTAACGGTTGGTGTAAACCATTCCATTGCGAGTGGTACGATTGTCTTGCTGTTAACCGGCTTGCAATATTGGCTGATGAAATCAGCTTCTCTGCTTCGATCTTGCCGGACAATGATCCACCTTGGTCTACAGCCAGCCAACCGGCGGTTTTGTCACATTTGGGGTATCTCATGAGCGAAATATCACATCAGTCGAGATTCTCGAATTACGACGCGGCGGCTGCATGAAGATTCGAACGATTGACGAGATTTTGAAAGACGCCGATTTTCACGGATTGCGCCGAGCTCTGATTGTCACCGCTTTGCCGATCGAGATGAAGGCGGGACGGTCTATGAGTGCGGACAATTTACTGGCCAAGGCGACGAATGGTTGGTCGTCGTCGCCGAGTGTGGGGCAGGTACCCACCCGGCACAGTATGTGGTCACTTGCGCATATTTTGATTTTAATTTCTTTGAAGTGCTTCTTTTCGTCGGGATCGGCGCATCGCGGAAACCGGAAGCGCCAATCGGCAGCGTTGTGGCCTCGAACTACTTATATTTTCCCTGCAGCGGCAAACACGCCCCGGGTGGTTTTGCAAGTCGCCCCCATTCCCTTCCCATAGATGAGCGTTTGGTCGGACTTGCCCGGAAAGTCCAGCGGGATGAAGAATGGCCCACGAGAATCCGCCCTCCGCTAAATGGCACGCTCCCCAAATCCTCTCTCGCCCTCTACATTAAACTTCGTGGGGTCGAGTGTCTCATCCATGTTGACACAGAGGGCGTTGAACGAAATGATGTCGTTGTCGCCCGCCGCTGGCCAGCACCGTTTTGACAAGCGGGATTCCTTACGCTATCATCATAACGTAAGGAATCGATTCGGAGGCGCCATGAACTCGACAGTTACGTCCAAGTATCAGACGACCATACCAAAGGCCGTACGGGAGATGCTCGGCATTTCCGTGAATGACGCCCTCGAATGGGTTGTCGAACAGGGCCGGGCAGTCGTTCATCCCGTGCACAGCGATTTTCTCGGTTATCAGGGGCGCGTAAAAACGGGAGCCGGAGATATTGCCGCCGATATTCGGTCTGCCCGTGAACAGCGCCTGGAGAAGTATCGGTGAAAAAATATATCATCGATACCAATGTGCTTATCTCGTTCGTAACAGATCGAAACCTCGCTCAGCAGAATGCCGTTGCTCCCCTGTTTGCTGACGCTGCCCGGATGAAATGCACCTTGTTGTGCCATCAGTTTGTGCTGACCGAATTCGTTTTCGTCATGGAAAAGGTCTACCGGACACCGAAAAAAACCATTAACGAAATGGTTCGTGACTTCATCGCCATGCCTGGAGTCGTGTTGCTCCAGGAAACCGATTTCAGCGCGACGCTCTCATTTTGGCCTGAAACCATCCCCGATTTTGGCGACGCACTCGTCGCCACCGCTGCGAAAACGACCCCGGGGGCTGTAATTGTCACCTTCGACGAAAAGTTCAAATCCGCCTTGAAAAAACTCGGCCAGCCGGTACATCCGAACCGGCCCTGATTGCCTGGCCTGTCAAGCCGGCAGTCTACGCCTCCGTGAACGGATAGCCGAGGCTGGGGCGGTCGGCCCCTCGGGCGGATCGAAGGGCGACTCGTGCGACAACGCCCTTGCCGAGACGATCAACGGGCTTTACAAGACCGAGGTGATCCGCAGCAGGGGGCCATGGAAGAACGTCGATGATGTGGAGTTCGCCACCCTGGAATGGGTCGACTGGTTCAACAACCAGCGTCTGCTCGAACCAATCGGCGACATCCCGCCGTCGGAATACGAAATGCTCTACTTGACGGGAATCGGAACGACGGATCGAGTCGGATTCACAAACCTGAGTCTCCACTGATCCCGGGGCCATTCATTTGACAGATGCCCTCGACGGGTGGAGACTGGACCAACGTGGACTAAGCTGATTCCGCAAGGAGGCAAGATGACCGTCGTCAATACGCATGAGGCAAAAACAAACCTGTCGCGGCTTCTCGAGAGGGCGCAACAGGGGGAGGAGGTCGTCATTGCGAGGGCGAATCAGCCGATTGCGAGACTCGTCCCGTTCCTTGAAAAGAAAGCCGTCCGCCACCCGGGGTATTTGAAAGGAAAGGTTCGAATCGCGGCCGACTTCGATGCCCCACTCCCCCCCGATATTCTGAGAACATTCGAGGAGGGGTCTTGAAATTCCTGCTCGATACCCACGTCTATCTCTGGTGGCTTGCTGATTCCCGGTCGTTGTCCGCTGCCGCCCGGAATAAAATCGCCGGTGCGGACATGATTTATGTGAGCGCTGCCACCATCTGGGAGGCAATCATCAAGATCGGTGTCGGTAAGCTCGATGCCGACCCCACAGGAATCGTTCGGGGGATTGTCGAAAGTGGATTCGCGCCCCTGCCCGTCACGCCGGACCACGCACTGGCACTTGCCAAACTCGACAATCACCACAAGGATCCGTTCGACCGAATCCTCCTGGCTCAGGCAATCACCGAACCGCTCTACTTTCTGACGGCAGACCGGGCCCTGGCCAGGTACTCGGACCTGGTGGTCGAGGTCTGACCCGCCCCTATGACCCATTCGCTCGACCACGAAACGTTGACTTCGCTTCGCCGCAGCCACCCCGGCTGGCGGCTGCTTGTGGCCGATCACGCGCCGCTCGTGGCGCCGTTTCTCCACCGGGTATTCGTTGCTCCCAACGTCCGCGGGATGTCTGGGCCCGAGCTTGTCTCGAAACTCGAGGACGATCTGTTCCGGCTACGGGAGTCGCACGGCGAAGGGATCTATCCCAGGCGGGCGTCGGAATACCTCGACGACTGGGCGCACGACTCACGAGGCTGGCTTCGCAAATATTACCCGGTCGGTTCCGACGAACCGCACTTCGATCTGACACCGGCCGCGGAAAAAGCGATCGGCTGGCTGGAAAGCCTGACGAAGAGGGCATTCATCGGCACCGAATCGCGACTGTTGACCGTGTTCGACCTGCTTCGGCAACTGGTGGAAGGCAGTGAGACCGATCCTGAAACGCGGATCGGGGAACTCGAAAAGCGAAAAGCCGAGATCGATGCCGAAATCGCCGGGATTCGGAATGGCGAACTCTCGGTGCTCGACGAAACCGCCGTCAAGGACCGGTTCCAGCAGATGGCGGCCATGGCGCGGGAACTGCTCGCGGATTTTCGGGAGGTGGAACAGAACTTCCGATCGCTTGACCGTGCCACCCGGGAAAAGATCGCGCTGTGGGACGGCGGCAAGGGTGATCTGCTCGATTCCATTTTCGGCGAACGGGACGCAATCGCCGATTCGGACCAGGGCAGGAGCTTTCGTGCCTTCTGGGATTTCCTGATGTCGCCCGAGAAGCAGGAGGAGCTGACAACCCTGCTCGATACGGTGTTCGGATTGCGGCCCGTCCAAACGCTCGCGCCCGATGTTCGCCTCAAGCGCATCCACTACGATTGGCTCGAAGCGGGGGAACATACGCAACGAACCGTGGCGCTCCTCTCCCAGCAACTTCGCCGATTCCTGGACGACCAGGCGCGGCTCGAAAACCGACGGATCATGCAACTGCTGCGGGACATCGAAGCGAAGGCGTTGACGGTACACCAATCGCCAACGCGCGGAACCTTCATGGAAATCGACGACCTTTCCCCCACGCTGGAACTGCCCATGGAGCGCACGCTTTTCTCTCCTCCCTTGAAAGTGTCGATCGCCGACCAGTTGCTGATCGAAGGCGTAGAGCCGATCGATGCCGATGCCCTTTACAACCAGGTCGTGGTCGACAAGGCTCGCCTTTTGGTCCAGATCCGGCATACGCTTCGAACCCGGGATCAGGTTACGCTGGGAGAACTGATCGCGGATCACCCTCTGCAGCAGGGGTTGGCCGAGCTGGTGGCTTATCTGTCGATCGCCGGTAACGACCGGAAAGCGCTGTTCGATGAATCCAATCACGACCGGGTGCAATGGACTGCGGATGACGGCATCTCTCGAATCGTCCGCATGCCCCGAGTCATTTTCAATCGGTGACGACAATGCAGGAAACCGGGTCTGACGGACAATCGCTCTCGCGGGTGTTGATCGCTCTACTGAAAGGGATCCTTTCGCGGGAAACGGACGAGGTGCGGTGGCAGGCGCTGCTGAACCTTCAGGCCGCTGTGCGCGATCAAGCCGCCCTGCTTGGACTGGAACTTCGCATGGACGAGGCGGAAGGATACGCCTGGCTGGCGACCCGCGCGACGCCCGAAGGGGAAACGGAACTACCAAGACTGGTCGCCCGCCGGCCGTTGTCGTTTCCTGTCAGTCTTATACTGGCGCTGCTGAGGAAGAAACTGGCGGAGGCCGATGCGGGGGGCGAGGCGCGCGTCATTCTGTCGCGGGAGGAAGTCGTCGAATTGATCCGGCTGTTCCTGCCCGAAACCGGGAACGAAGCCAGATTCGCGGATCAGGTCGACACGCATCTGAACAAGATCGTCGATCTTGGTTTCGCCCGCCGACTGCGAGGACAGGAACAAAAGATCGAAGTGCGACGAATCCTGAAATCCTTTGTCGACGCCCAGTGGCTTGCGGAATTCGACCAGCGACTCGGGAACTACCGCGATGAGTTGCTTGGCAGTGCCGACTCGAAGGCCGATACGGTATGAGCGAGACCCCGCTGCTCGACTTCGCTGCCCGGGACGAACAGGCTGGATTCCGTCTCCACCGCCTCGAAGTTTACAACTGGGGGACGTTCGACAAGAAAGTCTGGACGCTGAGGCTGGGCGGCGACAACACGCTGCTGACCGGCGAGATCGGCTCCGGCAAATCGACGCTGGTGGATGCGGTCACGACGCTGCTCGTTTCCCCCAACAAGATCGCCTTCAACAAGGCCGCGGGCGCCGAGACCCGGGAACGCTCGATCCGGTCCTACGTGCAAGGCCACTACAAATCCGAGCGGAATGAATCCGGCCTGTCGTCCAAACCGGTAGCCCTTCGTGATCACAACAGCTACTCGGTGATCCTGGGGTCTTTTCGGAACGAGGGATTCGATCTCGACGTGACGCTCGCACAGGTTTTCTGGACCCGGGACACGGAGGGGCAACCCGCCCGTTTCTATCTGCTTGCCGACAAGCCGCTCGGTATCGCCTCGGACCTCGCCAACTTCGGCTCCGAGATCAAGGACCTCAAGAAACGCCTGCGGGCGCTTCCCGGCGTCGAACTCTTCGATTCGTTTTCGCTCTACGCTGCCGCCTTCTGTCGCCGCTTCGGCATCGGCAACGAGCAGGCGCTGGATTTGTTCCACCAGACGGTGTCCATGAAGTCGGTCGGCAACCTGACCGACTTCGTCCGCGAACACATGCTGGAAACGTCGGACGTCGCCTCGCGGATCGACGCCCTGATCCGCCACTTCGACGATCTGAGCCGGGCTCACGAAGCGGTGCTCAAGGCCAAGGAGCAGGTCGCTCGCCTTTTCCCTCTCGTGACCGATTGCGCCACAATCGCTGAGCTGACTGCGCAAATCGACGGCTGGCGCGTGTGCAGGAACGGACTGAAGCCGTGGTTCGCCTCGCTGAAATCGCACCTCCTGGAGCAACGGCTCCGCAATCTGGCCGATGAGGCGGAACGCCTTTCCCTCCGGATGAAGGCTTTATTCGATACTCGCGGAAGACAGCAGGGCGAGCGCGACGAACTCAAGCGGGCAATCGCCGAGAATGGCGGCGACCGGATCGAGCGGCTGGCGGGCGAGATCCGGTCAAGGCAGCAGGAAAAAGGCAAGCGGATGGATCTCTCGGAGCGGTATGCCGCGCTAGCCCGGCAGCTCGACCTTGAACTCGCGACCGATCTCGACCGCTTCGTTGCCAACCGTCGGCGCCTTGCCGAACTGCGCAAGCGATATGGAATGGAAGAGACGGATCTCCAGAACCGGTTGACCGAAACGGAGGTCGAGTTCCATACGCTCAAGCAGGAACATGAAGCACTTGGCCGCGAGCTCGACTCGTTGCGTCGGCGCAAAACCAATATTCCCGAAGCTCAGATCGCCATCCGGAAGTCGATTTGTTCCGCCCTGTCGCTTCAAGAGAATGCCCTGTCGTTCGCCGGCGAACTGGTTCAACTCCGGCCGGAAGAAAGCCAGTGGGAAGGGGCCGCAGAGCGCGTACTTCATAATTTCGGGTTGTCGCTTCTCGTACCGGAAGTCCATTACGGTGACGTTGCGGCCTGGGTAGACCGGACGCATTTGAAGGGCCGGCTGGTCTATTTCCGCGTGCGCGAAACGAGAGGGAAAGAAGGCGGGGTGCCCGTTCCCGATTCGCTCGCAGGAAAGCTCGCCATCAAACCGGAGTCCCCCTTTTACGACTGGCTGGAAAACGAGCTCTCGCGTCGCTTCGATTACGCCTGTTGCGACACCATGGATCGCTTCCAGCGGGAACGGCAGGCCGTCACGCGCACAGGACAAATCAAAGGCGGCGGTGAACGCCACGAGAAAGACGACCGCCACCGTCTGGACGACCGTAGCCGCTACGTGCTGGGCTGGAGCAACGAGCCCAAGATCAGGGCGCTGGAATCCCGGTCCAAAGGACTCGAAAGCCGGTTGCAGGCGCTGGCCGGCGTCATCTCCGCGGCAAGAAAGCGACAGGGTGACATCCGGGTTCTGCAGGAGGCGATCGCGCGGATCGGCGATTTTGCCGATTACCAGGATCTCGACTGGCGGCCGCTCGCGACCGCCATTGCGGATCTCGAGGCCGAGAAGATGGCGCTGGAGACCGCGTCCGATCTGCTTCTCGAATTGATGGAGCGCCTCCGGTTGCTGGAAGCCGCTCTCGCTCAAACGGAACATGATTACGGCGAGCGCTACAAGGAGTTCGCTAAAAACGAAAGCAGGCAGGAGCAGGCGCAGAGTCAGCTCGCCGAATGCCGGGACGCCGCCGATGCGCTCGATGCGAAGCAGCGAGAGGAACTCTTCCCCCAGCTTCTCCTCCTGCGTGATGAGGCGCTGGGCGTTCATGCGCTGACCGTCGAGTCGTGCGACAACCGTGAGCGCGACATGCGTGATTGGCTCCAGGGAAAGATCGACAACGAAGAAAAGCGCGGGAAGAAACTCGCCGAATTGATCATCGCGGCGATGCAGGCTTACCGCACCTCCTACCCGCTTGAAACCCGGGAAGTCGACGTCAACATCGAGGCAGCCGGTGAGTACCGGGTCATGCTCGAACGGCTGCAGGCGGACGACCTCCCCCGCTTCGAGGCGAACTTCAAGGAACTGCTCAACGTCGAAACGATTCGCGAGGTGGCCAACTTCCAGTCGCAGCTCATGCGCGAACGGCAGACCATCAAGGAGCGGATCGAGCATATCAACACATCGCTGGTCCAGATCGACTACAACCCCGGCAGATACATCATCCTGGAACCCCAAACGTGCGCCGATCCCGAGATCCGGGACTTTCAGCAGGAACTTCGAACCTGCACGGAAGGTGCGCTGACCGGCTCGGGAGACAGCCAGTACTCCGAGAACAAGTTCCTGCAGGTCAAGCGGATCATCGAACGTTTTCGCGGCCGCGAGAAGTTTACCGACCTCGACCGCCGCTGGACGCGCAAGGTCACCGACGTTCGCAACTGGTTCGTTTTCTCCGCGTCCGAACGGTGGCGCGAAGACGGAACGGAACACGAGCACTACACCGACTCGGGCGGCAAATCGGGCGGGCAGAAAGAGAAGCTGGCCTACACCGTCCTCGCCGCCAGTCTCGCCTACCAGTTCGGTCTCGAATGGGGCGCGGTCAAGTCGCGCAGTTTCCGCTTCGTGGTCATCGACGAGGCGTTCAGCCGCGGCTCCGACGAATCCGCCCGCTATGGACTGGAACTGTTCCGACGTCTGAACCTGCAACTGTTGATTGTCACACCGCTTCAGAAGATCCACATCATCGAGCCGTTCGTTTCGTCCGTCGGCTTCATTCACATCGAGGAAGGACGCGATTCGCAGCTTCGCAATCTCGGCATCGAGGATTATCGAGCCGAGCGGGATGCACGCAAATCATGACCGGCTGGTCGACCCCGAACGATATCCACCGCCGTCTCAAGAAAGCATGGGACAACGGGCGCATCCTCGCCTCGTTCGCGGGCGGCGATCCAGTTTTTCCGATTCGCATCCCCTTGCGGACTCCGGGAACGCGGGCGCTCTCCGATGAGTTCGAAGCCGCGCGGAAGTGGATCCGTGTGCTGACGACGGAGGAGAAGCAGTCTGGCGGTGCCGGCTATCTTCTCGAATGGCGGGAATTCCGGCATCCCCAGCTGGGGGCGAACCGGATCCCGATTGCGGCGATGATCGAAAGTGAACGGGACGGGCTAACGCTGATAGGGAAGCAGCGGGAGGCAGAGCGGTTCCGGAAAGTGGCGAGCACCATCACAGGAAAATACCCGGCGCTATCCGCCTGGGTGGCGAAGCGCCCGCTTGCGGTTCTTGAACACGTAGAGGCGTGGCCCAAACTGCTGGCGGTGATCGAATGGATCGTCCTTCATCCGAGACCGAGCGTTTATCTTCGCCAGATCGACGCCCCGGGCGTGGACACCAAGTTCATCGAACGGTACCGCACGCTGCTCGGGGAACTGCTCGACTTCGTACTGCCCCCGGAGGGCGTCGACACGGCGGCCACTGGTGGAAGCGGCTTTGAGCGGAGGTACGGGTTCCGGTCGAAGCCCGCGCAGATCCGGTTCCGCCTTCTGGATCCGGCGCTCCACATCCGCGGCTTGTCCGATCTTTCCGTGACGAGCGACGAATTTGCCCGGCTGGATCTGCCCGCCGCGCGCGTGTTCATCACCGAGAATGAAATCAATTTTCTGGCTTTTCCGCCGGTGCCGCGGAGCATGATACTGTTCGGTGCCGGCTATGGATTCGAGTCTCTCGTACGGGCAGAATGGCTTGGTGAACGGGAGATCTTCTACTGGGGCGACATCGACACCCACGGATTTGCGATTCTCGACCAACTCCGTGCCCTGTTCCCAAAAACCGAATCCTTGATGATGGACCGCGAAACGCTGTTGGAACATCGATCGTCTTGGGGACGCGAAGCCCATCCGACCGGACGGGATCTGAACCGCCTGACGCCCGATGAATCCGCGCTCTACGACGACCTTCGTTTCGACCGTCTCGCGCCGGCGCTGCGTCTGGAACAGGAGCGTATCGGGTTTGCATGGGCGGAAAGGGAACTCAGCCCTTTTGGCCGGAAGGGGCTCAAAATATATTGATGCGCGAAAACGGCAGGATGAATATCAAAGGGCATTTTGGCTATCGGGGTGTCAGACATTATTTTCTCGATACATACCGGACATACGCGGGTGATGGCGCCGCATGAACCCTCGCTCGGAATGTCCTTCTGCCTGCGGGCGAATGTCCTCGCCTCCCCCGGCTTTTTGGATCACCATCCGTGACCTGAAATTTCGGGTTGACGCGGCAGGATCCATGCCTTAGCATGTGAACTCATGTTCATGCGTGAGGGAGTGATGCCGAAAAAGAAACCCGATGTCCGTGAATTGAGCTTTGTCGACGCGAGGCATGTCGATAGAGCCCGGAAGGCGCTCTCCTCCGAAAGGGACGTCATGGCCATGGCCGAGACGTTCCGGACGCTGGGCGACCCCACGCGCGTCAAGGTGATCCAGGCGCTGGCAGCGGAAGAATTATGCGTTTGCGACATCGCGCGCCTGCTGGGCGTCAGCGAATCCGCCACGTCGCACCAGCTCCGGGTACTGCGCAGCCAGAAGCTGGTCAAATACCGCAAGGAAGGGAAGATGGCGTACTACTCCCTCGACGACGAGCACATACTCGCGCTGGCTGACACAACTTTGGCCGAACTGGCCAAAGGCCACAAGCCAGTGCAGGCCTTCGTTGAGGGTGGGAAGAAGTAACCGAAAGCTCGCGCCACGGGTCATTCGAAAGAGAAGGACCGCGGATGACGCGGATACGCGCGGATAAAATAGGATTCGAGGCAAACTCGCATTCCGGCGCGCAGGGACTTATTACCGACGCGAGAAGACAAGAAAGAGCGATAATCGACACTAATTCATAACTGCGGCTGCATCGCCACGTTTAATTCATTTCGGCGATGGGTCATGGCTGG
>JANXQJ010000065.1 GCA_025356865.1 Deltaproteobacteria bacterium | reverse complement strand
CCGGGTAGACGCCTTCGTGTTTCATCGTCTCGTGGATGGTTTCGGCGATCGCGGTGACCTGGCGGTCGGAATTTCCCGAGCAGATCAGGAAATAGTCGGTGAAGCCCGCGAGGTCTCGGACGTCGAGCGCCCGGGTCTTGGCGGCTTTCTTGTCGGCCGCGATGGATGCGCACATGAGGAGCTGGTCCCTGGTATCGATGGCTGTGATTCCTTTCTTTCAGTCGACGTAGAGGTGGTTGCCGGCGATGTATTCCTGGACCGCCGGTGGAACGAGGCCGCGGATGCAACGGCCGGATCGGATCTTTTCGCGAATGGCGCTGGAAGCGATTTCGAGCGCCGGAACGGCCGGGCAGAACGCCCGCTTCCCGCCGGGGAGCCGGTAAGCGGCTCCCGCCCAACTATAGCAATGGGGCTGTTCCAATTCAACACGGATGCCGGGCGGCAGCATGGCGTCGCCGCCGGTTCCCGGCCTGGGCAGCACGACGAAATCGCAGGCGGCCAGCAGTTCGTCGCACCGGTGCCAGCTTCCGATCTCGGCGAACGAATCGGCGCCCATCACGAAAAGGATGCCGGCTCCGGGATGGGCCGCCTGGAATTCGCGAACCGTGAGCAGGGTGTACGATGGGCCTTCGCGCCGGATCTCGGCATCGGAGACCACGAATCCCGGCATCCCCCGGACTGCCTCACGCGTCATCGCGAGGCGGTGCATCGCGTCGGACACGGGCCGGTCCGGTTTGTGCGGCGGCTTGTGCGACGGCAGCAGCACGATCTCGGGCAGGCCGAACGCCTCCTTGACCTCGATCGCGATCCGCAGGTGCCCGTTGTGGAACGGGTCGAAGGTGCCGCCGTACAGGGCGATCCGGTCGGAATCGGAGGCCACGACGCGTTTCAGTTCCGGATCTGCCCATCGCCGAAGGCGATGAATTTCGTCGTCGTCAGCTCGGAGAGTCCCATCGGGCCGAATGCGTGCAGCTTGGTGGTGCTGATGCCGATCTCGGCGCCCAGTCCCAGCTGAAACCCGTCGTTGAACCGCGTGGAGGCGTTGACCAGCACGAGCGAGGCGTCGACTTCGCGGATGAAGCGCATGGCGCGCGCGTGGTTCTGCGTCAGGATCGCCTCGGTGTGGAGCGACCCGTGGCGCCGGATGTGGGCCATCGCCTCGTCCATCGACGGGACGATCTTCACCGACAGGATCAGGTCGAGATACTCGGTGTCCCAGTCTTCGGGGGTTGCCGCGGCCGTGTCCGGAAGGAGCCGGACCGTTTCGGGGCAGCCGCGAAGTTCGACCCCGGCGGCGCGCATCGCTTCGGCGACGGCCGGCAGGAAGAGCGGGGCGATCCGCTCGTGGACCAGGAGCGTCTCCATCGCGTTGCAGACGCCGGGACGTTGCGCTTTGGCGTTGACGCACACCGCGACCGCCTGGGCGACATCGGCATCCTCGTCGACGTAACTGTGGCAGACACCCTTGTAATGCTTGATGACCGGGATGCGCGATTTCTCGACCACGCTTCGGATGAGCCCTTCGCCCCCCCGCGGGATGATCAGGTCGACCGTTTCAACCTGGACCAGCAATTCGTCGATCGCGGCGCGGTCGGTGTTTTCGATGATCGCGACGGCGTCCATGTCGAAACCCGCGTCGGCGAGCGCCGCACGCAGCACGTGGGCGATGGCGCTGTTCGAGTGGATTGCCTCGGAACCGCCGCGCAGGACGACGGCGTTGCCCGACTTGACGCAAAGCGCCGCCGCGTCGGCCGTGACGTTGGGGCGCGATTCGTAGATGATGCCGATGACGCCGAGCGGGATGCGCATCTTCCCGACAAGGAGCCCGTTGGGGCGGCTTCCCATCTTTTCGATTTCACCGACGGGGTCGGGGAGGGCGATCACTTCCTGGATGCCGGCGGCCATCTGGCGAATCCGGTCGTCGGTCAGCGCAAGCCGGTCGAGCATGGCGGGGGAAAGCCCCTTGACGCGTGCCGCGGCCATATCCTTGGCATTTTCGGCCATGAGCCATTCGGTTCGGTCCACGAGTCCCTTGGCCATGGCGGCCAGCGCCTGGTTTTTCCGGGTGGTCCCGGCGGATGCGAGCAGCGCCGAGGCGTCGCGTGCCGCACGGCAGATCTCGGCCACGGTGCGCGAGGTCGTCGTCATGGGATCGCGTCTCCTTTTCTCCGGTTTTCGGATCTGGGTTCCCGCGGCAGGATCGTCAGGTCGTCGCGGTGGATCACTTCGGGCCGGATCTCGTCCCCGAGCATCAGGGCCACTTCGGCGCTCTTGCGCCCGCGGGCCAGCGCGACCTGTTCGCTCGACCAGCCGGAAATGCCGCGGGCGAAGACGGTGCCGTCGCGGTCGGAAACCGAAACCGCGTCGCCCTTCCGGAATTCGCCCTGCACATCGACGATGCCGGCGGGAAGCAGGCTTTTGCCGCCGTCGAGCAGCACCTTGCGGGCGCCGTCGTCGACCGTGATCGTCCCCTGGACGTGCGGGGCGTTTGCGATCCACATCTTCCGGTTGCGTGCCCGGATGCGCGGTTGCGGCAGCACGAGGGTGCCGATGTCGGCGCCTTCGAGCGCGTCGAGCACCGGCCGGCGGGCGAATCCCGAAGTGATGACGACCGGCGTGCCCCAGGAGGAGACGACGCGGGCGGCGGACAATTTGGAAGCCATGCCGCCGCTTCCGACGGAGCCGGAATGGACGCCGCCCGCCAGTTTCTGGAGATCGTCGTCGACCCGTTCGACGACCGGGATCCGCTGCGCATCGGGAAAGCGGTGCGGGTCTTTCGTGAAGAGGCCGTCGGCGTCGGTGAGCAGGATCATCAGGTCGGCGCCGACCATCTGGGTGACGAGCGCGGCGAGCGCGTCGTTGTCGCCCATCCGGATCTCTTCGGTGGCGACCGTGTCGTTTTCGTTGATGATGGGGACGATGCCGTGCGCCAGAAGCGCCTTGATCGTGTTGCCCGCGTTGAGGTAGCGTTCGCGATTCTCGAAGTCGTCGTGCGTCAGCAGGAGCTGCCCGACCCTGCGGTCGCGTTTTTCGAATGCGCGCTCGTAGGCGCGCATCAGCGTGGTCTGCCCGACTGCGGCGGCCGCCTGCTTGAGGGCGATGGTGCGCGGCTTGTCGGAGATGCCCATCTTCTTGCGCCCGGCGGCGATCGCGCCCGAGGTCACGACGACGAACTGGACTCCCGATGCGTCCCAGGCCTGCGCGACTTGCGCGGCCAGCCGCCGGATGGTCCCTTCCCGAAGCCCCATGGTCTCGTCGGTCAGCGTGCCGCTGCCCAGTTTGACGACCACGCGACGGATCTTTCGCCCCCGGAAAAAGGCGGCGCGATTTACGGCCCCGTCAGAGCTCATAGGGGGGCCGCTTGCGAAGTGCGCAAAGCCCGTCGAGCAGCGTCGCGATCCCTTCGCCGGTGACCGCCGAAATGTAGTGGACGTCGTGCTCGGGAAAATCGATCATGCCCCGCGCCGCTTCGGCGGCTTCACGCGCACCCGTGACATCGATCTTGTTGAATACGAGCAGCGTGGGGCGGTTGGCCAGCTCGGGGCTGAACAGTTTCATCTCTTCGCGGATGGTCCGGTAGGCCTCGACGATTTCATCGGTCTCGTGCGTCGAATCGATCACGTGGACCAGCCCCTCGGTGCGCTCGGCGTGCTTCAGGAAGCGGTGTCCGAGCCCCACCCCGGCGTGGGCGCCTTCGATCAGCCCCGGCAGGTCGGCCACGACGAATTCGTCGTCGTGATGGGAGACGACGCCGAGCACGGGCGCCAGGGTCGTGAAGGGGTAGTCGGCGATCTTGGGCTTTGCCCGTGAGATGCGGGAGAGCAACGTCGACTTGCCGGCATTGGGCAGGCCGACCAGTCCGATCTGGGCGATCAGCTTGAGCTCGAGCCGCAACCGCCGCTCGTCTCCGGGGCGACCCGGTTTGGCCCAGTCGGGCGCCTGGTTGACCGAAGACGTGAAGGCCGCGTTTCCGCGCCCCCCGCGTCCGCCGGCCGCAGCCACGTAGGTCTGCCCGATCTTCGTGAGGTCGGTCAGCACATCCAGGGTGTCGGCGTCGCGGACGATGGTGCCGGCCGGAACGGCGATGATGGTATCGGGCGCATTCGCGCCGTGCATCTTCTTGCCCTTGCCGTGGGTGCCGCGCTTGGCCTTGAAGATGTTGCGGTATCGGAAGTCGAGCAGGGTGGAGAAGTGAGGGCTGACCTTGAGGATGACGCTTCCGCCGTTGCCCCCGTTGCCGCCGTCGGGGCCGCCCATGGGGACGTATTTCTCGTGGCGAAAGCTCACGCATCCCCGTCCGCCGTCTCCAGCGCGGACGGTGATGGTGGCTTCATCTATGAAATGCATGAGTGGGTGTTACGGTTCAGGAAAGCGCGAGAACAGAAACCTTCTTGCGGTCCTTGCCCAGCCGTCCGAACAGGACCCGCCCCGGAATGAGGGCGAACAGCGTGTGGTCCCGGCCGATCCCGACATTGTCGCCCGGGTGCACGGCAGTGCCCCGCTGGCGGATGATGATCGCGCCGGCGGTGACGAGCTCGCCGCCGAATTTCTTGACGCCCAGCCGCTTGCTATGGCTGTCGCGCCCGTTTCGTGAACTGCCTACGCCTTTTTTATGTGCCATGAGAAGACTCCTCCCGGACTTCGGCTCTAGCCGACCCGGATCTCAGAGATGGTAAGCTGGGTGAACGGCTGCCGATGGCCCGCCTTGCGGGCGTAGCCCTTGCGCCGCTTGTGCTTGTGGACGAGGATCTTCTTGGACTTTCCGTCGCCCATCGACTTGCAGATGACCGTCGCGTTGGGGACGAACGGGGTGCCCACGGTGGTGCCCTGTTCGGAGGAGACGAGCAGCACCTCGGTCAGTTCGACCGTGTCGCCGGCCTCGACCGAGAGCAATTCGACGTTGACGACGTCCCCCGGGGCTACGCGGAGCTGTTTCCCGCCTGTGCGGACCACGGCATACATGATTGTAAAATTCCTCCGTTCGAATCAATAAGAAACAAACAATATAGGGGAGACAGCGCCCCCTGTCAACCCCGAATTCCCTCTGACACTCGCCCCAAGAGGATTCGGGCACGACTCCCGACGCTTCGCGTCACGGGCATCCGGATTAGGCGTACGGATATGATATCTTTGTAAGGATGCGCAACGACGTCGTAATCATCGGAGGAGGGCCTGCGGGGCTGCTTCTTGCGAGCCTGCTTCAGCAGCAGGGAATCCGGTACCGGATCCTGGAGCGCGGCAAGGCGGCTCAGTCGTGGCGAAACATGCGGCAGGGGATGATGCTCCTGTCGCCGTCGGTGCCGGGCACCGACTGGACCTCGCTGACGTTCGACCGGCCCCTGTGGTCGATTCCGGGGACGAAGCGGCCGTTTCCGTCTCGTGAAGATTTCCTGTGCTACATCGAATCGTTCGTGCGTGAAAACCGGATCCGGGTCGAGGACAACACCCTTGCGATGCGGGCACGCCCCGCGCCGGGCGGTTTTTCGATCGAGACGGTCAAGGGCGAGGTCGAGGGACGGTTCCTGGTGATTGCCACCGGGGGGGCGTTCGAGCCCGCGTTTCCTGATGTTCACGGTATCGCCGAAAATCCGGCGGTCGTCCACTCGGCCGACTTCATCGACTGCATGGCGTACTCGGGCAAGCGGATGCTGGTGGTGGGCGGCGGCAATTCGGCGGCCGAACTGGCCATCGGGCTGGCCGGGACCGCGGCGTCGGTGACGCTGTGCACCCGCAACCCGCTCTCCTATTTCAGCGTATCCGCCCAACTCGACGACGTTCGCGGATCTTCCGAAAGCCTGCTCAAGGAACTGATCAAGTTCCGGATAATCAAGGTTCGCGAAGCCGACCCGCCGCTGGCGCTCGACGGCGGATCGGTTCGTTTCGCGTCCGGCGAAACGGAATCGTTCGACTGCGTGCTGTGCGCGACGGGCTACCGTCCGGGCTGGCTGCCGGTCGAAGGCGACGGCGTCCGCGCCGACGCGGATGGATTCCCGCTCATCTCGCCGACCGGCGAGTCGACCGTGCCCGGACTTTATTTCATCGGTTCGCTCGCCCGTTTCCACCGCCGCTGCGCCTTCATCCACGGTTTCCGAAACTACGTCGAAAAAGTGCTCTGGGACATCACGGACAAGGCTTAGCCCGCATTTCTCGACGCACCTCAGTTCTCGTCCTCCCCCGACAATCCCGGCAGCCGGTACTGAAGCGCCTCGGCGAGGTGCGGCAGCGCCACGGTCCGCTCGCACGACAGATCGGCGATCGTGCGCGCGACGCGGCACGTCTTGGCGAGCACCCGGCCGGAGAGCGACATCTTGTCGGCGGCACGGATGAGAAAGGTTCGCGCCTCCGACGCCATGCCCGAAGTCATCCCGGACAGCGAGAGCAGGGCCTGCCCGTTGGTTCGCGTCCCTGCGTCTATGCCCCCGTCCGGATATCTTCTTCGCTGAAGTTCCCGGCACGCCGCGACCCGGAGTTTCACGGAAGCGGAAACTTCTCCTGTCGGCGCCCCGGCCCATTCGGCGCCCGGGACGGGCATCAACGTGACGGCCAGGTCGATCCGGTCGAGGATGGGGCCTGAAAAACGGCGTGCGTAGGCCGCACGCAGCGTCGGCGGACAGCGGCAGATCCGTCGCGGGTTGCCCGCGTTTCCGCATGGACATGGATTGGTGGCTGCCGCCAGCAGGAAGCGGGAAGGAAATCGGCAACTGGCCCCCGCCCGCGCGATGCGGATCTCGCCCGACTCGAGCGGTTGCCGGAGCGCCTCGCGCGCCTGCCGGCTGAATTCCCCGAATTCGTCGAGGAACAGGACGCCCCCGTGGGCGAAACTGATTTCACCCGGGCGGGGCGGATTGCCCCCGCCGACGAGCCCCGGTTGCGAGATCGAGAAATGGGGGGAACGGAAGGGCCGGTGGACCGGCACTCTGGGCCACGGCGGTTCGCCTGCCGCGCTGTAGATCTGCGCCGTTTCGAGCGCCTCGTTTTCGACGAAAGCGGGCAGGATGCCGGGAAGCCGCTCGGCGAGCATGGTCTTGCCGCACCCCGGGGGGCCGACGAAAAGGATGGCGTGCCCGCCTGCCGCCGCGATCTCGAGCGCCCGGCGCGCCACCGGTTGCCCGGCGACATCGGACAGGTCGGGCGGGTCGATGTCGCCACGCCACGCCTCGCCGTCGTCGTCCGGCGCGAGGAGCGGTGCCGCCGCCTCCCCCGACAGGATGCCTGCCGCCGACCGCAGGTCTGCAACCGGCAGTACCGATAATCGGGGGACCAGCGCCGCCTCACGCGCATTGGCAACCGGCACGATGATGCCGGCCAGCCCCAGATTCGAGGCGAGCAGCGCCTGGGATAGGATTCCCCGAACCGGCTTGACCGTGCCGTCGAGCGAGAGTTCGCCCGCCACGAGATATCGGCCGAGGGCGTCGTCCGGGATGACGCCCTCGGCGCAAAGGATCGAGAGCGCGATGGGAAGATCGAGCAGCGCGCCGTCCTTGCGCACGTCGGCGGGCGCAAGGTTGATCGTGATCTTTCGCCCCGAAAATGGGAAGCCCGAGTTCCGGACGGCGGCGCGGATCCGGTCGACGGACTCCCGGACCGGGCCGGCTGCCAGGCCGACCACCGTGCAAGACGGCAAACCTTGCGAAATGTCGGTTTCGACTTCGACCGGTATGGCGTCGATGCCGACGAGCGTGGATGTCAGGACGCGAACGAGCATGGGCAGACTCCTCCTGGGCGAAGGTGTCGACTCAAGTTGCGTGCCGGGGGCGGTATTTTCGTTGCGGGGAAAAGAAGTCGGGCGCTAATCCGCGATCTGGTGGCCGAAGCCGGACGGCTTGGTCTTGTAGCCGGCCCGCTCGAGCGTTTCGCGGGCGATGTCCCGGATGCCGCGCAGGGGATCCTGCAGGAACGGTTCGAGCCGGGTGACCTCGGGTGCGGTCCGGGTCGGCCGGAAATTGGTGCGCTTCGGGTAGTGTTTTACCACCCACTCCCGGAGTGCCAGGAAGCGGACACGATCGTCGGCACTCGCCATTCCCTCGAGATCCCAGTTTCCGCGTCCCGAAAGGAGCAGGCCCCTGAGCGCCTCGATCCGGATCTCGGGCTCACGCGCCGTTTCCCAGATGGTCTTGAAGGTCGGCTGCGCATCGAGCGGTGCGGTTGCGACGAGCGCCCTCAGGACGTTGAGCCGCACCAGAAGCGATGTCTCTCGCAGGACGACGCCCTGAAGCAGGTCGGTCCCCTGCGTGAGCCTGAGACGGGCATACGCCTCAGCGCTCAACGCCCGCGTCTCGGGCGATACGTCCTGGGCGACGGCGCCCAGCAGGGCCGGGCCGGCGAGGCTCAGCCCCGTCAGTCCGATCGCACGGGCCGCCTCGGCGCGCACCATGGGGTCGGAATCCTTCTGGAGCGTCGCGACGAGCAGCGTGTACGGGATCCGGATCTTGAGGATTCCGATTCCCTCGACGGCGGCGCGCCGCACCCGGGCCGACTTGTCCTTGGCGAGCCGTTCCTCGTAGACGTTGCCTTCCGCCTTGTCGCCCAGCAATACGAGCGCCCCCACGGATCGTTCGCGAACCTGGTCGCTATCGTCCGAAGCGGCCCACTTTCGCAGGAGCGGCACCGCCTTCCCGTCGCGGCTCCACATGATCTGCTCGATGCGGGTCAGCTGTTCGACGGCCTGCGATTCCCGGGCTTCGGCTGCCTGGGCTGCGGCAATCGCCGCCGCGGAGGGCGCCGCGTGAGCAGCCGGGACGCACGGCAAGGTTGCGAGCAGCAAGGCGGCCGCAGCGACGAGCGGGTTTAAGCGGGGCGTCATGTCCAAGGGACATGTCATGGTCCTTGTCATGTCCCTTACATCTCGGGATGGAACACGAACGGGAACGCCACCTTGACGGGGCCGCCCTTGGACTGCCCGAAGTTCCAGCGCAGCGAGATGCGCTTCTTGATCGCTTCCTCGAGCGGCGGCCAGTTGACGCTGCTCTGCTTGATGTCGACCGACTCGACCGACCCGTCGGGGCGTATGACGAACTCGACCGTGATCTTTCCGCTGAGGCTCTGGTTCTTGAGCAGTTCCTGCGTGTAGGCGTACTTGATGCCGCTCTGGTAGTTCTTGACCGCGGCCGAGATCGCCTGCGCGGAGCGGGACTGGTCGTCGATCGAACCGCTGATCTCGGCGTCCATCCCCGCATCGGTCTTGAACAGCTTCGAGGAGAGCTTGCCGCCTCCGCCGGCCCCGCCGCCGCGCGCGGAAGCGACCTGCTTCGCGATGTCCGGCGTCATGCCGCGTCCCGCGAGCGGGTCGGCGCCGCCCGTGCCCCTGGCCGCGCCGTAGTCCATGGCGCCCCGCTTGCCGTCGGAGACGCGCGTGCTGGTGGGAACGTTGAGGGGGACCGGCCCGGTTCCGCCGCTCTTTTCGAGAACCGCGCCCAGTCCGACCGTCTTCACCTTGGCCCGGGCGTCGTCGCGTGTCTTTTGCGCCGCCTGTGCGGCCCGCTCGGCCTGCTGTGCCGCCTCGACCGCCGGATCGACAACCTGCTTCGGCGCTTCGGTCATCTGGTCGGCCGTGGGTTTCGGGGGGCGCGGGGGCGCCGGCTTGACCGCGTCGGGCAACTTGATCGGCGCGGCCTCCTTGGGGGTCGGCAGTTCCTGCGCCGGGATGTTCGCGATATCGACCTGCATGACCTGGTCCCGTGTCACCGGCTTGCCGGGAGGCCACACGAGGCTGGTCACGAGGAGCATGATATGCGCCAGGACGGAAACGCCGACGGCGATCTTGAAGAACTTTTCCTGTTTGCTGCCGAATTCGAGGGGCGGCGTCTGGTTGTCCAGCGACAGTTCCATGCTCATCGGGGTGCGTCACCCATTTCCTTGGTTTCGGCCAGGACCCGCTCTTTCCAGTTTTTATCCGGCCGGAAAGGGAGCAGGCGGAACTTGGCGCGCGGTAGAAAAAAGAGGATCGCCGGGTGCTCGGGGCTTCCGGTGATGTCCACCGCCTCGAGTTGCAGGGGATTGCGCCGCCGCTCGGCCGTTTCGGGCTTCCGGTCCTTCCCGGCGCTTTCGAACTTTTTCCCCTTGCCTTCGGCGCCGGCCGGCGTCTGCCCGGAAGCGGGCGCGCCGAACAGCACGGTCAGGGCGAGGAGTAGAGCGATTCCATAATAACGTGACCATATTGAATTTCGAAACCGCACCGAGATTGCCGATGCGCCGGGGCGGATGCAGCGGCGATCGAATGCAACGTTATTATGGAACCGCTCTACTATTGAGGCGGCGCCGGTTTTTGCAGCCAGTCGATCCACTTGGAGACCTCGTCTTTTCTGTAACCGCTTAAACTAACATATTTGCGGTAGCATTCCACTGCGCCCGGCGCGTCTCCGGCATAGATTTCGCGGAAGAGCCCCAGGTTGAACCACCCGTCCGGAAATGACGGATGCTCCCGGGTGACCCGTTCGAGCGTCGTGCGCCCTTCGTTCCACTTGCCCCGTTCGATTTGCAGCCATCCCAGGTTCGAGAGCAGTTCGGGCGGATAGCCGGAGCTCCTGGACGCTTCGGCGAGCAGTTTCTCCGCTTCCTCGACCTTTCCGGCGCGATAACGTGCAAAAGCGTCGAAATTGACCGCGAGCGGCATCAGCCGCCGGTCGCCACCGGGGGCGGCGGTGTACTGGGGAGCGAGCCGCGCGGCCGCCTCGGGGTCCCATGCGGTGCGGGATGCCGCCACGGACCAGAGTTGCTGGGTCTCGGCCGGCAGCTTGGCCGACAGGTTGCGGGCGGCGGCGGCGTTCCCCTTCCGCCAGGCGACGATGGCCTGGTTCCAGTCCGCGGCGGGGGTCACCCTGCCGCGGCTTTCGAGCGAGTCGAACAGCGACGCGGCACGCCCGATCTCGCCCGCTTCGAGGAGCACGGCGCCCGCGTTTGCAACCAGTTCGGGTAGGAGCGAAGCCGTTGACGCGCCCGCCGGGACCGTCCGGTCGACCAGTTCCCGCGCCTTGGCGGTCTCCCCTTTCATCAGGTAGATGCCGAGGAGGTTTGCCGCTGACGCCGGGTCGGGCGTCGCCTGGTCGGTGCCGCGCCGGTATTGCGCTTCGGCCCCATTGATATCGCCCGAGAGGTGGAGCAGCACGCCCTGGTGGAAAATCGCATCGGCCCGGTAGGGACCGTCTTCGACCGGCTTCCAGGCCGCGACGGCTTCACCCGGTTTCTGGCGGGCGATCGCCTCGCGCGTTTTGGCGATGGCGTCGGTGTATTCTTTCCAACCGACGTGAACGGCCGGCGGGGCCGGGGCGATGACTTCCGCGGGCTTGGGTGCAACGGTGCCCGCGGTGTTGTCCCCGGCGGGAGTCGTTCCGGCGGGGGCGGGAACTGCTGCCGACGTGGTCGCGACCGGAGGGGCGCTCCGGGGAGCAAGCGGAACTTCTTTCCGGATGGCCATGGGTGGCGCCGGCAGGAGGCCGGTGGCCTGCGGAACCGCGCAACCCGCGGCGCCGGCCGCGAGGCCCAGCAGAAGCACCATCCCTGCGAAACGGTTCGGCGTCACGGGGAACTCCTTTCGACGATTCCCCGGAAATCGGGCAAAGACAGCACGGGGAAGGCGTATTCGCCCTTCTTGCCGTAGCGTGCCGGCCGCAACGCCTTGAGCCGAGCGAGGCTCTTGTCGGACCATTCGGTGGAAACCCCCGCCGCAACCGAGTGGTAGAGCGATTTCCGGTAGGCGTCGAGCGCCTTGTCCTCGATCGGGGCCGCTTTTTCTTCGAGGAGCAGCGTGTATTCCTCTTTCTCGACCGCCGAGAGCCCGTCGGGAGCCGGAGAGGTGAGGATGGCGGAGCGGAACTCCTCGAGCCCTCCGCCGATCCGGTGGAGCGAACCCGAAACGGTTTCGCCATCGCCCGTCTCGACCGCTTCGGCATAAAGGGCGGCGCATGCCGTGAGCCCCGCCTGCTTGGCCGCGAACGTCTGCTCGAGCGGCGGGACGATCTTGAGGGCCAGGTATTTCGCGAACCGGTATTCGGCCTGACGGAAGAATGCCCGACCGGCCAGTTCGGGGGCGGCGTCCTTTGCGGTCCGGTGGACGGCGATGACTTCGCCGTACCGCCTGTCGGCTTCCTCCGCCTTGCCGGCCGTTCGCTCGTCGTCGGCGACCTTGAGCAGGCAGTGCATCCGGAGCGGGTTGGCGGTTGTCGGCAGCGCCGCGATGGCGAGCAGGAGCCGGTGTTGCCGGGGGGTGTCCTTCCCCGTTTCGGCAAGGGCGGCGGCCTTCAGCAGCAGCGCCTCCCGGTCGACCGGTTCCTTCGCGATCCCGGCCAGTTTCTCGACCCGGTCGGCGGCGGGAAGCGGTTCGCCGTTCTTCTCGTAGAGGCGTGCGAGCCAGCGGGTCGCGTCAAGCCGCAGTTCCTTTTCCTTCTCGCCCGTGCCCCCTTCGACGAAGAGGAAGGCCTCGATCGCCTCGCGCGTTTTCCCGCCGTCCCCGTAGGCCGCGCCCGCCCGGAAGCGGGCGACCGTCGCGATCTCGTGGGCGGGAAATTCCTTCGAAAGTTTGAGGAACAGGTCGGCTGCCTCGATCCCCTTTTCCTTCGGGAGCGCTTCGGCCCGGCGGAACATCGAGAAGCCGGTCCAGTTCTCGGCCTCGGCCTTCTCTTTCGGCTCGGGCGATGTGGCGAGCAGGGCGCGGTAGCCGGTTTCGGCCCCGGCGAACTCCCCGGCGTCGAAGTTCGAATCGGCGCCGATCCGCAGGGCGGCCCTGCGTTCGGGAACCGTCGCGGCGTTCTTTGCCGCGGATTGGGCCGCCTCTGCCGCCTGCCGGAAATCCTTCAGGTTGCGATGGGCGACCGCGCGGTCCATGACGACCATGTATGCGCGCTCGCCCTTCGGATATGCCTGTTCGTAGGCGAGCGCGAGTCGGACGAGCTCGGCCTGCGACGGCGCGTCGGCCGGCGTCGAGATGTCTTTCGCCGCCTGAAGGGCCATGTAGCGCGACGCCTCGCCACGCGGGCCGGGGATGTTCTTCCCGACCGACTCGAAGGCGGCCGATGCCTCTTTCTTGCGATTGTCCTCGAAGAGGAGCCAGCTGCGCTGGTAGGCGATCTCTTCCGCCTTGGGGGCCGCGGCGAAGCCGGAGAGGTAGGCGTCGTAGAGTTTCATCGCTCGTCCACGTTCCGCGGCCGCGCCTTCCCGTGCCTTCGCGTGGAAATGGAACGCGGCGACGCGCGTCGCCTCCTCGGCGGTGTTGTCGGCGCGCGCGATCTCGGCCTTCGTGCGGGACGGGTAGGCCTGCCACGGCGTGCCGGGGCCGAACACGGCCTGGAAATTGCCGCGCCGCGCGTAGGCGTCCTCGTCTTTCTTTGCTTTGCGGAGCGCTTCGGCGGCGGCGATCTCGGCATCGACCCGCTCGGCGGCGAGCGGCCACCCGGCGCCCAGCCGGTCGGCAACGGTTGCGGCCTCGACGTGGTGGTTCTGGGTGTCGAGCAGTCCCTGGATCTGGAGCAGCACCGGGGGGCCGTAGGCCGTCGCCCCCCGCTCGGAGAGGAACCGCTCGGCCGTGTTGTCGGTTCCCGCCTCGACCAGCATGCGGGCGACCATCCTCAGCGACTCCTGGTTGACGCCGCCCGTCTTCTTGGCGCTCGGGGAAAGGAGCAGCGACGACAGGAAAGGATCGGCCGCCTCCTTCGGGCGCGACTGCAGGAAGAGCGACCAGCCCAGTTTGAAGAGTGCGGTCGTCCGGATCTCGGCCGGTGCCTTCTCGCTCACTTTACGGTAATGCTGCTCGGCGACGGCGAATTCGTTCTGGTCGAAGGAACTTTCGCCCAGCCGGAGCCGGATCTCGTCGGAATAGCGCGACGCCGGGTAGCGGGCGAGCAGTTTTTCCATGATGTTGTAGGCTTCGTCGCCCGATCCGGATTCCTGCAGCGCAAGCGCAAGCCCGTAGTGGGCCGATTCGCCGTAGGGACTGCCGGGGTGCTCGTCGATCACGCGGCGAAACATCGCGGCGGCGGCGGAATAGTCGGGCAGGTTGCCGCTTCCCTCCTTGCCGAAGAACCTCGCCTCCTCCTGCTCGTAGCGCAGTTCGCCCATGGCGTAAAGCGCTTCGTCCTGCCAGGTCGCTCGCGCCTTGCCGGTGGGAAGGGACGCTTCGAAGTGGGCAAGCGCCTCGGCCGAGAGCGATGCCCGGCGTTCCTCGCTGACCGTCGTGTTGTCGACAGGGCTCCCTTTGCCGGCCAGCCGCCATTCGGTCGCGGCGCGCCCGGCCAGGTACTGGAGTGCGCGTTCCTTGCCACGAACCGCTTCCGCCAGTTCGGTCCGGGCCGACTCGAGCTGTTTTCCGGCATCCGAGGCCAGGGCTCCGCGGTGGCCGGTGAGGAGCGCCTCGTCCCGGACTGCGATCCGGTCGAACGTGCCGAATGCCCGAAGCCACCGGTCGAGCTCGGCCTGTGCCGCGACCAGCGGGGACGAGCCGCGGGCGGCGCGCGTTTCTCCGGTCGTCGCAGCCGTAACGGCGTTGTCCGACGCGGTCATCATCCGGGAGATGTTCGAGACGTAGGCGTCTTTCCAACGATTCCAGACCCGGCCGCGGGCGAAGGCGCCCCGCTCGTCGAGCTCGTCGACTTCGTCGGAAAGTTTGGCGAGCCGGGACCGTGCGAAAAAAACCATTCGCTGGTCCTCGGCGGAGAGGGAATGCATCCGGGGGACGTCTGAGGAGATGCGGTCGACGACGACGATCAGTTTCGCGATCCGCTCGCGCAACTCGACGCTTCGCTTGTCCGTTCCCTCGATGAGCGCCGCGCCCTTGGGGTCGATCCGGCTTCCGAGCGTGGCCATCGGGACTTCCTGCGCGGCTGCCTTGAGTCGGGCGCGGGTCGAAAACGATTTTTCACGGTCTTCGACAAACGACTTGCGGATCGCCTCGGAGCGGCCGACCGCCTCGCTGACCGCCTTGCGTCGGGCCTCGATCGCGGTTCGTTTCCACCGGATCTCGCGGGAAAGTTCGCGCGGGCCGTTGGTCGTGGAAAAAGTCGTGTGAAGGAGCGCCGTATAGGAAAGGAAGGCCCGCCCCGCGCCGAAGAACCGGTCGGACGGCTCGTCTTCCGGGAATTGAGCGACGAGCCGTTCCCAGGAAGCGTCGCCTCCGGCGCGGGTGCCGTCCCATCCCGGTTGCGATTTCGCGTCGGCGGCCCATCGCTGCGTCACGGCGATGCCGTTGTTGGCCGAGGCGAGCGCACCGGCGAACTCGCCGTTTTTCAACTGGACGGAAGCGAGCGCCTCGAGCGCGCCGGCCCGGCGCGAGGCCGGCAACGTCTTGTCGGCGGAGAGCGCACGCAGTGCGTCGAGGGCGGATGCCGCCTCGGCAGCCTGGGAGATCGCGAGCAAACGCGCGGAAAAGGCGGCAGGGGAATCGCCCGTGGCGTTCCGCCAGATCGTCTGTGCGCGGGTCGCGTCGCCGCGGAGCATGGCGATCTCGCCGGCCGTCAACCACTGCCTGGCGCTCGGGGCGGCGGTTTCAAGCGCCTTGCCGGCCCCCTCGTAATCGCCCGTGGCCGCCCGTGCGCGCGCCAGGTAAAGCGCCGCTTCGGGGGCCGACTTCGAGACGGGGGCGACGTCGCGGAGCAGTTGCGCCGACTTGTCGAATGCCCTGAGTTCCCAATGGATGCGCGCGGCGGTGAAAATCGCCTCGGAACGGACCGGTTCGGCCAGGTGCGGCTGCACCGACTCGAAGAGTGCGAGGGCGCCCGACGTGTTGCCGCGGGCGGCCAGGGCGCGCAGCAACGCGGGCAGGAGGGGGGACGCGCCCTGTGCCGCGGTCGGCATCGCACGGAAGGCCCGTTCGG
>JANXQJ010000208.1 GCA_025356865.1 Deltaproteobacteria bacterium | reverse complement strand
TCGACCGCCGCCTTCGCCAGCATCGCCGCATCGGCGACCAGCGCGTTGACCGCGTCGATCGCCTGGTTGAGGTTGTTCTTGATCTCGTTGAAGTCGCCGTTGTAATTGTCGGTGATCTTCGGCGGGATGTCGCCCTTCGCGATCCGGTCGACGTATTCCGCCGCGACGTTCAGCGGCCCGATGACCGAGTCGAGCGTCTCGTTGACGCCGCGCACGATCTTCGCGAAGTCGCCGCCGTGCTTGCTCGCGTCGGCCCGCGTGTCGAGCTTGCCATCGACCGCCGCCTTCGCCAGCATCGCCGCATCGGCGACCAGCGCGTTGACCGCGTCGATCGCCTGGTTGAGGTTGTTCTTGATCTCGTTGAAGTCGCCGTTGTAGCTGTCGGTGATCTTCGGCGGGATGTCGCCCTTCGCGATCCGGTCGACGTATTCCGCCGCGACGTTCAGCGGCCCGATGACCGCGTCGAGCGTCTTGTTGACGCCCGTCACGATCTCCTGGTAGCCGCCCTTGAACTTGGTGGCGTCGCCCCGCGTGTCGAGTTTGCCTTCGACGGCCGCCTTGGTCAGCATGCCCGCCTCGGCCACAAGAGATCTAAGCGTCTCGACGACCTGGATCATGCTCTTGGCGAGGACGTCCTTTTCGGATTTCGCCGTGATCTCGACCGCCATGTTGCCGCCGGCGATCTTCTCGGCCGCGACGGCCGCCCCCTGGATGTTGCCGATCATGCCCTGGAATGCCTTGGCCAGTTGCCCGATCTCGTCCTGCGTATCGACCGAAACGGAGACCTCGACGTCGCCCTTGGCCATTTTCTCGGCGACTTCGGCCATCTTCCGCACCGGGTTCGCGATCAGCTTCGAGATGAAGAGTCCGAGGCCGATCGAGAGCAGGATGCCGACGCCCGTAAGCCCGAGCGTGAAATTGATCGACGAGTTGGCCATCGCCGTATTTTCATCGGAGGTCTGCTTGGCGATCTTAAGCTTCGCGTCCAGGAACCACTCGATCGCGGTCTGCGCCTCGGTGCGGAGTTTTTTCCCCTCGCCGTTGAAGAGCGCCTTGGCCTCGGCCTCCTTTTTCGCCAGGTCGAGCGCCATCACCCGGTCGGAAACCTCGTAATATTTCTGCAAGACATCTTTCAACGAGACAAATTGTTTCTTGCCTTCTTCGGTCAGGATCGTCTTCTCGAATTCAGGAAGCGCCTTCGAAATATCATCCCTGCGGTCGGTGATCCGCTTCTTTATATCGGCCCGTTCGGCATCCGTATCCGCGGCGTTGTACTCGAGCACATTCGTCCGCATCCGGTGGAACCAGCCCGAGATTTCCCCGATCTGCCCCAGCGGCACCGTCACCTTCTCGTAAAGCTTCGTGTCGGCCGCGTCGATCTTGCGGATGTTCGAGATTCCCACGTAGCCGATCGCGCCGCCGATCAGCGCCACGAGACAGAACCCGATGAGAAGCTTCGTGCCGATTTTCTGGTCAAGGAACCATTTCATAAACTTTTCTCCTCCTGCCCGGGGTACGGGCGGTTCGGGAATGGTCCGGCCAAAGCCGGATTATCAGGTGCACGCCGGAATGTTCCCGGCCTCTTCCGCCTCGACCTCGCGGGCGATTCTCTGGATGTCGAGAATGAGCGCGACCGTGCCGTTGCCCAGGATCGTCGCCCCGGAAATGCAGCGGATATTGCTGTAGATGCGCCCCAGCGTCTTGATGACCGTCTGGTGCTCGCCGACCACCCGGTCGACGACGAAGCCGACCCGTGTCTCCTCGAACTCGGTGATGACGATGTGTTCGATCGGCGGCCGCTCGCCCCCGATCGAGAAGCGGTCGCGCAGCCGGATGTATGGCACCATCTGGCCGCGAACGTTCGCGATGTGGCGGCCGTGCGCATCGGCCGAATCGGAGCGGGACAGCTCGACGCATTCAGACACCGAAGAAAGCGGCAGCACGAAGAAGCCGTCACCGACCGAGACCAGGAAACCGTCGATGATCGCCAGCGTCAGCGGCAGCTTGATCGTGATCGTCGACCCCTTGCCCCGTTCGCTCGAGATGTCGATTGTGCCGCGGAGGGTGTCGAGCGCCTGCTTGACGACGTCCATTCCGACGCCGCGGCCTGAAACGCTCGTGACCGTCTTCGCCGTCGAGAAGCCGGGCAGCATCACCAGGCCGAACAGCTCCTTGTCGGTAAGCTGGGCTCCCGGCTGGATGAGCCCGCGTTCGGTCGCCTTGGTCCGGATCGCCTCCTTGTCGAGCCCTGCGCCGTCGTCCTGGATCCGGATGAGGACGTGGGCGCCCGAGTGGATGGCGGAGAGGCGGATGGTCCCCCGGCGGGGCTTGCCTGCCGCCTCGCGGACGGCCGGCTGTTCGATCCCGTGGTCGATGCTGTTGCGGATCAGGTGGACGAGGGGATCGTTGAGCTTGTCGATGACGGTCTTGTCGAGTTCGGTCTCTTCGCCCTCGGTGGCGAGGTCGATCTCCTTGCCCAGCTCGGCGGACAGGTCGCGCAGCAACCGGCGGAACTTGGCGAACGACGTCCCGATCGGGAGCATCCGGATGTTCATCACGTTGTCGCGGAGGTCTGAAATAAGCCGCTCGACCTCTTCGGCGACTGCGAGCAGCTCGCCGTCGTTGCGCTCGTTGGCCGTCTGGCTGAAGCGCGCCTGGACCGTGACCAGTTCTCCGACCAGGTTGACGAGCGCATCGAGCCGTTCGGCCGGAACGCGCACGCTGGCGGCGTTGTCGGCGGCCTGCCTTTTCTCGCGCTGGTCCCGGACGACCTTCTGTTCGACGAGCGCCGACCGGATCTGGCCGGGAGTGACGACGCCCGCCTCGACGAGCAGGTCGCCGAAGCGGCGCTGCTTCCCGAGCGCCTCGCGCACCTTGTTCTCGGTGAGGTCTCCCCGCTCCATGAGGATATCGCCGAGCTTCTTGTATTCGGTCTCGGACAGCTCGTCGCCGCTGGAGTCGATGACGTCGATCGCGACCGTTCCGGGGTCGTCCACGAAGATGAACACGTCGCGGATCGCGTTCTCGCCCTGATCGGTCGTCAGGATCACGTCCCACTTGATGTGGCACTGCTCGGGATTGAGCTGGTCGAGAAGCGGGATCGAGTCGGTCATGGCGACGATCCGGGCCTCGCCGAGCGAGCACAATTCATGGAGCAGGGTGACGGGATTCGTTCCCCGGAAAAAGATGTCGGCGGGCGGCCGGAAGCGGACCCGGTAAGTGACCAGCTGGCGTCGCGACTTGGCCGCCGGTTCGGGGGCGGGCTCGACCGGCCCGGGATCCGTCAACGCGGCCTGTTTCATGGGAACCATGGCCCGGAAACGCTTGACCAGTTCGGCCGTGGCGGCGAGGCCTTCCGCGTCCTCGCCCTCGGGCGGAGCATCCAGCATGACCCGGATCCGGTCGCGAGCCGCGAGCGTCGCGTCGATCAATGGTTTGGAAACAGGCATCTCGCCCTTGCGGACGAGGTCGAACACGGTCTCGACCTCGTGGGTGAAGGCGGCGACCGCGTCGAACCCGAACATCGCCCCCGACCCCTTGATCGTGTGCATCGCCCGGAATACGCGGCCGATGATGTCGCCGTCGTCGGGCGTTTCCTCGAGCGCCAGAAGCGACGCCTCGAGCTCCGATAGAAGCTCGAACGCCTCCTCCCGAAATACTTCCGCGTGATTTTCGCTCATGCGCCGAGAACCTTCTTGACGACCGCCAGAAGCTGCTCGGGCTTGAACGGCTTGACGATCCAGCCCGTTGCGCCGGCCGCCCTGCCCTCCTGCTTCTTCTCGTCCTGCGACTCGGTGGTCAGCATGACGACCGGGACGAACTTGTGGGTGGCCGAGGCGCGGACGGCCCGGATGAGTCCGAGGCCGTCGAGGTTGGGCATGTTGAGGTCGGTCAGGATCATGTTGAACGGGCCGGCGGGCAGCTTCGTCAGGGCGTCCTTCCCGTCGAAGGCCTCGGTCACGTCGTATCCGGCTCCCTTGAGGGTGAAGCCGACCATCTGCCGCATGCTGGCCGAATCGTCGACGATCAGGATCCGCTTGCCCATTACACGCCCTCCAGTTTCCAGATGCATTCCTTGACCGCCACGCCGCAGCTGCACGCGGTGATGTTCGCGTCCTTGAGGACCTTCATGAAGGGAGCGGGAACCGTTCCCTCGAGCGTCAGCGACTGCCCGGCGTTGTGGAAGGTGCGATGCGCGGAGCAAAGCAGCTGGATGAACGCGAGGTCGGCATCGCCCACGTCCTCGAACCGGAGGGCGGCGCCGGATCCGGCGGCAAACGCCTCGATGAGCGCCTTCCGGTGGGTTTCCACGCAGGCGATCGTCAGGTCACCCTCAAGCGGGAGGACAGGCACTTCTTTCCGGGTTTTCGACAAATTCATCCTCCTTAACTAGAACAGCTCTACGTTGTCACCGAGTGAATCGCCGCTCTCGGCAGGAGGCGTCTCCTGGAATATTTCGGGATCGGCGGCGGCCGGAGATGGGGCTTTGGGACCGGGCATGGCAGCTTTCCCCGATATGGCCCGATGGACCTCCCGTTCCTGCTCCATCGTGTACCGCTGTTCGAGTTCGTCGAAACGATCGTCGCTCGAGGCGCCGCCACGTTTCGACAGGGTACTTCCGGCCTGTCCTGCGATCCGGCCGAGCGTCTCGAGCACCCCTCCGATCAGTTCGTCGACGATCTCGTGCGCGGTGATGCCGATCACGGACGCCTCGATGTCGGCCGAGAGCGCCGCCGTCGCGTCGTCGAGACGGGTCAGCGACGATCCGAGCTGTTCGTTGACCCCGTGCAGGTCGCACATGACCGCCGAAAGCGCGGCCCGGATTTCCTCGACCTCTCCCGACCCGCCGTCCGGCTGGCCGCCACTGGCCGCCCCGGTTCCCGACTTGAGACGGTCGGTCTGCTCGAAAATGGCGCGCAATCCCTTCGAGACGGCTCCGGCGTGCCGGTGCGCATCCTTCGACAGCATCTGGATCGACTCGGCCAGCACCCGTAGCGCATCGACCCGCGTGCCGGAACGGGTGGCCTTGATGGATGCGTTGAGGGCGATCAGCTCGATTTCGGAGCCGAACCGCTCCACCTCGTCGACGAAACCCATCATGTCGCCCACGGTACCGGAGACGACGAGCATGACCTCGGACAATTCCCGGGAGGCATCGGCGGCCTCGCCCAGCGAGCCGGTCACGCGGCCCAGTTCGTCCTCGAGGTCGGACAGGAACGAATGTCCCGCCCGGTCGAGCACGCCCGACATCTTTTTCGCGTCGCCCGAAAGGTCGGCGACGTTGCGGGAGATTCCGCGGAGATTTTCCCGGATGCGTCCCACCGCCGAGAGCAGCGCCTCCCGCGCGTGCGAAAGGTGGGCCGACTGCAGCGCGCACAGGCCGGCCGCGCCGTCGAAGCCGCGTTTCGGGTTGTTTTCGGGAAGCAGCTCCTCGATCGCCTCGGTGACGTGCTCGATCTGCTGGCGGGTGATGTCGTGGAACTGCATCGACATCACGACCTCGGCGATGTTGCGCGACACGCCCTCGGCACGCGACGCGACGGCGCCCGAGGCGCCGGAGCAGTTGTCGTGCGCGGTCGCCAGAAATTCGATGCTCTTGCGCGTTTCGGCGAGAATCGCCTGCGACTGCCCCTGCTGGCGCGTTCGAAGGTTCCGTACCGCCGCAAGCCGGGTCGAGATCAGCGTGTCGAGCGCCGCCTTCTGGTCTGAAAGCGCCATGATCTTTTCCTCGACCATGCGCGCCAGCTTCTCGACGTGGTCGGCCACGGTGTCGAAGCCGCCGCCGTCCTCGCCGGTCAGGCGGGCGCTTTCGATCCGGGTCGAGATTCCCTGGATCCGGAGGATCCGGATCACTTTCCGGAAGCCTTCGAGCGGTTCCTCGACCTTTCCGAGCAGTTCCTTGATTTCGCCGAGGATGACCGCGACGCGGGAAGTGTCCTCGCCCGAACGGGAAAGGTAGGCTTCCATCCGGTCGAGCAACCGCTGCAGCTCGACCGACGCGGCACCGGTTCCTTCGGCGGAGGCCGTTCGGGCGATTCCGGAGGCCAGGTCGGTGATTTCGCCTGCGCGCTGGTGGAACCCCTGGAGGTTCCCGCCGATCGAGAGGAATTCGCTCTCGGTCCTGCCGGCGAGCTCCCTGAGCGACAGCCCCGCATCCTTGAGTTCGGCCGCCCAGCGGTTGCGCCGTCTGCCCGGGATGAAACGCTCTATGATCGCCATGATTGTCATCAATGACTACTCTCGGCGTTAAACCTCAATTTATCTGTAGGGAGATGCCGGGAGGCGTGTAGGAATATGGGAAGTGCCCCGGATGCGGGCAGTGGTATGCTCGGATACGAATATGCAGTGGGCATCCGGAAGACATTGAGAACCGAGGAACTGGGAAAACACCTTCGGGTGATCCTCGAACCGGGCGACTGGCACGCCTCGCGGGAAGCTGTGACCATTTCCACCCTTCTTGGATCCTGCGTTTCAGCCTGCCTGTTCGACCCCGTGAACCGCGTGATCGGCATGAACCATTTCATGCTTTCCAACAAGCGCTACTCGCGGGAATTGTCCTACGTCGCCAGCGAGGCGGGACGGTACGGCATCCAGGCCATGGAACTGCTCCTGAACGGGATGCTGAAACTGGGCGCCCGGCGGGATCAGATCAAGGCGAAGGCGTTCGGCGGCGGCAGCATCATGAAGACGGCTCCGGACACCCCGAACTTCCTGTGCGTCGGACAGGTCAACAGCAAGTTCATCCGGGAATTCCTGGAAACCGAGGGGATTCCGCTGCTCGCATCCGACCTGGGCGGCGAGAAGGGGCGGGTCATCCACTTCTCCCATGGCGACTACTCCGTCTACGTTCGCAAGATCACCTCGGACCGGAGCGAGAAGCTGGCGACGCGGGACCGGGACGTCTGGCTTCAGGCGATCGACATCCAGGAAAAGACGCTGCCCGACATCGACCTGTGGGACTGAGGCAGGTATAATCTTCAATCCACACCGCCTTTGAGAAGGGATTCATCCGTGCCGAGACGTTCGCCCGAGACGACTTCATCGCACGATGGTGCGAACCGCCCGGGCGCCCTCGTCACGGGTTGCTGCGCGCTCGTCTCCGGCGCCACGGGCTTTCTCGGCAGCCGCCTCGCCCTGGCGCTTCGCGACCGCGGCTACGACGTCCGCGCCCTCGCGCGGAAGACGAGCGACGTGGGCGCCCTGCGCGATGCGGGGATCGAGATCGCACTCGGCGATGTCGCCGACCCTTCTTCGCTCGCCCGCGCCGCCGCGGGACGCGACGTCGTCTTTCACACCGCCGGCAAGGTCACGGACTGGGGACGGCGTGACGAATTTTTCCGGGCCAACGTCGGGGGCACCGCCAATGTGATCGCCGCCTGCCGCGAGGCGGGTGTTTCCCGGCTGGTCCACGTCAGCTCCCTGACCGTGCTCGGCCTCCCGCGAACGGGGGAAATCGCCACCGAGGAAACCGTTCGCGCGGTTTCCGCCCCCGACCCTTACACGCAAAGCAAGATCGAGGGCGAAAAGCTCGCTTTGGCCGCCCACGGGACGGGAGGCCTTGCAACCACGGTCGTCCGGCCGGGCGTCATCTGGGGACGGGGCGACGTCACGTTCGTTCCCCGCATCGTCGCGCTGCTCGAAAAACGGCTGGTCGTGCTGGTCGGCGGAGGGCGCAACCGGATCGCCCTCTCCCACGTCGACAACCTGGTCCTGGGACTGCTGCTCGCCGCCGAATCGTCCGACGCCGCGGGGCAGCTTTATCACATGACGGACGGCGAGGAACTCACGGCTCGGGATGCGATCTACGCCCTCGCCGAGGCCGCCGGCCTCCCCCCGCCCGCCGTCTCCGTCCCGTACCGCCTGCTCCATGCCGCGGCCGCCCTGCTCGAAACGGCCGCCCGCATCTCGGGGCGCAGCGAACCGCCTCCGCTCACGCGCCTGGCCGTCCGCTTGGTCGCCTGCGACTGCCGGTTCGAGATCGACAAGGCGAAGCGCGAGCTGGGCTATCGCCCCTCGGTGACGTTTCGCGAAGGGGTCGGATCGCTCGGTTTGTCGACGAACGGCGAGGCGGCCCGATGACGTTTCCGAAGATCCGGATCGAGAGCCTCGGCATTCACCTCCCCGAAAAGATCCTTGCTACGGAAGCGCTCATGGCGTCATGCCGGAACCGTCCCGGCTGCGACTTCGAACGGATCACGGGCATTCGCGAGCGACGGGTTGCCGATGGGGAATACGCCGCCGACCTGGCGATCGGCTCGGCCCGCCGGGCACTCGCCATGTCGCGCTACCGCGCGGAGGATCTCGACGCCGTCATCTGCACCAGCATCTCCAAGCACAACCGGCCGGGGGAATTCGACCTGGAACCCGCCGCGGCAGTGGTGATCCGGCGGGCGATCGGCGCGAAGCGCGCGCTCGTCTTCGACGTGGTCAACGCCTGCGCCGGGATGCTCAACGGGATCTACGTCCTCCAGGGGCTCATCCGATCGGGTGCGATCCGGTGCGGGATGGTCGTGAGCGGGGAGCAGAACATGCCGCTTGCGGAAACGGCTGCCCGAGAGATCCGTCACCGTCTCGATCCACAGATGGCCTCTCTCACGCTCGGCGACTGCGGCGCGGCGGTCATCGTCGAGGCGTCGCCCGATCCGGCCGTCGGATTCCACCAACTCGACCTCGTCACGGGGGCGAAGCACGACCACTTCTGCTTCTCCCGCCCCTCGTCGCGAGGGCCCGGCGGCGTGCTCGTCACCAATCCGCGCGGGCTTCAGCGGAAAGGGGCCGAACACTTTCCCGCCTACCTCAAAAGCGCGCTCGACGCGACCGGCTGGACCGTTTCCGACCTCCACCACGTCATCCCCCACCAGGTCTCGGTCCGGGCGATCCGGCAGGGGATCAAGACCGTGGAACGGTTCCTGGGGTGCGTCCTGCCCGACTACTTCCTCAGCTGCGTCGACATCTACGGGAATACGACGACCACCAGCCACTTCCTCGCGCTGCACGAGTTCATCCTCCGCGGCGCCATCCGGTCCGGGGAGAACCTGCTCATGGTCAGCGGCGCCTCGGGCATCGTCATCTCGCACGCGACGCTCACGCTGGACGACCTGCCCGACCGATACCGCGCCTTCGCCGGCAAGGGAGAACTGCCGTGAGACGGTGCCGCATCGAGAGTTTCGGATCCAGTCCGCCCCGCAAGGGGTTCTTCAAGTGGGGATCGATGAAGCACGCGGTCCACGCGGGCCAGCTCTGCCTCGATGGGTCGCGCCATTCCCGCGCCGACGTCGAACTGCTCGTCAACAGCGGCGTCCACCGGGACGGCCACGTCTGCGAACCGGCGGTCGCGGCGTACATCCAGCACGCGCTCGACATCAACGTGGAATTCCAGGGGCGGCGCACCCTTTCGTTCGACCTGCAGAACGGCGGGTGCGGGATGCTCAACGCCGTGCACGTCGTCTCGGCTCTGATGGCGAGCGGGGAGATCCGGGTCGGGATGGTCGTGTCGAGCGAAGCGAACAGCGACCGCAGGCCGGACCCCGGGTACCCCTACCCCGCGAGCGGCGCGGCGCTGCTGCTCGACATCTCGCCGGTTCCCGACCGCGGGTTCGGACATTTCGTCTTCCGGACACGCGACGAGCACGCCGGGCTGTACACCTCGGTCATCAGCCTCGGAGAGAAGAAGGGCCGCCTCTTCATGCGGAGGCGTGTCGACGAACTCGAGGATGCTTGGCTGTCGTGCGCAACGGAAGTCGTCGAGGAACTGCTCGACCGGGAAGGGCTTCGCAGGGAGGCGATCGACCTCGTGGTCCCCGCCGGGATTTCTTCCGGCTTCGCGAGACGGCTCGGTGCGGCGACCGGATTCCCGGGCGACAAGGTCGCGGATCTCTCGTGTCGCTTTCCCGACACGATGTCCGCCTCCACCTTCCTCGCCCTGCATGACGCCGTGTCGCGCGGACGGATCGCGCCCGGCGGCCGCGTGCTCCTGCTGGCATTCGGGTCGGGCATCACGGTCGGGGCCGCGACGTACTCTTTCTAGATCGATGAATCTTATTCCGCCGTTCTTCGTCCAAGGGACACGGGTCGAAAACGCTCGAATCCATGAAGACCCCCCACCAAGTGCGACGAGTGCCACAAGAAGTAGAGGAAAGAATCCGGATCCCGCCCTGACGGATGTGCCCCCCCGGCCCTTCAAAGGGGCCGGGGGTCTCTGTCAAGCGGTTACCCGGCGCGGCGGATGACGATTTCGTCGAACCCCGCGCGATCGCCCCGTTTCCCGTCCAGGTAGAAATAGAAGCGGACAAGACCGGTCTTGGCCGTGGTCGTGAACCGGGCCCGGCACGCCGTCCACCCGCGGCTCCCCTTCACGGTTCCGAGATTCGACAGTTTCACGAGATGTCGCCTGTTGAAGGACGACCTCGGTTGTCCTCCGTCGTCCTCGCGCGTATCGAATTCCGCGAGGGTGACTCCGGCCTCACCCTCCCCCGTGAAATCGCTTCTCATCCACCAGAGGACCTCGTATTCCCGTCCGGGTTCCGTCTCGAGCGGCACCTGGAACCCGAGAGGGGACGAGCGCGACGAATGGAGAACGAGTCCGGGACTCCCCCCCCTGCCGGCACCCGGTTCGATCCCGCTGGTGCGGGTGAGATGGCCCTGGACCGCAAGCCAGCAGAGCACGGCGTTGCGGTCGTCGGAATCCGGGCGGTCGTACCCGACGGAAGGAATGAACGGCAGCACCGGAGCGCCGTCGAAATCCTCCCGGATCCCGCCGGACGCCAGGCGAACGGGTCCGCTACGATTCTCCGGGAACCCGGGCGCCGTGGCGGGGAGCCTCGCGAACTGCCAGATCGCGAGGGCAGGGTTCTCCTCAAAAAGGAACCGCTCTCCGGCTGCGAGGCGGAACGAAGCCGTCTCCGCTTCGGGCGCAGGGAGAAACGGCGGAGAGGACGTATCCTTCGACCGGGTGATCTCCCATAGGATTCGGTTCAGGTTCTGGCTGTAAAGGTGCCGCGGCGCCTCGAACTCGAGCAGGTTCCGGTCGTCGGTGTTGAGCGGGCCGTCGCCGGCGAACGATCGCATTTCCGACGGGCCGAGGAGATAGCTCCGGAATAGCGGTTCGAGCGGAATGTCCCCGTCGATCCCGAAAGCCGAGAGCAGCTTCGGACTTCCCCGCAGGCGGGCATTGATGGCGGCGACATCGATCGCGGCGCCTCCCTTCCTGCCGATCAGGATGGTATCCGCCGGACCTACCTGCCAGAGACTCGCATCCGGAAAGACCGAGAGGAAGGTCCGGACGATCAGTTTGTAGGCCTCGGGCGAAAGACTGTATCCCTGAACCCAGATTCCGAAAACGCCTTCGGAAGAAAGGCTTTCCCGGGCCTGCCTGAAGAAATCGGCGGTGTACAGGTTGGATACGCCTGCGATCCAGGGGTTGGACGGCTCGCTGACGATGACGTCGTACGCCCCGTGCCGCGCATCGAGGAAGCTGCGGCCGTCATCGATGTGGATCCGGGCTCTCGGGTCCCTGAGGATCCCGCCGTTTTCGGTGTTGAAATACCGGGCGACCTCGAGGATCGCCGGCTCAAGTTCCACGACGTCGATGGCCTCGACGCCCCCGAACATCCCCGCCGTCCCCGCCGTCACGCCGGTACCCAACCCCACGATGGCGACCCGGCGGGCGTTCGGCCGGAACAGCATGGGGAAAATGGCCAGTCGGGCCTGGGGTATCAGGTCGCCGGTACCCCCGTCGTTTTTCCCGTTCACCGTGAACCACCGCTCCCCGGCCGCGTTCCTGAAGACGGCCACCGCCGATGAAATCCCCTCCTTGGAATACAGCAGTTCGCCGGCCCGCTTCCGCGACCGCGTGTGGTAGTCCTCTGCCTGCCCTGCACTGGGAATGAGGGGGTAGACGGAAACCGCCATGTTCATGACGCCCTTGTTCCAGGCCGGGAAAAGAAATATCGCCGCGCCCGCCAGGGCGGCGGCCGGATAGATCGGCTTCCGCCATTCCGGACGGGCCGCACCCAGGAATGCGGCCGCCAGAAACAACTCGACCGCGATCCCGCAGGCGATTGCGCTCTGGCTTCCGAGGCGCGGAACGAGGATGAAGCCGCCCAGGATGCTGCCGAGAATCGCTCCGACGGTGTTTATCGCGTAATAATTGCCGACGTCTGCGCCGATCCGCTTCCCGTCGCGAAGGACCATCGCCGTCAGGCAAGGCAACGTCATCCCCATGAGCGTCGTCGGTACGAGGACTACGCTGGAGACGATCAGGAACTGCATGATCTGGATATAGGCGTAGCCCTCCGTGTGCCGCTTGAAAAGGAGCATGAACAGGTCGGGAAGGGAATCGAAGAACGGGAGCAGGAGGAAGACGGAAATGGAGACCCCGGAAAGCAGGTACCCGGCGGGCAACGGACCGGAGAAGCGGAACCGGGCGAAAAGGATGCTTCCGAGCGCGATCCCGAGCAGGAAGGTGACCAGGATCGCGGAATAGGCGTGGGTTGAATTTCCGACCACGAGGATGAGGGCGCGAACCCACGCGACCTGGAAGATCATGGCCGCGGCGCCGGTCAGGAAAAATGCCGGCCCCAGGATTCTCCCGGGAAACGGGATCGCAGGGTCGGCCGCAACTTCCGCCACTCCGACGGGCGGCGCCCCGGAATCCCGTTCGAGCGGTCCCTTTTTCGAGAGCAGGATCACCGCGCCGATCGCCAGGTTGATCCCCGCCGCGAGCAGATTCGTCGCGGTCACCCCGATCGACGGGAGGAGCCAGTACCCGGCCGCGAACGCCCCCACCGCCGCCCCGAACGTATTGATCCCGTAGAGGGCGCCGAACACCCTCCCCCCTTCCGATGATCTCCGGATAATCACCCGCGACATGGCCGGGACCGTCCCGCCCATCAGGAAGGTCGGCACGATCAGCACGAGTCCCGAGAGCAGGAACTGGATTCCGATTTTCGACACGAGCGATCCGTCCGTCGATTGGACAGCGGAAAGATGGATGCGGCCGGAAATCCCGAGAAGATACGGGGCGGCGATGCAGTACAGGCCGATCCCCGTTTCGAGGAGCGCGTAGAGGCGGGGCGGTTCCCGGACGCGGTCGGCGATCTTCCCGAAGACCAGGCTCCCGAGCGCCAGCCCTCCCATGAAGACCGCCAGCACCGTCGTGATCGCCCAGACCGTGTGCCCGAAAGAAAGCGTGAGAATCCGGGTCCACAGCACTTCGTAGATCAGCCCCGTCATTCCGGAGAGAAAAAAGCAGGCAAGGAGAAACGGTCGTCTCATCAGGGTCTCACCATTCCACCGGATGCGCCGCTGACCGGAATCCGGGCTACCGCCCGACAGTCGAACGAATGAGCGGCTCGGCAAGCGCATCGTGAACCGCCCTGAGGACCCCTGCCGGCAAAACCGGTGCCTCCCGCCTGTTCGCGGCCTCGAATCAAAACGGATTACCTCCTTTTGCGCGGGCGAAGACGTCCGCTTGAACTCGATTCCAAGGCGTCCCTTGAATGCAAATGGGGCGGGAGGCCTTTGTCCCGGTCTCCCGCCCATCTCTTGCCGTTCCTGTTCGTCCCGTCGCTTGAGGGGACTTTCGCAGACCTATTTCAGCGCCTTGACCGCCACTTCGATCCGGTCGATTCCCTTCTCGATCGCTTTCATCGACATCGCGTAGGAGAGGCGCTGGCACGCATCGTCGCCGAACGCCACGCCCGGAACCGCCGCGACGTTGTGCTCGTCGAGCAGGTACGCCGCCAGTTCGGTCGAGTTGGTGATGACCTTGCCCGACGGCGTCGACTTGCCGTAGATCCCCGAGAAGTTCGGGAACACGTAGAAGGCGCCCTGCGGCAGGAGGCACTTCACGCCCGGCATCGCATTGAGCCGGTCGGTGATGAAGCGGCGGCGGCGGTCGAACTCGGCCACCCACTCCTTCATGAACTCCTGCGGGCCGTTGAGCGCCTCGACCGAAGCCTTGTCGCAGAACGACACCGGGTTGCTCGTGCTCTGGCTCTGGATGTTGTTCATCGCCTCGACGAGTTCCTTGTCGGCGGCAACGTACCCGATCCGCCAACCGGTCATCGAGTAGGCCTTCGAGAGGCCGTTGACCAGGATCGTCCGCTTCTTGATCTCTTCGCCGAACTGCGCGATCGACGCGAACTCGAAGCCGTCATAGACCAGTTTCTCGTAGATCTCGTCGGAGAGGACGGTGATGTCGCGCCGGACGATGACTTCGGCCAACGCCTGGAGTTCGTCCTTGGTGTAGGCCGCGCCGGACGGGTTGCTCGGGCTGTTGAGGATGAAGCACTTGGTCTTCGGCGTGATCGCCGCGTCGAGCTGGGCGGGCGTCACCTTGAAGCCGTTTTCCTGCTTGGCCTCGATGATGACCGGCGTCGCGCCCGCGAGCAGCACGATGTCGGGGTAGGAGACCCAGTAAGGGGCGGGGATGATGATCTCGTCGCCCTCTTCCCAGGCGGCCTGCGCCACGTTGTAGATCGAGTGCTTGGCGCCGAGCGAGACGATGATGTTGCCGGGCGCGTATTCGAGCCCGTTGTCGCGCTTGAGTTTTGCGATGATCGCGGCCTTGAGCTCGGGGGAGCCGGGGACCGGGGTGTATTTGGTATAGCCGTCATCGAGCGCCTTCTTGGCGACGGCCTTGATGTGGTCGGGCGTGTCGAAATCGGGCTCGCCCGCGCCGAAGCCGACGACGTCGATGCCCTGCGCCTTCATCGTCTTGGCCTTGTTGGTGATCGCAAGCGTCGGAGATGGCTGGATCTTGGTCGTCCTCGTTGCCAGTTTCATCGGTTCCTTGCTCCTTTCCCCTCGGGAATTTACTCTTGTTCCCTGATCTTGGCGACGACGCGGTCACGGACGAGCTCGGGCACCATGTCGTCGATCTTGCCCCTGAGCCGCGCCACTTCCTTCACGATGCTGGAGCTGATGTAGATGTGCTTCTCGCCGGTCATCATGATGACCGTGTCGAGCTTCGGCGCAAGCTTCCGGTTGACGTGCGCCATCTGGAACTCGAATTCGAAATCGGAGACCGCCCGAAGGCCCCGGAGCACGACGTTGGCCCCCTTGGCCACCGCGTAGTCGGCGAGCAGCCCGTCGAAAGCGTCGACCTCGACGTTGCCCATCGGGCCCGTCAGCGTGCGGAGCATCCCGACCCGTTCCTCGGGCGTGAACATCGTCTGCTTCCGGATGTTGAACGCGACCGCGACGATGACCTTTGAAAAGACGTGGGAACCGCGACCGATGATGTCGAGGTGGCCGTAGGTGGGCGGGTCGAAGGAACCTGGGTAGACCGCGACCGTTTTCATCAAAGCTCCTCGGGCGCTTGCCCGCCGCCTGTTGGTGCCGAAACCTCGAATACCATCAAACGCGTGTCGCCGTAGCGGCGGTCGGTCTGCAGTATCCACCCGCCGGGGAAAATGCCATCCGGGGAACGCGTCGCCTCTTCGACGACCACGATCGCCTCCTCCGACAGGAGGCCCGATGCCGCCAGCACCCGGGATGCCGCAGCCGCCAGCCCCTTGCCGTAGGGCGGGTCGAGAAAAACGAGGTCGAAGCGGCGGCCCGGCGGCACCAGTCGCTTGATCGCCTTCCGGAAATCGCCGTTGAACGTCTCTGCGGCGGTGGTCCCGACCGACGCCAGGTTGGCGGAGATCGCCGCGAAAGCGTCGGGGTCGGGTTCGGACAGGAAAGCAGAACCCGCACCGCGCGACAGCGCCTCGAGCGCCAGAGCGCCCGTGCCCGCGAAGAGGTCGAGCACCGCGCGTCCTTCGACCCGGTCTCCCAGGATGCTGAAGAGCGCCTCGCGAACCCGGTCGGTCGTCGGCCTGACCACCGTGCCGCGGGGAGCCTTCAGCGTCCGTCCGCCCCATTTCCCTGCCACGATCCTCATCCGGTACTCCGATTATTTTCGTTTTGAACCGGTTCGTCAAGGAATCCCGGGCGGATCAAGGTGTATCATGGCTTGATGGAAACCCGGCTGACCGAACTCGAAATCCGATACATGCAGCAGGACCGGACGCTCCGGGAACTGAGCGACGTCGTCTACCGGCAGGAGCGGGCGATCGAACGGCTGAAACGGGAACTCGAGCAACTGCGCGAGCAGGTGGGCGAAATGAACGGGGGCGGCATGCCCGACCCCGGCGAGGAACCGCCTCCGCCGCACTACTGACCGCCCGTTTCCGGATCAGACCAGTTCCTGCACCTGCCTCACGAACGTATCCGGGTCGAACGGCTTGCGGATGAACGCCTCTCCCGCCTCGCCACCCTCCGCGACCTGAAAGGTCTTGTCGGCATACCCGGACATGTAGAGCACCTTGACCGCCGGGCGGAAGGCACGAACCCGCGCGACCAGCTCGGGACCGCTCATCCGCGGCATCACCACGTCGGTGATCAACAGGTCGCAGGCGACGGTTCCTTCCTCGAGCAACTTCAGCCCTTCCATTCCATCCCGCGCTTCGGTTATCCGGTACCCCTGTTCCCGCAGGACGTGCACGATCAGGTTCCGGACCGGTTCCTCGTCCTCGACGACCAGGATGGCTGCGTCACCGACCTGGAGCGGGCGTTCGCCTGCCTTCAAGATCGATTCCGGCGCCGCCTCGGCCCGGGGGAGGAATACCCGGATCGTCGTCCCCGCGCCCGAGGTGCTCTCGATGACCACCCGACCGTGACTCTGGGCCACGATTCCGTAGACCATCGACAACCCGAGCCCGGTCCCCTTCCCGACATCCTTCGTCGTGAAGAAGGGTTCGAACGCCTGGCTTCGGACCTCCTCCGTCATCCCCGTTCCGGTATCGGAAACCGAGAGGAACACGTATGGTCCCGGAGGGAGCGATTCCTCGTCGAACGGCAGGTGCGGCCCCGCGGGCCCGACGTCCCCGGTCTCGATGACCAGTCGCCCTCCATTGGGCATCGCATCCCTGGCGTTCAGCGCGAGATTGATGATGACCTGACCCAGCTGGCCCGGATCCGCCCGCACGCTTCCGACGTCCGGCGCCATTTTCGTCGCGAGGTCGATGTCTTCCCCGATGACGCGGCCCAGGAGCCCTTCGGCGCCCGTCAGGACCTCGTTCAGGCTGATGACCTTCGGCTGGAGAATCTGCTGCCGGCTGAACGCGAGCAGTTGCTGGGTCAGCAGCGCTGCCCGTTGGGAGGCATCCCGGATGGCGCCCAGTTTCGGGTGGATCGCCGAATCGTTCGGGAGGCTCCTCAAGGCAAGTCCGCATTGCCCGATGATGACCGTCAGGAGGTTGTTGAAGTCGTGGGCGATGCCTCCGGCCAGGCGGCCGACCGACTCCATCTTCTGGACCTGGTGAAGTTGTTCCTCGCGCTCCTTACGGTCCGTGACGTCGTAGACCGTTCCCACGAACGCCGCGATCCCGCCGGACTCGTCGAAAGAGACGGTCGTCCAGTCTTCCATCCAGATGACGCGACCATCCTTTCTCATGAACCGGTATTCGAGCATCAGGGAAGCGTTCCCGTCCGCGCGACGCTCTCCCGCGATCGCCGCCAGCCGATCGGTCATCTTTCCCCGGTCGTCCGGGTGCAGGAACGAGAGCGTGTCATCCAACCCGAATCGGGAATATTCTTCGACGGCATAGCCGGTCAGATCCTCGACGCTCGGGCTGAGGTAGTCATACCGGCCCGCTTTCACGTCGAGCCGGTACATGATGTGCCGGGCGGACCTGAGCGCCTCGCGGAACCGCCGGTCGCTCAGCGCCAGATCCTCCTTCTGGAGGATCTGGCCCAGGTTCCTGGCGATCATCGTGTAGAGAAGCCCGCCGGTGACGACGACGAAGAGCCACCCCTTTGCGATCGATATCCGCCGGAAGTTTTCGGGGTCTGGAAACAGGTTCGCGGCAAGCGTGTCCGAAAAGAGTATCCAGAGGGCGGCCAGGATCGCATAGGCCAGGACGATCCTTCCCGCGCCCGCCCGTGCCGTGGACGCCTTCACAGGAAGAGCCGGTAGGCGGGATTGCCGCTCTCGTCGACGAACCGGTACCCAAGCCCGGCCAGGAAGGCCTTGAACTTCGCCTTGTCGCCCGGCGGGATCTCGAGGCCGATCAGCACCCACCCGTAGTCGAGGCCCTGCATCCGGTAGTGGAAGAGCGAGATGTTCCAGTCCGCCCCCATCCGCTCGAGGAAGCGCGCCAGGGCACCGGGGCGTTCGGGGAACCAGAACCGGTAGAGCACCTCGCCGCCCGCCTCGTGGGAACGGCCGCCGACCATGTGGCGGATGTGCGTCTTGGCGAGGTCGTTGTCG
>JANXQJ010000165.1 GCA_025356865.1 Deltaproteobacteria bacterium | reverse complement strand
GGTCACCGAGGCGCCGCGGGCACGCATCGCGGTGAACGCCTCGTGCCCCGGCGTATCGAGGATGACCAGCTTGCGGCCGCCGTGCTCGACTTCGTAGGCGCCGATGTGCTGCGTGATCCCGCCGGCCTCTTTTTCGGTGATATTGCTCGAACGTACCGCGTCAAGCAGCGTGGTCTTCCCGTGGTCGACGTGCCCCATGATCGTGACGACCGGGGGCCGCGGCACGAGGTGCTCCTCGACGTCGGTATCCTGGTCGATCATGCCTTCGATCTCGGGCGCAACGTTCTCGACCTCGAAGCCGTATTCCTGCGCGAGCAGTCCGGCCGTCTCGGCGTCGAGCAGCTGGTTGAGCGTGGACGGCATCCCCATCTCGAGCAGTTTCTTGATGACGTCCGACGCCTTGACGCCCATGCGGTGGGCCAGGTCGCCGACGGTGATGACCTCTTCTATCTTGAACACGCGCTTGCTCGCTTTCGGCGGCTGCGTCGAGGGGCTGGTCTTGACCTTGCCCGGCTTGCCGCGCCTTTTCTGGTGCCGGATCGGCTGGAACTGGCGAACGATCTGGGTCGTCTGCACCGGCTTCTCGCCCTCGGCCTCGGTTTCGCCTTCGCCTTCGGCCTTGACCGGCACATCCGGGGCTTCCTCGCCGATCTCCTGGATGATCGCCTTCTTGAGGACGCCCTTCTGGACTTTTTTCTCGCCCGGTTTCGGTTTCTTCCGTCCCTTTTCGGCTTCCCTGCGCTTCTCCTCGGCCTTCTGGGCCGCGGTCTTTTCGACCACGCGGACCACCGGCTGGGCCGCAACGGGTTCACGCTCGAAAGCCCTCGGCTCGGGGACGGGAGGCGCGACCGGCGTTTCGACGATGACCACTTCCGGCTTCGGCGGTTCCGGGGGGGCGGCCTCGACCGGCTGGACCGGTTCGGGCACGACGATGACTTCGGGTTCGGGGGGCGGTGCTTCCTGGGGAGGCGGCGTGGCCGGACCGCGGCGCAAGACAACGCGCGTGGAGCGCCGCTCGAGGGTGCCATCGGACTTGGTCACAACGGTCGGCTGCTGGAGGGGCGGTGCGGATGCCTTGCGGAAGTGAACCCGCACGCGTTCCATCAGGTCGCCTTCGATGTTGCTGGACGCCGATTTGTCCTTGTGGCCGATCTTTTCAAGGAATGCCAGGAGCTCCTTGCTCGTCTCCATTCCCAGTTCCTTGGCCAGATCGCGAACCCGCACCTTCTCCATCCACTCCCCCTGCTTTCTTGACTTCCGCCGCCCAGAAGGCGGTCAAGCGTTCTGCCAGATCGGATCCGGCCCGGCCCATCTTCCAGCGCGCCCCGCCCTTTTCGGTGCGGATGCGGCGGCTGAAACGTTCGATGCAAACGGCTTCCCGGCACAGGTAGATCCCCCGCCCCGGCCCGACTGATCCCGGATCGGGCTGCCAGCCCGATCCCGGCTTGCCGGCGATCCGCAGCAGAAGCCGCTTGTCACCGGTGACCCCGCATTGCACGCAGGTGCGTTGCGGGACGTGACTAACCTTGCCCGGCTCCACCGTCGGGCTCCACGCCGGAAACCGCTTCGACGGCCGGTTCGGCCGGGGCATCGGATTCCTGCACCGGTTCGGTCGGATTTTCGGGCGTCTCCGCCGGTTCACCTTCGGGGGGTGCAATATCGGCGAAAGGATTCACCGGGCCGGCCGGAGGCGCATCCTCTGATTCGGCCTTCTTCGGGGCGAAGAGTCCCTCGGCCCGCTTGAGCGCGTCGTCGACCTGCCCCTCGGCGCGAACCTCGATGTGCCACCCGATCAGCTTGGAGGCCAGCTTGACGTTCTGCCCCTTCTTGCCGATCGCCAGCAGGAGCTGCTCCTCGGGAACGATGACTTCCATCGATTTGCCCGACTCGTTGACCAGCACCCGGATGATCTCGGCGGGCTGGAGCGCATTGCATACGAACTTGGCGGGGTCTTCGTCCCAGGCGATGATGTCGATCCGCTCGCCGCGAAGTTCCTGGACGATGCTCTGGACGCGGGAGCCCTTCATGCCGACGCAGGCACCGACCGGATCGACGTCCCGATCCTTGGAACGCACGGCGATCTTGGTGCGGAAGCCGGGTTCGCGTGCGACGCTCAGGATGGAGACGACGCCTTCGTAGACCTCGGGCACTTCCTGTTCGAACAGCTTGAGAATCACGCGCGGATCGGAACGCGACAGGAGGATCTCGGGACCGCGCGGCGTCTTGGTGACGTCCTTGATGTAGGCGCGGATCCGGTCGCCCTGCCGGTAGCGTTCGCGCGGAATCTGCTCGAAGGGCGGCATGACCGCTTCGGCCTTGCCCATGTCGACCACGAGGGTGTCGCGATCGTAGCGCTGGACGATGCCGTTGATGATCTCGCCCTTGCGGGTTATGAATTCGCCGTAGATGACTTCGCGCTCGGCGTCCTTGACCTTCTGCATGATGATCTGGCGCGCGGTCTGTGCGGCGATGCGCCCCAGGTCCTTGGTGCTCAGCCGGTAACCGAGACTGTCGCCTTCGATCGCCTCGGGATCGAGTTCGGCGGCCTCGGCCAGCGTCATCTCGGTATCCGGGTTCACGACCTCCGCGACTGCGGTGCGGAATTCGAGGATTTCGAATTCGCCCGTGTCGGGGTCGAAGCTCGCCTCGAGAATCCGGTTCATGCCGTATTTCTTCCGCGCAGCGCTCTCGAGCGCTTCCTTGATGGCGTCGACGATGACGGTCTTGTCGATCCCCTTCTCCTTGCCGAGCTGCGCGATGATCTGACCGATGTCCAGAATCATTTTTTCTTCTTTCCCTTCCCGAAGAGTTCTTCCTGGGTCGCTTCCAGGTTGGCCTTGCGGACGAGCTGAGCCGGGATGGAAACCGGACCGGCCTCGCGCCTTACGACGATCGTCCCCGTGTCGGCGGACTCGAGAATGCCTGCGATGTGACGGACGCCGTCGAGCGGCTCGACCAGGGTGATCCGGACCCTTTTGCCGATCGCCGCCGCGTAATGGGCGGGACGGGTGAGCGGCCGGTTTATCCCTGGCGAGGAGGCCTCTAGGACGAACGCGCCATCGACGGGGTCTTCAACATCGAGACGTGCGCCGAACCGCCGGCTGAACGTGGCAATCTCACCCAGAAGGATGCCGCCCGCCTTGTCGAGGAAGACGCGAATGACGACACGCGGCCCTTCCGTCTCGACGCGCACATCATACACTTCCAGGCCATCCTCGGAGGCCACCTCGGCCGCGAGCGCCATGATCTTTTCGATGTCGGCTTTTATTGTCTTCATGAAAAAAAAAGTGGGCGACGGCCCACTTTCCGGTAATACCAATGCGAATTATAGCACGCGGGGCGCCGGATACAACCCCCAGATTTCCAGACAGCGAATCCCGACGGATGCCATCCACTTCCTTCGCTCCGGGAGGGGGGCCGTTCGCCCTACGATAGTCGCAGCGTTCCCCGGTAGTCGGCGACCGACGCGATCTTTTCTTCGCGGAGGAACGACTCGATGCCCTCTACCACTTCGACCGCGGCGCGCGGGTTGCTGAAGTTGGCGGTGCCGATCTGGACCGCGGACGCCCCCACCAGCAGGAATTGAAGGGCGTCCTCGGCGTTCATGATGCCGCCGATGCCGATGACCGGGATCTTGACCTTTCGGCAGACGTCCCACACCATGCGCAGCGCGACCGGCTTGATGGCCGGGCCGGAGAGCCCCCCGGTCACGTTGGCCAGGACGGGCCTGCGCGTCCGGTGATCGACCGCCATCCCGATCAGCGTATTGATCAGCGTCACGGCGTCGGCCCCCGCGTCTTCGGCCGCTTTCGCGATCGAACCCACGTCGGTCACGTTGGGGCTGAGCTTGACCCAGAGGGGCTTGCCGGTCTTGCGGCGAACCCTTTCGACCAGGCGTGCGATGCCGTCGGGGGAGGAACCGAAGGCGATCCCCCCCTCCTTCACGTTGGGGCATGAGGCGTTGACCTCGATCGCCGCGAGCGAGGAAACCTCCGACACCCGCTCGGCAACGGCCTCGTAGTCCTCGGGAGTCTTGCCGTAGATGTTGGCCGCGAAAGTGGCGCCGGCGTCCTCGAGGCGCGGAACCACGTCGCGCACGAACCGCTCGACGCCGATGTTCTGCAAGCCGATCGCGTTGAGCATGCCGGACGCCGTCTCGAAGATCCGCTGCGGCGGATTGCCCAGCACCGGTTCGCGCGAAAGTCCCTTGACGATCAGGCACCCGAGGCGGGAAATGTCGTAGAACGGCGCGAACTCGAGGCCGTACCCGAACGTTCCCGAGGCCGTCATCACCGGATTCTTGATCGTCAGCCCGCCGCCGAGCGTCACCGAAAGATCGGGGGTCATGTCCCTTACCATACAACCTCCATGGCATTGAAAACGGGCCCTTCCTTGCAGACGCGCCGATAGGCCGTGGCCTCGCCGTCGCGGATCGCCGCAACGCACCCCCAGCAGACGCCGAATCCGCACGCCATGTGGTTCTCGAGCGAAGCCTGCATCGCCACGCCGGCCCCGGCGGCGAGTTCGGCCAGCCCCTTGAGCATCGGGCGCGGTCCGCATGCGAGGATCGTGACGCGGGCCAGGTCGGAGACCCCCATCCCCTTCATCCTTTCGCGGATCGCGTCGACGACCGTGCCATGGAATCCTGCCGTGCCGTCGTCGGTGCACAGGTGAAGCCGCCCGGCCGTGTGACCGCCCGGTGTCCAGTCCTTCGGTGGAAGCTGGTCCCGGGTTCGCCCTCCGAGGAACAGTTCGAACCCGCCCTTACGGTGTCCCAGCGAATCGGCCGCCGGGAATACGGTCGAGAAGCCGACGCCCCCCCCGACGAGCCACCAGGTGCGGCCTTCTCCCGACAGGTCGAATCCGCGTCCCAGCGGAAGCGTCACGGAGACGGGGTCGCCCCCGTGCAGCCCCGACAACAGGGCGGTGCCGCGGCCAACGACCTTGTAGACGAACTCGACCGAATGCCTGCCGCCCGCAGATGCCGCCCGATAGATGGCGAATGGCCGGGGCAGCAGCGGATCGTTGCCGGGCCACCCCGAAAGCATGGCGAACTGCCCCGGCACGAACTGGACCGGTTCGGGCAGCGCGACCTCCATCCTGTAGAAGATCGTTCCGTGTCCCTCGTTGCGAACGATCGTTCCGTGCCGGAAACCCATTTGGCTACTTGGCATCCTGCTCCCGAATCTCACGCGACAGGAGGATCGCATCCTCCCCGGTGTCTGTGTAATAACCCTTGCGGATCCCCATGAAGACGAAATCATGACCGCGATAGAGCCGGATGGCGCCTTCGTTGCCCGCCCGAACCTCGAGGTGAATGTGGTCGGCCCCGCTTTGCGCGCCGCGCCGGATGCACTCGATCAGCAGGGAACAGGCGACGCCCCGGCCGCGAAACCCCTCGGCGACCGCGATGTTGAGCAGGTGCGATTCGCCCGCGACGCACCAGCAGACGGCGTATCCGGCTATCCCGCAACCGGCGTCCTGATCCGCCACGATCGCATCTGAATAGTCCCGCCCCAGTTCCTCGGAGAACATCCCCCGTGACCAGGGGGTCGGAAAAGAGACGGCCTCGATCGCCAGCACGGCGTCGAGGTCGGATTCGGACATGTCACGAACCCTGAACCGCATTCCTCACCAGACTCTCCCGCCGCGGGGGCGGATGGATCGCCCCTACCAGCGAAGGAGCGCGGAGGCCCAGGTGAAACTGGAGCCGAACGCCGCGAGACAGACGAGGTCGCCCTCGCGCAACCGCCCCAGTTCGACGCATTCGTCGAGGGCGATCGGAATGGAGGCGGCCGTCGTGTTGCCGTATCGTTCGACGTTCGAGAACACCTTTTCAGGCGGCAGGCCCAGGGCGCTTCCGACCGCCTGGGTGATGCGGAGGTTGGCCTGATGGGGGACCAGCAGCGTCAGGTCTTCGAGCGTGAACCCGTTGGCATCGAGCGCCTCGCGGATCACCTCGGGGAAACGGCGGACGGCGTGCGTGAAGACGTATCGCCCGTTCATGTACGGAAAGTGGCGTCCGGAATCGACCATCTCGTGAGTGACGCGGTGGGGATCGAGCGAACTCGGCGCGTCGACCATCAGTTCCTTTTTATACTTCCCCTCGGAGTGGAGGTGGCACGAGAGGATGCCGCGCCCCGGCTCGCAGGGCCCCACGACCGCCGCACCGGCGCCATCGGCGAAGATCACGGAGACATCCCGCCCCCGCGTGGTCATGTCGAGGCCGGTGCTCTGGACCTCGGCGCCGACGACCAGCACCCGGTCGTGGATGCCGGCCTTGACGTACGCCTCGGCGACCGAAAGTCCGTAGATGAAACCGCTGCACTGGTTGCGGACGTCGAGCGCCCCGACGTTGCGCATCCCCAGTTTTTCTTGAACGATGACGCCGTTTCCGGGACAGATGTGGTCCGGGGAGAGCGTCGCGAAGATGATGAAATCGATGTCGGCGGGGGAAAGCCCCGCTTTTTCGATCGCGGACGCCGACGCCAGGACGCCCAGCTCCGCCGAACCGACACCCGGCTCAACGAAGCGCCGCTCACGAATGCCCGTTCTCTGGACGATCCACTCGTCGGTCGTGTCCATGACCGAAGCGAGATCGGAGTTGGGCACGACGCGCCGAGGCAGTGCGCGTCCGGTCGAGAGGATCCGGGCGCCGCGCATCTCTCAGGCGACGAGTACGGCGCAGGCGACCACCGTGGTGTACTCGTCCTTGACGATCGCCGACTGGGTGATGTTGAAGGTCTTGTATATCTTGTCGCTGATCTTCCAGACCTCTTTCTTTTCGTCCCAGCTCTTGTCTTCGTCGAAGTCGATGCCGAGCGTCGAGGCCAGCATGGCGGCCGCGAGGTCTTCGGCGTAGTCGCCGGCCACCTTCTCGGTCTGGCCGAACGCGTGGTGCTCGCTGAGGTAGCCGTAGGTGGCCTTGTCGGACGGGAGGGCGCACCCGACCGATGATGCGACCATGCGGCGCGGTTCATCGCTGCTGCAACGGCTCATGACGACGAAGACGACCTCGCCGGGCGAGAGGATCTTGAGCCCCTCTTCACGCTTGATGATCTTGGCCTTGGGCGGAAAGATGCTGGACACCTGGACCAGGTTGTATTTTTCGATTCCGGCATCCCGGAGGGCAAGTTCGAACGACGTCAGCGATTCGCGGTGGCGGCCGACGCCTTTGGTGAAAAATACTCGTGTAGGAACGAACATCGAATGGATCTCCTTTGCGCGTCGGGGAAACTCTATTTTTCCTCGCGCTCGGCGAGGACCCAACCCATCATCCGGTAGGCCAGCCGGGCGGCCATGTATTCGGGGGCGACCATCCCCGCGATGGGAGCCAGTTCCATGAGGTCGCAGCCGACGACGTTGCAACCGCTCTGCATGACGTCGCGCAGGATGTCGATGGCTTCGTACCAGGTGAGGCCACCCGGTTCGGGAGTTCCGACGGCCGGCATGATGCCCGGATCGAAGACGTCGAGGTCGATCGAGATGTAAACGTTGCCCTTGAGGTTGCCGACGATCCCCTTGGTCACCTCGGCCAGGTTGTCGCGGACTTCGCCGGCGTAGAAGGTCTTCACCGCGTCGGTCTTGCGGAGGTAGCGGTCTTCCTCTTCGGACATGCTGCGGATGCCGACCTGGATCAGCTTGGCGCCGGCGTCGACGATGCGGCGGGCGACGCAGGCGTGGTTCAGCTTGCTGCCGAGATATTCGTCGCGCAGGTCGGCGTGGGCGTCGAAATAGATCACCGTGAGATCGTCGTATTTCTTGCGGAGCGCCGTGACGGCCCCGATGGTTCCGGTGTGCTCGCCCCCCAGCAGGATCGGGAACTTGCCTGCCTTGACGGTGGCCGAAACCCGCTTTTCAACCTCTGCAAGCGTGGCTTCTGCGCCGGTCGTGTCGTGCGCGACGTCCGCCGCCGTGAAGATGCCCTCCCGGTAAGGCGCGAGCTTGGTTTCCTCGTCGAACAGTTCCATGTGCTGAGATGCGTCGAGGATGGCCCGCGGACCGTTTCGGGTGCCGGAGACATAACTCGCGGTGAGGTCGACCGGGAACGGGATGATCGCGAACGACGCATCGTCCCACGTCGTGTACTTTTCCGGGATTCCGCCGAAACTGACGGCATAGGGCTTCACTGAAGATGTCCTCCTGGTTCTGGATGCGCTTTCCTGTGCGCTGATTTTATCCTGACGGCCACGCGATAGACAATGAAATAGGCCAGCCCAGCGGCCAGCAATCCGACGATCGTCGTTCCGAGGAGCAGCGGAGCGACGATGGGTCTCGCTGTCGCCATGATCGTCTTGCAATCCCACGATTCGAAACGGATTGCCCGGACTTCGACCCCAAGCAGCAGACCGCCGAACCAGGTGCACCCATAAAACACGAACGGGATCGTATACGGGTTGTTGACCCACGCCCCGGCGACGGCGGCGACCTTGCTCCACCGGAAAACGAATGCCAGCAGAAGCGCCCCCGCCGTGTGCAGGAACAGGAAAGGGGTAAAACTCATGAACACGCCGGCGGCGAAACCGGCGGCGATCGCGTGTTCTTCGGCCTCGGCATGGATCGCCTCGATCAGTTTCTGCTTGATCCGGGCGACCAGGATCACGGGTTTAACCGGATGTCGCGAAGCAGGAGGCGGATCGACCGGTTGCCCCGGAAAACCGAAAGCTGGGGCGTGAAGAGCAGGTCGAGCACCGCGCCTGGCTGAACGCCGGCCGCGGTCCGGTTGAAAGCGGACACCTCCAGGCGACAGCCGTTGCTTTCGACTTCGAAATTCATGTGCCGGCCTTCGGGACCGAAGGGGCGTACCCGGTTCACCCGGAGGCGGTCGGCCCGAAGGACCGGTTCGCGGTTGCCCATCCCGAACGGACGGATCCGCTCCCACTCGTCGATCAGGCCGAAGGTCACGTCGGAGAGGCGAACCACGGCATCGACCTCGATGTCGGGTGCGGTGCCCCCGTTGCCGTTCGCAGCCGCAAGGGCGGCGGCAGACAACCCCTCGCGAAAGGCCGTGAGATTGCGCACCGGCAGCGAAACCCCCGCGGCCTGGCTGTGGCCGCCGTACCGTGTCAGGAGGGACGCCAGTCCGTCGAGCGCGTCCACGATCGGGAATCCCCCGATGCTGCGGCAGGAACCGGTCGCCTCGGCTCCGTCGATGCTCAGCAGGACGACCGGGCGGAAATAGCGGTCGA